>JAFRBD010000043.1 GCA_017405065.1 Ruminococcus sp. | reverse complement strand
TGGCTTCATGGCCGTCGACCGTATCGGGCAGCACGCCTTCGTTTGCCTCTGCGACAAGCGTGACCGCGTGCAAGGGTGAATCCTCGACGCACAGCTGGGATTCCGGTACGGTCACGACTGCGGCGAACGCCGCCTCCACGGGTTTGATGACCTACACCTGCACCAAATGCGGCGCGACAGAACAGCAGACGATCCCCGTGACCGTTTCCATCGCCGCCTGCGACCATTCGGTCGATCAGGAAGCGATCGCGGATGAAGGCTATACCGTCACCTTTGCGGGCGACAGCGGCGTGGATTCCATCACCGTCTATCATACGCAGGACTATTCAGGCTTAAGCGAATCCGTATCCGCGACCGGCTCCACCGTTTCGCGCAGCAGCGATACCGGAGAGCCTGACTCCACCGGCGACGGTCAGGTCAACTTCGTGGTTGTTCTCAAGGACGGCTATACTCTCAACGACGTAAGTGCATCGGGCGCATATAAAAACCTTAAGGAGTTGGGCGACAACGCCTACCGTATTACTAAGATCACCGGCGCGGTGACGGTCACGATTACAACCGAGAAGAGCGAAACCTCCTCCTATATCCTCGGCGACGCCGACGGGGACGGGATCGTCACGATCCTCGATGCGACATGGATCCAGCGAACGCTGGTCGGCATTTCCCTACCCTCTCCATGTGATGAAAAAGCCGCCAACGTTGACGGCGACGGTGATGTGACGATCATCGATGCAACATTGATCCAAAGATGGCTGGTAGGGATAGGCGTCCTCTACGCGATCGGCGATTCGGTATCGGCATGACAGCACCTAAAAGCTATATTTGACCCCTTTTGCAGGAACACCCAATCGCAGTGCGATTGGGTGTTTTGCTTTGTATTGATGGTGCAGATAAATCGTGAATGGATCCGCGACCGAAGGCTGAGGAAGGGTTTCCCTAATAATGTTGCCTATTAATACCTCGGTGTTTTGATAAAAACCGAAAGGGTCAATCATCGGTCGTATCAAAACACGATCCGGCAAATCAGCCTTGAGCCGTCCATATACATACGATAGCTCGCTTTGTGCAGATCCAGAATAGATTTTACGATAGAAAGCCCCAAGCCGTTGCCTTTTTGGTGACGGCTTTTATCCTTGCGATAATACGGCTGCCAGATTTGCCTTAGCTCCGATTTTGTCATTGGTTCGGATTCATTCGAGACGGTGATCGTCTTTTCGGTAACGTCGATCTGTATCTCGCTGTCAGGCAGGGAATACTTTACCGCGTTATCGATCAGGTTTTGCAGAGCGGTTCTGATCAGCTCCTTGTCCGCCGCGATCCTGTTATCGCCGCTGCGGGTGCAAACGAGTCTTTTATTGTCCGGCAGGGCGGTATAATTCTCTGCGATCGACTCAGCCATCGCGCCTAAATCAAATTCCGTTTTGCTCAGCGTCATCGCATAGGAATCGAGCTTGCTGAAATTGAGCATCCTGTGAACGAGGCTGTTGACCTCGTCCGTTTGCTCGATGATCTTGTCGAGATACAGCTCGCGCTCATTTTCATCGATATCCTCTTTCAGACTGTACGCATAACCGCTGATCACAAAGAGCGGCGTCTTGATGTCGTGCGCCAGCGCGTTCGTCAGATCGAGCCGCTTCTGCTCCTGTATCATCTGGGCTTTGACGGTTTTCCAGATCATCACGCAAAGGATCGCCCCGATCGTCAGAAAGAAAACGAAGATCACTCCGACGCCGACGATGAGATCGGTCTTGCAGCTATCCAGAATGTCGACCTCTTTCGCATACTGCACCAGCCACGAGGCTTCTTCCTCGCCGTATTCGACACTGATATGATTCAGATAATCGGATGCGTAGAAAATATAGCGAAACATTCCCGTCGGTATCATTTCAACGGCGCTCTTGCGCTGTTCCTTCGTCAATGAACCGATGACGTCTTTGTTGCGGACGCCGTCGACAATAAAATCTTTGGGAATGGTATTGCGCCTGAGCTCGCTGCATTCATCAATCTCCAATCCGTCGATCCTGTTCTCACTCAGGTCAAAAACCGCCACCTCATCGTCGACGGTAAATCTCGGATCGGCACCGTCGACCAGCACGATCTTCAACTCCAGCGGCAGAAAGCCCTGACCGACATGGAATTTGGTGCAGACAAGCTCATAGTAATCGCCGTCGTCGCGCTCGGTATTCAAATAATCGACGATGCGCTGATACTCCGCGTCGCTTAACGCGCTTCGGATATTGTCATAAAACAGCAGACCGACCAGATCATAGGAGTACTCCGGACTCACCTTGATATAAAACATAACGCCTCTCCCGCCGGCTGTATCGGAGATCACCCGGTTCGTCTTGCGGTCGATAATGATCATCTGCTTGTTATAAACATTCTTTCCCTGCCCTTCGGATGGATTGGTGTATTCCAGCAGCGAGCGATTGACCGTATCGTCGGTACTGCCTACGGTCATCAGCTGCATAAAATGCGACAGGTCGGCAAGCTCGTTCTTCTGCACATCGACCTTTTCATTGCTCAGCCTTACGACGCAGAACACGCCCGATAAGGTCAGCCATATCGCCAGCATGATAAGGGTAACGCGCAAGATCAGCCTGTTTCGTTCTTTTTTCAGCCTTTGTTCCATTTATTGATCCTCGATTTGATAGCCTCTGCGGATAACGGTCTTGATCTGCCTGCCGTTCGCGCCCAGCGCCTTTCTCAGGTTGCGCATATGCGTATCCAGCACGCGCTCGTCGGTATCGTTGTTGTAGCCCCACACGATATCGATCAGCTTCTCACGGCTGATGACTCTGCCCTTGTTCTCGAGCAGGACTTTCAGGATGCCGTACTCTCTGGCGGTCAGCTTGATCTTCCTGCCGCCGCAGATCACAACGCCGTTATTGGGATTCAGCGAGATATCTCCCGCCGAAAACACCTTGGAACGCACCAAGCCCTTGGAGCGTTTGATCAGGGCGTTCACCTTTTCATAGAGAACGGGCAGCGGAAAGGGCTTGACCACATAATCGTCGCACCCCAGCGCGTAGCCGTTGAGAATATCGCTTTCATCCGTCCGCGCAGTAATAAAGATGATCGGGACGTCGCTCTCACGGCGGATCTCCCGACAAATCTCAAAGCCGTCCAGCTCGGGCAGCATGACGTCCAGCAGCAAACAGTCATAGTTGTTCTCATACGCCTTCTCCACCCCTGTCTGACCGTCGGCGGCGAGGTCGACCTCAAAGAGATCTTTTTCCTTTTTGATAAAATAATTCGCGATCAGCGTTTGAATGTCAGTGTCATCCTCAACCAGCAAAATCCGATACATCCGCTTACACTCCCGTTTATATCATCGTTGTCTGAAGTTTATCTGAAGATATTATAAATAATTTATCAAAAAATGACAAGTTCTTCAGATAAACTTCAGATAAACATTTTATGATGGAGATGTAAACTGTAAAATCATGTTGAACAGGAGCGCAGGAAAATGAAAAGAACCTTATGTTTACTGCTGGCGCTGCTGCTGGCTGCCGTCTGCTGTGCGTGCGGAAAAGGCGATGACGGCGATGCGGCGGACAGCGAACAGCTGACCTACTACTTTACCAAAGAATATAAGGACGACACGGTCGATAAGATCCAACGCTATAACCGCTGGTGTACCTCGCACTCAACGGAGGACATGAAGATCAAGCTGATCGAGTTCGACAACTTTGAGACCATGAGCCAGCGGCTGAACATCGAGGTGATGGCGGGAGCGGGACCCGATCTGTTCTCCAACAACATGGATCTGCCCTTCGAGCATCTGATGAAGACAGGCGCGTTCTATGACCTGAACGAACTGATCGAAAGCGACACGGCGTCGGACAAGATCGATCTGAGCGCCTATAATCAGACCGTCATGGACGCGGGACTGTATGAGGGAAAGCGATACTTCCTGCCGCTGTTCTACCGCGTCTATACGCTGGTCGGCGAAAAAGAAACCCTGCAAAAGTTCCATATGCCGACAGAGCAGGGATATCACCTGACATTTGACAATATGGATGAGGTTTTTGCCGATTATCTGCAGGATCCCAAGGGCTATGACTTTATGAGCGGCGACGAAAGAAGCGGTGCGGTGAACGCCAACACAGTCATCCTGCGGCTGATCAATTCTCAGGTAGACTTCGAGAACCAAAGCGTTTCATTCGACGAAGGTTTTAAAGAAAAGCTGGAACTGATGTCACGGCTGCGGGAGCATTCCGAGATCTCCGCGGCGGAGGAACCCGCCGTCTCCGATTCAAAAGAACAAGACCCCTGCTTATTCAATCCGCTTCATTCCTTTTCCAATCCGATCTACATGGAATTCATGATGAGCCTGCCGGACGACATCCAAATCGACGAACGAGCCAAGGATCCCGTTCTGTATTCCTGTTTCGAGAAGGACGAGAACACCTATTCCGCCGGTATCGTGGACGCGATCTTTGTCCGCTCAAACATCAAAAAGGAGAAGCGCGATAAAGCGCTTGCCTTTCTCAAATACCTGCTCGGCGATCATGTACAGAACCTCTATACAGGAACCGGAGAAGAATACTCCTACGGCGGCAGCATCGATTATCTGCCGGTGCTGAACTCCGCGTACGAGAACTGTATACGGGATGCGAAAAACATCGGCGCGCTCTTCGATATGTACGGCATCAGCATCAAGCCCAAGGAAGAACTCAGTCCGGTCACACAGGCGCTGATCGATCATATCGAAAAGATTGATTCCGTCGAGCTGTACTTCGACCTGTACAACGCAAGCTATGATAAAAATGTCGCTGTCCCGATCCTGCAGGATTACTGGGACGGCAAAACGAATATCGATAAATGCGCGGACAATCTCTCTTCCGCTACAAAGATATATATTTGGGAATAGTACAGGGAGTTATATGATATGAAACTGAAAACAAAACAGGCATGGACGGGCGTCGGCTTTGCGCTGCCCGCGCTCATCGGTATCTTCATTTTCTATCTGATCCCGTTCTGTATCAGCATCTACCACGGCTTTACATTACAGGATCAATTCGCAGGATTCGCGAATTTCACGGCGCTGTTCAAATCCAACACCTTCTGGCTGGGCATGAAGAACACGGCGATCTTCTCGCTGTTCGCCATCCCGCTCGCGGTCATCATTCCCCTGCTGATCGCGCTGTTCCTCTCTACCTTTGACAAGCACACGAGCTTTTTCAGCAGTCTGTTCCTCTCGCCGCTGATCGTGCCGATCGCCTCGGTCGTGTATGTGTGGCAGATCTTCTTCGACGATTACGGCGTGATCAACAATCTGCTCCAAAAGATGGGACTGGATACCGTTTCCTTCTTCAAGGGGCCGTGGTCGATGGCGCTGGTGATCTTCATTTTCGTCTGGAAAAACTGCGCCTACAACATCATCCTGTTCTCGGCGGGACTGCGAAAGATCCCCAAGGAAGTCCGCGAACCCGCCTATCTTGACGGCGCAAACCGCGCGCAGGTGGTCACGAAGATCGTCCTGCCGCTTCTGCGTCCGACCACCTTCTTTGTCATCCTGCTGACCGTTATCAGCTCGTTCAAGATCTTCCGCGAGGTATACCTGCTGTACGGTCAGTATCCGGACGAACACCTCTACATGATCCAGCACTTTATGAACAACAATTTCTACAACCTCAACTATCCGCGTCTGAGCGCCGCGTCCATCGTGCTGAGCATCTTCATCATCGTGATCATGCTGATCTTCTTCCGCTTTGAAAGGAGGAGTACGATATGAAAAAGCAAGCGAAAACCCGTGCTGTTATCATCCTCAAATACGCCGCGCTCATCCTGATCGTCCTGCTGTTCCTGCTGCCGATCGTCTATATGCTGGCGAATTCCGTGATGACGTCGCGTGAGATCGTCGACTCCTATTCCACCTCGCCCGAGCATTACGCGAGCTTTCACCTGATACCCGATCAATTCAGTCTGGAACAGTATTATCAGGCATTTTTAAGAAGACCCCAATTCCTGAATTACTTCTGGAATTCGCTGCTGATCACGGTTCCGATCGTACTGATCCAGACGCTGGTATCGATCTTTGCCGCCTTTGCGTTCACCAAGCTGAAGTTCCCGTTCCGCGACGCGCTGTTCTTTATCTTCATCATCCTGCTGATCATGCCGTCGTGGGTCACGATGGTGCCGAACTACATGATGATACAGCGGATGGGACTGCTCGACACGATCTGGGCGCTGATCCTGCCCTCGGCATTTACGGCGTTCGGCGTATGTCTGCTGCGGCAGTATATGCGCTATGTACCGGATGACGCGATCGAAGCGGCGCGCATCGACGGCGCGTCAACGCTGAAAATCCTGTTCAAAATCGTCATCCCGCAGGTCAAGGGCGGTATCGCCGCGCTGATGATCCTGACCTTTATCGACAACTGGAACATGGTCGAACAGGTCGTCATCTATCTCACGGATGAAGAAAAATATCCGCTCTCTGTCGCGCTGAGCAGCTTCAGTACGACAGACACCGGCGTCATCTTTGCCTGCGGCGTGATCTTTATGATCCCTCCCCTGCTGCTCTATCTCTATCACAGCAAAGAATTCAAGAATTCGAAGGTGTAAATATGAAATCAAGTATCAAATCCATCATCATCAAAGTATCGATCGCGTTTTTAGCGATCATCGCGCTGCTGACCTATTTTTCCGGCACGATCGACAACTATCTGCTGCCCCACGTCACCTGCACGTTCGGCGGCGAAGGCACGCTGAAATACGACCTGCGTACCGTCTCCGTCTTTGAACCCTCCGATTCCCCGAGCGCAGACGGCAGCGAACTGCGCTTTGGCTTCACCTGCGATCCGTCGCTGAACGCCTTTATGCAGATCGGCGCCTCCGTCAACGTCAAGGCGTCGGTACAGGTAGGCAAGGACGAATACGCCTACCGCAGCGGCGTCGCCGTCATCGTCGGCAAAAGAGAAACCGAAGAGGGGATCGAATGCACCGCCGAACTGAAAAGCATGGAGCTTGAGGATGGCGAGGAAATGCCCGTCTTCGGCGATATGGTCATCATCGACAACACATTTGAAAGTCAAAGATACAGGCATATCCTGATGAAATCCGCGATACAAAACGGCAGCTATGTCTATGTCGTCACCGAGGGCGACGATCACAAGCGCTATGTCAAGCAAACGCCGGTGACGATCCTCGCCGAATCCGACTTCTACGCCGCGGTGGATATGGACGCCGATATGCTGCCGATCGTGCTGACAAGCACCAAAGAGATCCACGACGGACAAAGGGTGACGTCAGATGGTTAAGGAGAAAAGAAAGCATACCGGTCTGTGGCTCGCCGCTGTTTGCTTTTTGATGATCGGCGTTATCTTCTTTATCCTGTCCTATACCGTCGCCGCTGAGATCCCCCCGCTGCTGGAGTACAGCCGCAGCCGCCTTTCATCACAGATCACCTTCACGGCTTATGACAGGATGCCGGAAACGAGCCGCGGCGACGATCTGGTCGTCTGCGGCGAAGCGGATCCCGAAACCGTCGACGGCGTCGGTGAGATCAAACCGGTACTCATCAACGAAAACTACTTTCGTGTATACAACATCCATGTCGGCGGCTCCGCGATCACCAAGGAACATATCGACCGCAAGACGCCCGCCGTCGTAATCAGTGATAAGACAGCGCTCGCGATGAGCGTGGACGCGAACGTCGTCGGACAGACCGTTTCCCTTTGGGGAAAGGATTACACCGTCGTCGGCATCTACCAGAAACCGTCGGGCTTTCTGCGCGGGATATCATCGGACGTTTACGACCGTGTCTATCTCCCCTACACCGCTTACGACGGTTACGAAACTCAGACGATCGATACCGTCGCCGCGCCGAAGGGCTCCTTCTCCGAAAAAGCGGTGCGGCTGCTCGGCATGACCGGTTCCGACACGAACTTGTATCTGGAAAACGACCTTGCCGTCAAGCGCGACATGATCGCCGTTTTGCCGAATTGGTTTATCTTCTTCATCGCGCTGATCCTTTCGGTCATCGTCCTGAAATATCTCTCCGGCATGACGCGCCGCGCCTGTGAAAAGCTGCGCAGGGACGCAGAAAACGATTATCTTCGCACCGTGCTTTGGCAAAACAAATTTTATCTGCTCGCGCGTATCCTTCTTGCAGTTTTGCTCATCGCGATCCCGGTCACGTTCATCATCCTGTTCCCGCCGAGGCTCGTCCTCCCCGCGGACTATGTTCCCTATGACAATATTTTTGAGATCGGACATTATCTGAAGACCTTCACGAACCACATCCAGCAGACGAACGCCAACCTCTCAACCGGCAACAGCTATTATATCCATCTGTTCTCTCACACGATGCTCCTGCTGTCCGCCTGCTTTGCCGTTCTGACCGTGCTGTCCCTGACGCTGACTGTCCAAATCAGCCGCCTTTTGAAAAGAAAAAGTCAAATCAAGGCAATACTGCATCAATCGGGAAAAGATTGACAAAAAAGCGGGGCTGTCGCATGAAACGCGATAGCCCCCTCAGTCGTGTCATCCTGAGCGTTAAGCGAAGGATCTTATCGTGCCATTGATCCAAAAAGATTACACCTGATACTAATATGATTGGTATCATATCACGGAAAAGTCAGCACTTTAAGATTCTTCACTGACGTTCAGAATGACATTTTTTATGAATGCGACAGCTCCTTTTGATGCCGCAAGGCTCAACGCGGCGCGCCTGCGACTCCGGGATCCTCGCCGAACGCAAAAGGCGGTCATGAACTATTGATTATTCAGATTATTCAAAAACCTTCTGCGCTGTGCTTCTATCTTTTTTCTTCTCCTTTTGAGGAAAATAGCTATCGCGACTGCGCCGATCAACACAGCGGAGCCCACGCCGATGAGCAGCCATACCCACCACGGGAGAAAAGATGCTTTTGCCGTATCGCCGCTGTCGGAATTCTTCACCGTCGAAACGGATTCGCTCGAAGCTCCGTCGCCCTGAACGCCCGCGTCCAAAGCGGTCTCTTTGCCGTCGGGCGCGATCTGATGGGTCTTGTTCTCGTTTTGATCGACGACGAACAGCTTGCTTTCCTGCGCGGTGATATCGGGCGAAAGCTCGCACAGTATCCTCTTATCCTTTTGCAGCGAAATATCCGAATACTCGATAAACGCCGTATCATCACTCGTGATATCCATGACGGAATAATCCATCGTACCGCCGTCGGTCGCCGTGATCAGTATCCTGCACGCCATATCCGCAGGCAGCAGAATCGTTTTTGCTTCATTCTCGATACAGACGTCGATCTCAGACGATTCGGTCACGACCTCGCCGCCCTCGGTCTTGCATAGCAGATCGCCGTCCGAATACACCTCGACGTCAACGGGACATCTGATCCATACCCTGCGCATGCTGCCGGTATCGACGGCAGGCCAGCCGGACTTTACGGCGTGGACATAACCGACAATTTCATGTGTGGGCCAATCCGAATCCGGATTGACGATCCCCCTCATGCTGTTGCGGAATGAAAGAAAGCCGCCGTACTTTCCGTACATCGTATTGCCCGCCGCTTGGAACAACCCGTACGCGCCGCTTGAGTTAGGTCCGAAGGTATCGAGCAGATTATAGATGTTGATGATATTCTCAAAGCCCTCTTTGACGGGGAAAACGACCGTCTGCCTGAGGTTGTCTCTCGACTCTTCGATCGATAGCGCGTCGATCGCGCCGAAGGTGTAGGCGTAGATATCGTCTTTATCGGTATTTTTTGCGAACCAGCGGTCGGTGTCCGCCTCATAGTTGAGCTTTGCCGCTACCAGATCCGCTCCCGCTCCGCCGAGGCTGTATCCCGTGACCAAAATCTTCATCGGTCTCTCTCCCAGCCACGAATGTTCGGCGTAAAAATCCTCAAGACCGGTAAAAACATCCTCTTCGAATTCATAGATCCAGTCCCACGCGATATAACCGTAATACTCTTTATCGGGGTTGCAGGTTCCATCCTTGATCGCTTCATGCCTGTTATTAGTACCCCTGAGAGTGATCGCAAGCAGGTCGAATTCTTCACCGTTGTTTTCCATTTCCCGCGTGGCGATGGAAAAAGCGAGATCCTTATCATCGGCAAAATTCCCACCGTTTCTCTTGGCGTCGTTTCTGTTCAAGGACGAATCGGGATAACTGTATAAAAAGATGTTTTTATCCTTAAAGCCCAGATCGTTGTACGCCTGCTTCAAATACTCGTGGTTATAGGAGGTCGTACACAACGCGCCGCACGCCATCGCGAGATTATAGTTCGCTGAATTTTGGGATTTCATCGACTGGTCAATCAGCTGAAAGGACGGGACTGTAAACAGCGCGTCGCCCCATTTGAAATCCTCATAGTGACCGCCCTTCTTTCCGTCTGGCCACTCCTGCGGCTCGTTCATACCATAGCTGCTCGAATCGTTATAGATCCTGACATTCCGCAGCCCGGGCAGTTCATCTTCCGCCTGTGTCGGAATGACGTCATCCTCATAGCTGAAGTTGCTTTTTGCCCCGTCGCGGGTGAAGCCGAGCTTACAGCGCGAAGTTTTCGCGGTCTCGCCGCTGAGCACCTGAACAAGATAGATGTTGTCGTCGTTGCATTTGAGGATCTCAAAGTGATATTCACTGTCCATGACGCCGTACGCGAGCGACATCAGCGAAAGCAAACCGTTGCTGTCAATATCGAGATAGAAGGTGTCGTCGGTCTTTTTTTCGACCGCCCAGTCGCCGTCCTCCATCATAAAGCCCCAGTCAAACGTGAAAGTGCCGTCGTCATAAAACGACAGCGTCGAGTTGTCCGAAGCGACCCAGTCGGCGATCAGAAAAACGGTATCGGAATCCGCCGACGCGACGCATAGCGGCAGAGCACATACGGCGATCATCAGTGTCAGAACAACGCATAATAGCCTTTTCACAGTCATCATCCCCTTGATCGGATTATGGATATTTTCTGTTATTCGTATTATAAAAGAATCATTTCTTTTTTTCAATAAAACGTGCTTCCCTGTTTTTCTCTTGTCTCACAAAATTTCAACTGCATTTTTGTTCATTTTGCCAAGCAAAAAGGATCCTGTCGGAAAAGGCAGGATCCTGCGGATGACTCCCATGAAATATCATACCAGCTTCCACTCCACCTCGTGGGCTTCGTGACGTTCGGGGGGGATGAGCTTTGACAGCATTGTTTCGATCACCGCCTGCGGGACGGCGGCTTCGCGCGCGGCGTTGCGCTCGAGATCGCGCGCGTAGTCCGTTTCGAGATACACGATCTTCACATACGCGTGATACCCCGTGAACAGGGAGATCAGCTCACCGCGGAGCTTAGCCGTGACATTCGTCGCGTTCCAGACGAACGACCGCTTTGCCCGCAGGAGCGTCTTTGCGCGGGCTTTGGCGATCCGGGCGACCTCGCTTTGATCGCCGACGGGCGAGATCCCGTATTCTGCGCGGATATCGTCGAGCGAGATCATCGGCAGATCGGGATAATGCGCCCTGATATAAGCGTCCTTCCCCACGCCCGGCAATCCGCACATCAGGATCGCCTCGCACACGGTATCGTTGTACAGAGGCGTATCGGGGGTGACGTTTCTGCCCGCAAAAAAAGCGTACGCGGTAAACGGGGAAGCAAATCGCACAGGCGCTTCAAAACAGCCGAGTTCTTTGGAAAGCTCGGCGGCAAGCATGACGCTCTCCTCCCCCTCGCCGCCGGACTCGGAGATTTTGCCGTTACCGTCCGCTCTTGCCAGGATCAGCAGACGGCTGAGCGTGAAATCCGCAGCCAATTCTCCGTTGGAGGCTAAGCGGATCAATTTGCGATCGGGCTTTTGCGACTCCATGATATACGGCGCGACCATGTGGTAACGGATCAGAAAACACACCGTCTCGCGGAAGGCTTGACGTTCTGCGGAACCGCTGAGCCCGTATTCACGCGTCAGCATGTCGCGCACCATGCACGCTCCGACGACCGCGTGGTTGGGAGAAGTCCATTCGCCGTTCTCAAGCTTTGTCGTCCGTGTCTTGCCGATATCGTGAAACAGCGCCGAAAGAAAAAGCTCCTGCCGTACCCGCTCGGGACACGCGCGGAAATCGGGATCGCGCGCGATACATTCGCACACCATCGCCGTATGCGCCCACACGTCGCCCTCGGCATGGTACTTCGGATTCTGAGGAGTCGCCCTCATATCGGCGACGACAGCGGGAAACGCGCGCTCGATACCCGCGAAATCGACGGAAAAATCAGGCGCTGTCGGCACGAGCGACAGTAATGCTCCCGCCCTATCCATGATCGGCACCGAACAGCGAATCGATCGGCACAGAAAGGCGGTTCGGGACGATCGGGCGCTCCAGCCAGTGCGTCCCCGACGCGTCTACCGTCTGTAAAAACGACGCCCGAACGTACTTCATCCGGTCAACCACCTCGCCGTTCTCTTCGATCTTGATATACAAGCCCTCCATCAAATCGGAGAGGTCGGTCTCACGCAGCTGACGCTCTGCGTCCAGACCGAGCTTGTTGCATTCTTCTCGCAGATTTTGCACATGTTCATCAGTGATATAGTTTGACTTTGTCAACAAGCGCAGCAGCTCCTCGCGGCTGTTCAGTTCACCCTCAAACAATACCGGCGCCGAAACAACAGGCAGCTTTCCGAGCAGCGCGCGGCGCGACGGGGTGTCGAGATAGCTCCCGCTCTCTCTGTCATAGATATCGAACTCTAAAAAGTAGTGCGGGAGCGCGTCATAGTACACGGTGTGCTTCGCGTACAGCCATTCGCCGTACATGATATAGCGCGAGCCGAGGACGCTGAACAGACTGTCCCTGCGGACGTTCGCCCACTGCTTGAGCAGATGATAGTGCTTTTCACGGTAACCGCCCTCGAGATAATGTCCCCTGCTCTGTAACCGAAGCACACCGTCTGACGAAAACGATACGGCGGTATTCGCGCCGTCGACCTTTTCCTCTACGACGATGTGCCTGCCCGCCGTCAGCTTAAAGGGGATCTGAGACAAGTCCTCGTCGCCCGGCTGCAGCCGCGAGCCCTCGATGTGGGGCGTACGCGGATATTTGATCAATTTCAGTTCTTCCATGGTATTCATTCCTTTGTCGCGGTTAAAAACAGATGCCCGTTCACCCCGCTGAAATGCAGCCTGTATATCCCTGCCGCGTTGAACAAGGCGGTCAGCCTGTCCTTGGTCAGCAGATGGATGTGCTCGGGGTTGTTATCGGGCTTGGACGGTACGGAAACGACGATGTAACGCCGGCAAAGCCGCGCCGCGTTCACGATTGCCCGCTCAGCATCGGGAATATGCTCGAGCACCTCCAGCAGCGTAACGACGTCGAAGCAGCCGTCGGGTGCGTCCCACGCGCAGATATCCGCCTGCACCGCCGTGAGCCGCGTGATCCCGCCGTCGCGGAGCATTTGCAGGAAAGCGGCGCGGTACGGCAGGATATCCAGCGACGTGACGGGCGTATCGGGGAAATCGCGCAGGAACGGGAAGAGAAAGGCGCCTCTGCCGCTGCCGACGTCAAGGGCGCTCTCAGGCGACACGGCTCTGAGAAAGCCGAGAACAGCCCTGACCCGCGGGAGGTCGTCCTTCTCCTTGAATCGGTACATCTTCATGCCGTGCTGCTTTCCGTAGGCGGCGAGTTCGGCTGCCTGAGCATCCGTCAGCTCGTCAAGCGGCGTATTCAGAAGCCCGGCGCACAGACTGCCGCCGTAATTGATAACGTAACCGCGCACATATGCGGCTGCCAATAATTGCAAATGATCCATTATATCCTCGATAATCTTTTGATATCCTTGTTTTGCTCTTGATTCAGTATACGGGATATTTTTCAAAAAATCAATCATCAAATCGGCGTCGATCGAATGATATCCCGGAAAAACAGTTGATCTGCAAATACATCTGATACAAAACAGAAGCAGAAATCTGAGTAAAGGAGAGATTGTATGATCTCGCTGTTCATCTCCTTAGCCGTACTGCTGATCGGTTTCTTCGCGTACGGTAAAATCACGGAAAAGGTTTTTGCTCCCGATAACAGACAAACGCCTGCCGTCGCCATCAACGACGGCGTCGACCACGTACCGATGAAAACGTGGAAAGCGTTCCTGAGCCAACTCCTCAATATCGCGGGAACAGGGCCGATCTTCGGCGCGCTGATGGGCGCGGTATTCGGATCTATCGTCTTTTTGTGGATCGTGTTCGGCTCGATCTTAGGCGGCGCGGTACACGACTATATGTCGGGCATGATCAGCTCGCGGCATAGAGGAAGCTCCATTGCCGAGCTAAGCGGAACCTATATCCTGACGGCAAGCGAGGGCTTCCGCATTGATTGGACGATATCCTGTATAGTCGGTATCTGCGCGGCGGCAACGCTTTTGACCATCTATCTGATATTCCTGATCAAGAGCCTGCGCGCACTGAAAACCAGATAATGCAAGCAACAGGGATGGCTCACTGAGCCATCCCTGTTGTTTATGTCGTTATTATGATTCAAAGACGATCGGTTTACCGACGCCTTCGGATACTTTCAAACCGCAGACAAAACGCTGGATCATCGTCACGTCCATGATCGTGACCTCGCCGTCGCCGTCCGCGTCGGCAGCCGCGATCTGTTCGTCGGTCAGTTCGATCATCTCACCCAGATAGCGGAGGAGCCAGGTCGCGTCAATAGCGTCGATCTCACCGTTTCCGTCGATATCGCCGCGAAGAACGCTTTCACCGCCGGGGGTAACGGTCACGTTATACTCCGTCCCTTCAGAGGGCAGATCATAGCCTTCTTCTCCTGCTTCAAGCTCGGGAAGAGAAACAGTGATCTGAGCGGTCGCCTTTGCGGTCACGGTTTTATCAAACAGTATTTCGGTCGCTGCTTCATATACGCTGTACTCGCCGATACTGACGGAAACTTCGTCCGGTTTATCGGTAACGAGCTTGATCTGATACTCACTGTCGGCGGGGATACGGAAGAAGCCGCCGTCATCGGTAGAGGTAAAGCCGATCCATCTGTCTTGGCTGTTTTTGATAACGCCGTCTTCGATCTGAGCGATCGCCTTGCCGCTCTTGTCGAAGATATACCCGTTGAGTGCGGCGGAATCCGCCTTGACATAAACTCTGCGATAACCGTCCTTCTGAGAGCCCTCAAAGGGACCGAAATCCGCGTAATAGCCGTCCTCGGTCTTGAGCCACGAGATGATGATCTCGTTGGCGTGGTCGACAAAGAGGTTCGCGGCGTTTCCGATCAACGTCGCGGCGGCTTTCATCTGCTCATTGTTGAGCTGGAGGGGACGAACTTCATCGCTCTGCCAGATATTGCCTAAGATCAGGTGAGAAAGAAGGTGCGTCAGCGCGAGGCAGGCTTTTCTGTTGGTGAGACCGGCGAGCTCTTCCTCGGTCGCGCCGGAAGCGATCATCGCATCGTTCAGAATACTGCTCAGGTAATCCGCAGCAACGATCTTTACCGCATCGGCGTCCATCAGCAGATATTTGCCGAGATTGACCGCTGCTTTGGCGATCATGGAAGCATCGATGCCGGTCGAGGTATACTCCTCGTCAACGCCCGCGGCGATCGCTGCAAGCTCTGTCGTCTTCTCTCTGAGTTGAGCCTCGCTGTAAGTCTTTTTGCTTTCGTACTTGGTATTCATAAAGTATGCGTACAGCGCGACAACCAGATTGATCGTATCTTTGTGACCGGTGAGAGCTGACGTCAGCGCGGCGCTCTCTTCGTCGGAAAGCGACTCATAATAGGCGATCAGATCGGAGAAGGGCTGTTCGTAGGTCTTCGCGTACTCTTTTCTGCCGCCGGTGATCTGTGTCAGATAAGCGCACAGACCCTGTAAATACTCGGCGGCATTATCGGGGATATAGGAGTTGTTATCGTCCGCCATTCCGACGGAACCGTCTACGATTCCGATTTTCTTGGGACGGAAATACTCGGAGTTGATGGAGGCTTCGTAGGTATCGTGTACATAATCGTTGATAACGCCGAGGTTCTCCATCATCCGGTCGTAGTTTTCTTCTTTATACAGCAGATCGAAATCAGGATCGCAGACTCCGTAGCGGGTAAAGCCCATTTCCTCCGGAGCCATCAGGGAAGCAAACTCGGTGTTGAGATAGCGGGTAAAGATACCGGCATACTTCTCGTTATGGGGATCGTTGTTGATATCCGCGCCCTGAGGCGTACCGCAGGTGTAGGCGTAGAGGTCATCGGAGGTCAGCGTTACCGCGTCGCCGAGATAGCCCTTGGGATCATCGATCAGCTTCGCGGCGGTAAGGTTGGCGATCGTCGCGCCGCGGCTGTAGCCGACGGTCCAGACCTTGATATCGCCGCTGATGTTCTGCGCCGCGATATAGTCCTTTGCAAAATCAAGGCATTTATCGGCGTTGATATTAAAACCTTTGGCGTCGCCCTCAGCGCCCAGAACGAAGTTGTCGCCCCATTCGGCTTCATAACCGGCGCTGCGGGGAACGATCGCGAGGAGGGTATATTCCTTGCCGTCCTGCATGATCTTTTTGCGCGCGCAGCAGATACCGAGGCTGTTCTTGGTGGGCTTGAGCTTATAATCGTCATTAATGACGATATCCGAGAAGCCGATATCCTCGAGGATCGCGATGATATTACGATTCTTGCGCTTATAACCCTCTTCATCGAAGTTTTCTCTGGTCGAGCTGACCGAAGAAATCGCAATCGTATAACTCATGGTACAGAGGTGGGGATCATACACCCTGCCCGATTTTTTGAAATAATCGTCAGAGTAGATATAGTAGTCCTCATGATCGGTTCCGGGAAAATACTCTCCCATACCGGGACGATAGTAGAACGCGCCCTTATAATAGGTACTGTCGCTGTCATAAGACGGCTCATCCTGAGCAAACGCGCCTACCGTACCGACGGAAGCTGCCATGATAACGGCAAGCAATACGGCAACTGCTTTTTTGAATGAATGCTTCATTTGATTTCCTGCCTTTCTGAAAAAATGTTTGTATCTATTGCACGAACGATAGGCTCGATCGTGCAATGCATTATAAATTCAGATATCCCTGTACAGGTTCTTTTTCCCTATCGGATAGGGGGGGTTCGATACCGGCAATACTGCGCCGGATCCATGTTGCATCGGTAATCAGGAGATCACCGTCGTCGACATTACCGCGCTCGTCGGCTTTTTTATCGACGTCGACAGTCAAAGCACAAAGCCTGCGCTGCATCAGGCTGACGTCGAGGATCTCCACCGCGCCGATGTCGTCATAATCACCGACCACATAGCTGTCGCGAACCTTGAAGCATACGGTACGCGTATTGTTATAGAAATATGCCTCTATCCCCTCGTGCTGCGGATTCACGGTAAAGGTCAACGTATAATCGCCGGCGGGAACGCCGGACATGAGGGTCTCTCCGCCGGGAACCGTCGCCATCGCGCACCCCGAGAGGGACAAGCTCCGACTCGGCGGCATCTGACGCTATGGGACAAATCAAAAGCGCGGTCAGTATAGCGCACAGAAGCAATAACGATTTCCTCACCATTTCGACCCTTTTATCAGAATCCTCGCATAAAATCGGCTTTATTATAACATGTATTCTGATGAAATACAATAAAAAGACTCTGATTGGAATGCATCATCGTATCACAAGAATTTTATGCTGTTTTCGTTGAAAAGCGCTTTGTTCTCCTGATTTGTTTTTCGGCAGATACACCATAGAGGGGGTTCTTTATTATGCTGTATCGCCACAGCGTTGAACGCGCTGTGAATAGGGTGACGGTAATACGGTTTTTTGTTGAAAGCAAACAAGCGAAGAGTACATCGAACCTCCGATCATACTCTTCGCTTGCATATTTATTTGCCTGGAATCAATTTGAATTTTTGGTATAGGTGACGTCGTCGCCGTAGATGGTCGTCCAGTCGTCTTTCATGGAAACGGCGGTCCAGCCGTTCTCTTCACAGCTTGAGCGCATCTTGTCGGCTTTTTCGGTATTGCCGTTCTCGCGCTCGAGATCGTCACAGCACAGCAGATAAGCGCCGCTCTTGTATTTGTTGTCGGTAATGGTGAAGTTCGCCATCGCAGCGTCGCCGGAGCTGTTGCCGAAGCACAGCACGGGCTGCTCGCCGATCTCTTTCTCGATCACGCTGACCTTGTTCATCTTCAGGTTCTTGATGATGAATTCGCCGCCGGTGATGACCTTGTCGTCATGGCTGAAGGTGTATTCCAAGCCGTCCTTATCGCCCTGATTGGTCGCGACCAGGTTTTCATCGGAGCCGATCATCTGACTCATCGGGATATCGATCGTACCGTCGCACAGACCGCGGGTGATAAAGCGGTCGGTACCGCTGATGACGTATACGGTAAAGTCGTTGTCCTGCAGATATTCGACGACCTGCAGCATGGGCTTGTAGAACGCCTGAGCGTTGGTCATATTGGAGTAGCTCTCCATGGGAGTCGACGCGTAATCCTTGACATAGGCGTCAAACTCGTCGGGTGTCATGCCCTTGAACGCAGAAGCCACCGCCTTGCCGTGCTTGACGCTCAGATCGCTCGGATAGCTGCCGGTTTCAAAATACTCTTCGATCTCTTCACAGGTTTCCTTCTCTTCCTCGCTTGCCTGATCCTTGTAATCGGGATCCTCCATCACGCGGTGATACAGCAGCTTGTGATCGAAGTAACCGGGATCGGTCTCGCAGCACAGAGTGCCGTCCATATCGAATACCGCGATACGGTTCTCGACAGGGATAAAGTCCGCGGAGTTCTCGTCTGTGATCGTATCGATATACTCGGTCAGCTCCGATTTGAGCGGCGCCGACTCCGTCCACAGGGACAGCGCGTCCTGAGAAGCCTCATCGACTGAGGATGAGCTTTCCGCGTTTGAGGGAACGGCGGTATCAGCCGGAACGGCAGTGTTCGCTTTGTTGGACAAGCCGGCGATATACAGGCACGATACGACGATCAGCGCAACCGCTAATACGCCCGCGATCACCTTCCAAAGCAGGGCAGGGTTCTTTTTGTTTTCTTCCATTGGGATTCTCCTTTTCTGTATTTTGTATATACAATTATAATGACTTTTTATTCGCCCGTCAAGAAATAAAGCGCGTTTTTGCCGCAGCTATTTCACAATAATCGCCTTGAAACGTCCGGCGTTTTCCTGTATAATACTCCTGAATAATAAACAGGAGATTATGGGGGAGTTGAAAAAGATGCTGTATACCGACCTGACGAAAAAAGCGCTGAAGCTGTCCTTTCAGGCGCACAAGAATCAAGTGGACAAGAGCGGAATACCCTATGTCTATCACCCGTTCCACCTCGCCGAGCAGATGGATGACGAGTATTCGACCTGTGTCGCCCTGCTGCACGACGTAGCCGAGGATACCGATATCACCGTCGAGGATATCAAAGCGATGGGCTTCCCCGCTGATGTCACGGACGCGCTGACGCTGATGACCCACGACGACAGCGTCGCATATCTCGACTATGTCAGAGCGCTTGCGATCAATCCGATCGCGCGTAAGGTCAAGAAAGCGGATCTGCTGCACAACAGCGACCTCAGCCGTCTTGATACGGTCGACGAAAAGGCGCTGGAGCGAATCGAAAAATACAGACTGGCGCTGGAAATTCTGGAAAAAGCGAATTGATCCGTTCCTCGGGCACTTACACCCAAGCCGCGGGAAAATCCGTATGATCCATATCCGATCACGAAAAAAGCTCCGCCTTTTGGATGTTACCCATCCACAGGGCGGAGCTGTTATTATGATTTTATGTCATACTGATACCGGCTTATTGATATGTTCGTTAGCCGTCATACCTGCCAGATAACGCTGGATCACGGTCGCGTCGAGGATAGAGACGGTTTCATCCTCATCGGCGTCGGCGGCTGTCCCGTCAAATGACGTCGTCGCCAAACCGCTCAGCTTACGCTGGATCATTGTCACGTCGGTAGCCGACACCGTACCGTCGCCGTCAGCGTCGCCGAGGATACGTACAACGACATAACGATACGGAATATTGTTATCCTTTGCGAACTGTTCGGCGGTGGAATCCGGCACTACCACCAGCGTGGTATCTCCGGCGTATGCCATCATATCAGCGTCCAGCGTATCTGCCGAAGCGGGGATTCCCAACTCACTGAGTGCGGTATTCGCTACGACATAGCCTTCGATCTCCTTGAGCCCTTCTCCCCTGATACGCAGGGATTCCAGATTGCTACAGTAAGCGAATGCGCCCTCTCCGATCTTTTCAACGGTTTCGGGAATCTTCGCAGAGGTTACATTTTCATTATAATAGAGCGCATACGGAGCGATCTCGGTAACGCCGTCGGGGATATTCAGAACAGAGACCGCCGGAGCGTACAGCAGCACACCGTCACGGTAAATCGCGCCGTCACTCACCGTAAAATCGCCGTTGGACGAGATGTCCGTCAACGCGTTGCAGTATGTGAACACAAAGTCGCCGAGGTCGTTCAGGGACGCCGGCAGGTTGATCGACTGCAGGCTGCTGCAGGAATTGAATGCACCGTCACCGATACGGCGGATACTGTCCGGCAGAACAACGGTTTTTACATCCGTGTTCGCCACCAGAAATCTTTCGGCGATCGCGGTAACCGGCTGACCGTTGATCGTCCCGGGCACCGTGAGGGTCTCGGGCATTTCGGGACCGTCGTACTGATACACCTCGATTCCGCCGTTTTCGCTGTCGTAATAATAGCTGAACGGGCTGTCGATTTCTTTGACGGTATACAAGCGGGGAACCGGCATACTGTAGCCTGCTTCGACCACATAATACTTTTCGCCGTCATATACAATCGCGTTCCTGTGATTCGATCCCGCACCCGGATCGCGGTAGCCGTTTCTCAGCCACGCTTCAAAGCCGAGCATCTTCGCCATTGCCACGGCGGTATTTGCCGAAGCCCAGCAGTCTCCGCCGCCCGTAATGATCATACCCTGCGTCGACTGCTCATACACGCTGTATTTATAACTTCCGATAAACTGCCCGATAACGCACATTTTCTCGTAGGTCGTCATATCCGGCGTGATATGTTCATCAAGATAGTTCCGCATTACGCCGTCGGCATATTCCTGTGCGTAATCCTTCACCGTGACCTTGACCTCGTATCTCTGATTATCCGCGTAAATATACACGGTCGAATCGCCGGTTTTTATTTGGCGTGTGACGTCGCTGGGTTCTCTCCCCTCGATCTGATAGGAATAGCCTATATTGTCATACCAGTACCATGTATCGATCTTCGGTGTGATGAGACCGGTATCGGACACCTGAGCGGAATATCCGACGCAGGAATAATGAACTTGTTTCGCGCCGCTGACAACAAGCTGAAAACTCTGAGGGTAATCATCCGGGATCGAGATGTATTCCTCGGCGTAGCCGTCCATCGCATAGAGCGTTATTTCATCGGCATTCAGCGTTACCGCCGCGCCTGCCGGCACCGTAACGACAGCCATTACCGACATGATAAGTACAAGCATCAGCAAAAACGAAAAAAGTCTTTTCATACCATACAGTCCTTCTTTACGTTTTATATTTTTTATAATAATATCATATTTATCCCTGTTTTTCAAGACCGTTATCCGAAATACAAAAGACCGACAGCCCGCATTATGCAGACCGTCGGCTTATGTTTATATCAGTATCAAGTTCAGATCGCCGCAAAGGCGTTGTCGAGATCGGCAAGGATATCGTCGATATGCTCGGTACCGATCGACAGGCGGATCGTATTCTCAAAGATGCCCTGCTGGTGAAGCTCCTCGGTCGAAAGCTGAGAATGGGTGGTCGAAGCGGGATGGATGACGAGGCTCTTGACGTCCGCGACATTGGCGAGGAGGGAGAATATCTTCAGATTATCGATGAACTTCCACGCATCTTCTCTGCCGCCTTTGATCTCGAAGGTGAAGATGGACGCGCCGCCGTTGGGGAAATACTTCTGATACAGCGCGTGATCGGGATGATCGGACAGGGACGGATGGTTGACCTTTTCCACCAGCGGATGCTTGCTCAGATATTCCACGACCTTCTTGGTGTTCTCGGCGTGACGCTCGAGTCTGAGAGAGAGAGTCTCGACGCCCTGCAGCAGCAGGAAAGCGTTGAAGGGCGATATCGCCGCGCCGGTATCGCGGAGCAGGATCGCACGGATATAGGTGACGAACGCCGCGGGACCTACCACATCATAGAAGGATACGCCGTGGTAGCTCGGATTCGGGGCGGCGATGTTCGGATACTTGCCGCTCGCGCTCCAGTCAAACTTGCCGGATTCGACGATGACGCCGCCGAGGGTGGTGCCGTGACCGCCGAGGAACTTGGTCGCCGAATGGACGACGATATCCGCGCCGTGCTCGATCGGACGGATCAGGTAGGGGGTGCCGAAGGTATTGTCGACCACAACCGGCAGACCATGTTTGTGAGCGATCTGAGCGATCGCGTCGATATCGGGGATATCGCTGTTAGGGTTGCCGAGGGTCTCGAGATAGATCGCGCGGGTGTTATCCTTGATCGCGCCTTCCACTTCCGAGAGATTATGCGCGTCGACAAAGGTGGTCTCGATCCCGTACTGGGGCAGGGTATGGGACAGCAGGTTGTAGCTGCCGCCGTAGATGGTCTTTTGGGCGACGATATGACCGCCGTTCGCGGCGAGCACCTCGATCGTGTAGGTGATCGCGGCGGCTCCGGACGCCAGCGCCAGCGCCGCGCTGCCGCCCTCTAAAGCGGCGACGCGCTTC
>JAFRBD010000042.1 GCA_017405065.1 Ruminococcus sp. | reverse complement strand
TGGTGACAGCTCCCTGAGGCAAGGGAGCCTTAGGCAACCCTCAGTCACCTGCGGTGACAGCTCCCTTAGGAAAGGGAGCCTTAGGCAACCCTCAGTCACCTGCGGTGACAGCTCCCTTAGGAAAGGGAGCCTCTCTGGCGGTTCCTGAAACAGCTTATATTTCTACAGAAGAAATATTATATACTGTTAATTCCACAGAAGAAATAAAAAAGATTTTGAAGAGCGGCAAAAAGCTCTGTACCGATAACAGCAAGCCGATCTTTGCCTACTGTGACCGCGAGGGGATCGAGGTCGATATCGCCTTTGATACCTCGCTTGCCGCCTATCTGCTCAGTCCGTCGTCGTCGAGCTATGAGCTCGAGCGGTTGTGCGCGGAGTACGGCGTCCCTGTCGCGGTATGTGAAGCAGACGGCGCGGAGGGGATGGGCTTCATCCATGCCCTGCCCGCATTATGCAAGCGGCTTGCCGACGATATCCATGATATCGCCAATGATAAACTTTTATATGAGATAGAGATCCCGCTTGCCCGCGTGCTCGCCCGCATGGAGAACCTCGGCTTTGAGGTGGACGTCGAGGCGATCCGCGCCTACGGCGAAGCGCTCGGCAAAGAGGCAGAGGAACTGCAAAAATCCATCTATGAGGACGTCGGCTATGAATTCAACATCAATTCGCCTAAGCAGCTGGCAAAGGCGCTGTTTGAGGACTTGAACCTGCCGACGCGCAAAAAGACCAAGAGCGGCTATTCGACGAACGCCGAGGTGCTGGAGAGCCTGCTGCCGCTGCATCCCGTGATCGCGAAGATCCTCGATTACCGCACGGTGGTGAAGCTGAGATCCACCTACTGCGATTCGCTGATCGACAAGGTCGCCGCCGACGGCCGCATCCATTCGACCTTCAACCAGACCGAGACCCGCACCGGCAGGATCAGCTCCACCGAGCCGAATCTGCAGAATATCCCCGTGCGCACCGAGCGCGGACGCGAGTTCCGCCGTTTCTTCAAGGCGAAGGACGGTTGTGTCTTAGTGGACGCGGACTATTCGCAGATCGAGCTGCGGGTGCTGGCGCATATGGCGGGCGACCAAACGATGATGAAGGCGTTCACCGACGGTATCGACATCCATACCGTGACCGCGTCCGAGGTATTCGGCGTGCCGATCGATATGGTCACGCCGCTGATGCGCAGCCGCGCGAAGGCGGTCAACTTCGGTATCGTCTACGGTATCGGCGCGTTCTCGCTGTCGAAGGATATCGGCGTTACCGTGCGCGAGGCGCAGAAATATATCGACAAGTATCTGTCGCGCTTTTCGGCGATCGACAGCTATATGAACACGACCATCGCCAACGCCAGGAACGACGGCTTTGTCAGCACGCTTTTCGGCAGGCGGCGTTATCTGCCCGAGCTGTCCGCGTCCAACTTCAACACCCGCTCGTTCGGCGAGCGCGTCGCGCGCAACGCCCCGATCCAGGGCACCGCCGCAGACATCATCAAGATCGCGATGGTGCGCGTGGATGAAAGGCTGAAGAAAGAGGGCTTGGAGGCAAGGCTCATCTTACAGGTACACGATGAGCTGATCGTCGAAGCGCCTGCGTTCGAAAGCATGCAGGTCGCGATGATCCTGCAGGAGGAGATGGAAAGCGCCGTCGACCTCACCGTTCCGCTTACCGCCGAAGCATCCATGGGCGAGACATGGTATGAGGCGAAAGGCTGACGATAATGAGAAATTATGAATGAGGAAATAGGAATTATCGGCGGGACACCCGCCCCCGAATATAGCTGTCATTGCGAGAAGGGCGATTGAGCCCGACGCGGCAATTCCCCGGTCGTTTGCAACCGGTTGATGTGGAGAAAGGTATAGTCGCTTTTTGTGGGATTGCCACGGGCTAAAGCCCTCGCAATGACAGAAAAAAAGAAGAGGGATAAAAATGAAAAAAGTATTATTTGTCTGTACCGGCAACACCTGCCGCAGTCCGATGGCTGAGGTGATCTTCAACGCTCTTGCAAAAGAGAAGGGGCTCGATTGGCGCGCCGAAAGTGCCGGTCTGGCGGCGGTCGGCGACCGTCCCGCTTCCGAGAATGCGATACAGGCGGTCGCGGAGATCGGTCTCGATCTGACGATGCATAAAACACGTTTTCTGCCGTCGGTCGACCTCAACGAGTATTCGCTGTTCGTCGGACTGACTGAGGAGCATGCTCAGGTGCTAAGATCCATCGGCATCCCGGCGGAATTTGTGCGTGTGCTGTATCGCGCGCCGAATGTAGATGATAAATATGACCTGCGTATGGACATCGTCGACCCCTACGGCGGCGATCTGAACGCCTACCGCCAATGCCGCGACGATATCGTCGGCGCGGTCAAGGTGCTGATGACGACATTATGAGAATAATCAAGATGCTGCCCGAGCATCTTAACGATGTAAGGGTGCTTCTCGAGCGTTGCTTCGGCGAGAGCGCGTGGTCGGCGGAGACGCTGCGATCTCAGATGGAGAAGGCGGATTCCCGCTGTACCGTGGCTGTGGAGGATGATGTGATCGTCGGCTTCCTCGCCTTTGAGCAGATTGCTGACGAAGGAAGTATTGTCGAGGTCGCCGTTCATCCCGATCACCGCAGAAAGGGTATCGCGCGGGCGCTGATCGAATCGGCATTGTCAGATGATTCTTTAAAAGAAATATTTCTGGAAGTCCGGGAGAGCAATATGCCCGCGATCCGTCTGTATGAAAGCCTCGGCTTTGAGCGGATCGGCATAAGGAAGGGGTATTATGATAAGCCCAAAGAGGACGCGGTGATTTATAGGCTCCCTTTCCTAAGGGAGCCGGCGCGAAGCGACTGAGGGTTGAATTGTGTAGCCTTTTGTTAATGATAGTTTTTTCAACCCTCCGCCCTGACGGGCACCTCCCTTAGGAAAGGGAGGCATGGTATTGTTTCAGGAGAATTATATGAAAATACTTGCAATCGAAAGCAGCTGCGACGAGACCGCCGCGGCTGTGGTGGAGGACGGCAGAAACGTCCTCTCGAATATCGTCGCCTCTCAGGTGGAGGAGCATAAGCTCTACGGCGACGTGGTGCCCGAGATCGCGTCCCGCCGTCACGCGGAGGCGATCGTCGGCGTGGTGGATGAAGCGATCAAATCGGCTGACTGTACGCTCGATGAGATCGACGCGATCGCCGTGACGCATGCGCCCGGACTGATCGGCGCGCTCTTGGTCGGCGTGAATTTCGCGAAGGGTCTGTCATTGGCGACAGGTAAGCCGCTGATCCCGACCCATCATCTGCGCTCGCATATCGCTTCTAATTATATTTCACATAAAGAATTAAAGCCGCCGTTTTTATG
This sequence comes from Ruminococcus sp., assembly GCA_017405065.1. Classification (GTDB taxonomy): domain Bacteria; phylum Bacillota; class Clostridia; order Oscillospirales; family Acutalibacteraceae; genus Ruminococcoides. The sequence continues at coordinate 8,399 of JAFRBD010000042.1, read as the reverse complement.
CCTTGTCGTGTCCGGCGGTCACTCGCATATCGTCGAGGTACTCGACTACACGGATATGCGCGTGATCGGCAGAACCCGAGACGACGCGGCGGGCGAGGCGTTCGATAAAGCCGCGCGCGCGATGGGGATCCCGTATCCCGGCGGCGTGGAGCTGGACAAGATCGCCGAGAACGGCGACGATTCCGCTTTCCCGATGCCGCGTCCGCATGTGGACGGTTCGCCCTACGATTTCTCTTTCTCTGGGCTGAAAACGGCGGTCATCAACCTGATCCACAACAAACAGCAAAAAGGCGAACCGATCCCCGTTGCCGACGTCTGCGCGTCCTACCGCAGGGCGGTGGTCGGCTGTCTGACGGACAACTTCCTCAAAGCAGCCGACGATCTGGGTTATCAAACGCTGGTGATCGCGGGCGGCGTGTCGGCGAACGCGCTGCTGCGCCGTGAGCTGGAGCGCCTTTGCAAGGATAAATACACCCTGTATATGCCCGATAGATCGCTGTGCGGCGACAACGGCGCGATGGTCGGCGCTCAGGGCTATTATGAATATCTGGCGGGAAATATCGCGGGGAGCGACCTAAACGCGATCGCGACCCTGCCGATCGACGAAAGGGGCTATTGATGAAACGGTTCAACTTCTTGGTGCTGCTTGCAGCGGCGGTATTGACGCTGTCGCTTTGTGCCTGTCATATCATCCCGAAAAACACCCCGCAGAAGCAGCCTGAGAACATCAAACAGTATTCCGATATGTCGGATCACAGCGGCGAGATCGGCATGCACGACGACGAGGACGGATATCATATCGTCAACCGCGTCGATTTCTCATACGATACAGGCTATGAAGCAAAGCGTGTGGACCATTCCTATAACGCGCTTGATAACGACAGTCAGCGTGAGATGTACGCTCAGATTCTCGAAGGCGTTTACTGCTTTTCGGATAATGACGGCAAGTTTGACGGCGAGTATAAGCTGCGTCCGCTGCTGTTCAGCGGCGAGAATGTTTCCGATAAGGACGTAGAGGCGGCGCTGACGGCGCTGCTGGACGACCATCCCGAGATCTTCTGGATGTCGACGGATTTCGAGAGCGATTATGTCAGCCAAGATACCGTCGGCGTGACGCTGAATTCATATTATACAGCCGAGCGGGTCGTCGGTATGATGCGCGAGCTGGACTTGGCGCTTATCAAATTCTTTTCCGATTTTGATCGCGGTCTGAGCGAATACGAGCGCGAGGAATCGGTTTACAGGTATATTATCAACAATTGTACATATGATGATGACGTCGAGAGCTCGGACGATTACGGCGACAGCCATCCGTCCATCTATAATCTCTACGGTGTGATGGTCGACAAGAAGGCGGTCTGTGAAGGCTATTCCCGTGCGCTGGATTATCTCTGCTCCGAGCTCGGGACGGATACCGTCTGTATCTGCGGTACAGCCGACACCGAAGACGATGAGGATGTTGACGCTTCAAGCGGTCTGCATATGTGGAACGCGGTACAGCTCGATAACGAATGGTATTGGGTCGATTGCACCTGGGACGACTGGGACGAGGACGAGGATCTCGGAGATGTGTATTATTATCTCAACATTACTGACGAGATACTGAACGCCGACCATACCGTGGACAAGACCTATAAGGAACTGACCGAGGACGATTACTCGGAACTGGAAAGCTATATCAACAACTTTGTGCCCTCCTCCTGTACCGCGACAAAGTACTGCTACTATCTGCGCGAGGGGTGCGTTTTGAACGCCCCGGACGCCGGACAGCTCGGCGAAGGTTTTGCCGACGCGGCGAACAAGGGACGAAAATCCCTGCTTGTCGTTCTGGATACCGACCGATATTCTCCGGATACCATGGTTGACGCTCTTTTTGACGGTGACCAGCCCTATTATCAGGCGATGGATCTCGCGAATGAAAAGCTCAGCGGCGTTCAGCTCGACGCCGACGCGGACGCTGTCTATTACACCGACGACGTCAGAAAAATGCTGATTTTTGAAATCTTTTACGAATAGAGAAGTCTTATGAAAAAATGCTTATTGATATTGATCGCGATCATGCTGCTGTGCCTTTGCTCGTGCAGCATCTCGGATTATCTGCCGGTATATGATACGCCGGAAACGGTGAATCCTTATCTGGAGGTCGTGCCCGACGAGCTGACCTACAGCGAGGGTTATGAGCCGGTGATCTCTTCCTACGCATATGACGCTCTGCCCTTGGAGGGAGAAAAACAGCTCTATCAGAAATTACACGACGTCTGCTACGATATCTCGCCGCAGAAGGACGGAGAGGTCGATCGCTACGCGATGCCGCAGGTGGAGCTGAAAGGTTATCCGCTCACTGAGGCGCAGGTGCGTACCGCCTGCAAGGCGTTGACCGACGATCATCCCGAGATCTTCTGGCTGACGGGAACGATGGGATACTACAGCGGCGAAAACACGACGGTGATACAGGTCTATTCGAGCTATTCGCCGGAAGAGATCGACGCGCGCGTCAACGCGGTGCGCGCCGCCGCGAATGAATTCTACGCGACCGTTCCGGACGGACTGTCTGAGTTCGACCGTGAGGCGACGGTGCATGACTGGCTGATCGATCATGTGGCATATGACGACAGCGTCGATATGAACGATCTCGATAATAACAACCCCGATATCTATACTGTTTACGGCGCGCTGGTGAATCAGACCGCCGTGTGTGAGGGCTATGCCCGCGCCTTCCAGATGCTGATGAACGGTCTGGGCGTAGACTGCGTGGGTATGATGGGCAGCAGCCAGGATCAGATGCATATGTGGAACGCCGTAAAGACCGACGGCGTCTGGTACCAGACGGACGTCACGTGGGACGATCAGGAAGAACGCTACGAGCGCCATGTTTACTGTAATGTGTCCGACGCCTTTATGCTCGAAGATCACACCCTCTCGCCGCTGTATACCGATCTCTCCGACAGCGAGATCAACGGCGAGGACGGCGATTATAATTCAAGCGTCATGAACATTTTCGTTCCCTCATGTCCTGACGGCACGAAGAGTTATTACGCGCAAAAAGCGCCGCGTCTGACGGATTTCGACGGTGAGCAGGTCAAGAGCGGACTGTATACCGCCGCCGAGAATCAGGAGGACTGTTTCGTGTTCTATATCGATGAAAGTCTGGATTATAACGGTACGGTAGCACAGCTTTTCACGGAGTATCCGCAGTATTTCTTTGACTATATGAACGCGGTGAACAATACGCTGAGCGAATACAGCATGGACGCTTCCAATGCCGGTTATTATACGCATGAAAAAAGCCGCATCGTCGCGGTGGAATTACACTATTATTGATTCATAGCAGGGGAGGAGCATGCTGCTCAGCCGCAGACGGTACCCCTCCTGCGTCAGTAAGTATCAAGCGTTGGTGAAGGAGATGCCGTGCATCGTAGGGGACGGCGGTTTCCGACGTCCCGCTTGGCAGGATGGTTTGTCTCCGATCTTCTGCTTTCGATAGTTGAAAAGCCCGTCATTCTCGGGATGTCGACAAGCGCCATCCCCTACGGCAAACAGTATTTGCTTCACGGTAAACGTTAATATCAACAGGGAAGAGAAAAAATGATTGCATTATCCGTTGATCTCGGACACGCCCGTACGGGGCTTGCCGTTTCTGACAAGAGCGGCTTTCTTGCCTCGCCGCTGTGCGTGATCACCGAGCATAACGATGAAAAACTGATAGAGAAGATCGCTCAAAAAGCACTGGAAGTCAAGGCGGAGCTCCTTGTCGTCGGTCTTCCGAAGAATATGGACGGCACCGAGGGCGAGAGCGCCCGCCGCGCGCGAGAGATCGCAGCGAGGCTGAGCGAGCGTACGGGGCTGCCGCATCACATGCAGGATGAGCGCGGTACCACCATCACCGCGCACACCTTCCTCAGCGCCGGCAATGTATACGGCAAAAAGCGCAAGCAAAAGGTGGACGCCGTCGCGGCGACCATCATTTTGCAGGATTACTTAGACAGTCAGAAATGAGAGGAACCATATGGAAATGCAGGAATTATTGAACGAGATCAACGCCCTTGCAAAAAAGAAGAAAGAAAACGGATTGACCGAAGCAGAGCAGAAACGACAGAAAGAGCTGTACGCGATCTATCTCAAGGGCTTCCGTCAGCAGGTGAAGGCAAGGCTGGATAATGTGGACGTCACATACCCCGACGGAACCGTCAAAAGCCTGAAAGACGCGATGAAGAAGAAATAGGAAGTATCTTTAGTTAGAAATTAGGAATGAGGAATTAGGAATGAATGGCGGGCTCTGCCCGCACCCGATCAATATAATGACAACAGAATTATTCTATTACAGAAATAACGCTCATGGCTTTTCAAAGAGTCATGAGCGTTATTTCATGTGTCTTTATTACAATTCAAAACGCGTCAGCGTTTCCCATAATTCCTAATTCCTCATTCCTAATTCCTCATTCCTGATTCCTCATTCCTGATTCCTCACTGCGACAAGTCGCTTCTGCCAGCGAGAGGAAGATGAACATCGTCGGGGTGACGATCGGATTATACAGGTTGACCGCGGACTGGGTGAGATAACAGATGACCGGCGCGATAAAGATCAGTACCATCGGATTGCGCTTGGCTGTTTTGATCGATCTGATGATGGCGGATATCATCACGCCGAGATACGCCCCGAGACCCAAAACGCCCTGCGTCAGCAGATAGTTGATATATTCGTTGTGGGCACAGTCGGTGGAGGCGTCGCCGAAGCGGTCGAGCAGTTCCTCAAAATGCGGCTCCAGCACATAGTACGCGGTGTCGGGACCGGAGCCGAACAGCATGCGCAGGGGATCGAATCGCGCGAATTCTTCAAAGCTGACGCGCCACATAAAGCCGCGGTGCGTGCCCCAGTAATCGTCAAAACGCAGGAGCTTTTCAAAATCGCCGATATCGGTCTCGGTATCGATGAAGCTGAAGTGGATGAACAGCCCGAGCAGCGTTATGATTCCCAGAGAGAATAATGCGATCAGTGTGATCTGTATCGCTTTCGCGGGGTAGCGCGGTTCTCCGTTCCTGCCGAGGAACGCCATCAAAAGGCAGCCCAGGCAGCAGATCACGATCGGCGCGTATGTCGCGGGATGATAGATCAGGAATTCCTGCATGAACTCGAAGCCCTTGTTGTGGTCGCCGACGGCTGTCGCGAAGAGCATAAGCAGCTTACCCGAGGCGAACAGGATCGTCAGCGCCAGCAGATAGCGCTTCAGATATTGAAAGCTGCGCGCGGAAAAGATCGCCATGACCGGCAGGATCACCAGAAGTCCGAGGATATCGGAGGTGGAGTCCGCGCACAGCAGTCCCGTATACGCGAAGACGATCGAGAAGCCGGAAATGATACGGAGTACTTTGGATTCGATAAAGACGAACAGCATGACGCAGACGGGCAGGAAAAGGCACATGAACGCCGCGATGATATTTTTGTTGCCGAGGGTAGATCCGAAGTCGGCGGCAGTTGCCTCGTCATAGCCGTCGAGCATGCCGAGAGGGTCGATATAAAAGAAGTTGAGGACTGTCAGCAGGGCGACGACGGAGGATACGACCAGATAAAAGATGAACACGTAGTTTTTCTGTACATAGTTCCGCGTGAGGATGAAGTACATCAGCGTGTACATGAGCAGCAAAAGCAGTCCGTTGTTGCGCCCGCCGGTGCCGAGGAAGGCTTGTTCCATGTGCGCTGACAGCAGGGTGGAGACCGCAGCCAGCCCCAAAAAGGCGAGCATAAAGATATCGGTGACCGACAGCGGCAGGAACAGCGGGGAGTCGGCGCCGGATCGTTTTGCCTCGCTTTGGCTGACGAACATACATAAGCCGACCGAGATCACAAGGGCGGCGGAAGCAATCAGATAGATCCAGTATTTATCCGTGCGCGCGTGCGCGTACTGATCCGTCAGAAACAGCGGAAAGAAGCTGAACATGATCACCAGATAGTAATTCGTCAGCGAATTGGCGACGGTGTATTTCGGTTTTTCGGTTTGTGTGTTGATAGGTTGTGCCATGATGCGATCGACCTCAAAAAAGAATTCCTGCTCTATCGTAACGCAAAAGAGCAGGAATGTCAATGGTTAGCGGTCAGCGCCGTGTAGGAGCGATCGATCAGACCTTGCTTTTCAGCAGGCGTACCGCGTTGAGGACGCACAGCAGGCAGACGCCGGTGTCGGAGAACACCGCAAGCCACAGCGGCGCGGAGGTGACGCCGAGAACGGCGATCAGGATGATGACCGCTTTAATGAGCAGAGAGAAGGCGATATTCGCCTTGACGGTCGCGATCGTCTTTCGGCACAGCCGTACGGCACGGGGGAGGGAAGAAAGATTCTCTGAGCTGAGCACCATATCGGCGGATTCGATCGCCGCGTCGGAACCCAGTCCCATCGCGACGCCGCAGGTGGAACGGCTGAGGACGGGAGCGTCGTTGATGCCGTCGCCGACGAAGGCGCAGGAACCGCATTCGTCGATCAGCTTCTCGACGGTTTTGACCTTATCCTCCGGCAGCAGAGAGCTGTGAACTTCATCGAGAGCCAAGCCTTCTGCGACCCGTTTACAGGCGGCTTCCTTGTCGCCGGACAGCATGACGGTCTTTTGTACGCCGAGCGCTTTCAGGCGGCTCAGCGCCTCAGGAGCTTCATCACGGATATGCTCGCTGACTGTAACCAAGCCGATCTCCCGATCATTGATGCGTACGGATACGCCGTGGGCGGCGTCGGATTTGCAGACGGTGATCTTCTCGCTGCCGCGCATCGCTTCCACACCGTGACCGCTGATCTCACGATGATCTTTTAATTCTTCAACAGAAATATCGTGAGCTTTGCAATAATCGCGGAAGGCGTTCGCGATCGGATGGGCGGAATGCGCCTCCACTGCCGCGGCGAGGGCGGCGGTCTCGCTTGCAGCATAGTTTCCTGTTGTTTTTATTTCTTTGATAGAAATTTGGTTATCCGTGATCGTGCCGGTCTTATCAAAGGCAAAGGCGTTTGCTGCCGCCAGCGCTTCCACATATCTGCCGCCCTTGATCAGGACGCCGACCTTGGACGCCGCGCCGATGCCGGCAAAGTAGGCGAGAGGCACGGAGATCACGATGGAGCAGGGGCAGGAGGCGACGAGGCATACCAGCGCCTTGTGGATCCACTCCGCCCAGCAGCCGGTGATCAAGGAGGGGACGACGGCGATCGCGGCAGCCAGACCGATCATGACCGGTGTGTATACCGACGCGAAACGGGTGATGAGCTTTTCGTGTTCGCCCTTGTTTTTTGCACTTTCCTCGACCAGCTTGACGATGCGCGTCGCCGCGCTGTCGGCATAGGCTTTGGTGGTGCGCAGATAAACGGTATTGTCATTGTTGACCATGCCGCTGAGCAATTCCGTGCCCACCGTCGCGTCAACAGGCTCGGATTCGCCTGTCAGAGAGGATGCATCGACGGTCGTACTGCCCTGTGTGACGATACCGTCGAGCGGTACGCGCGTGTGCGGCGGGATCTCGAGGATGGTGCCGATCGATACATCTTCGGCTTTCACTTCACGGCCTGTACCGTTTTCATGAATGTAGGCGGTATCGGGACGGATGTCCGCCAGCTTGCGGATATCACGGCGGGATTTTTCCACCGCTTTGTCCTCGAGCAACTCGCCGATACCGAACAGCACCATGACCGCCGCGCCTTCGACGAATTCGCCCAGCACCATTGCCGCGATGACTGCGACCGTCATCAGGGTGGTCTCGTCGATACGCAGCTTGAAGACGGCTCTGACGCCTTCGAGGATGACGTCCCAGCCCGCCAGCAGTGTGGACAGGATACTCAGGACGATACAGACGATCTCGTATTTGCCGATGATATGGAGCGTGAACGCCGCCGCGAACAGGACTGCGGAGACGATCAGCAGGATCAGCTTGACCTTGCTGCTGCCGTGATGATGTCCGTGGCCGTGACCGTGATCATGTCCATGCTCGTGTTCGTGATGATGGTCATGATCGTGGTGATGTTCGTGACCGTGGTGATGTTCGTGACCGTGGTGATGTTCGTGACCGTGGTGATGTTCGTGATCGTGATCGTCACAGCATCCGTCATGACAGCCGTGATGATGTTCGTGTTCGATATGGTTATGATGCTCCTTCGGCACGACGGTCACGCCGTCCTCGATCGAATCGACGATCTGCTGAACCTTGCTGCGGATATCTTTTTCATCGGTGATGATATCCAGATCTAAAGTAGCGAAAGAAAACAGCACTTCGTCAAATTCGGACACCTTATTCAGTTTTGCTTCGATCTTTGCCGCGCAGTTCGCGCAGTGAACTCCTTCCCAGACAAATTCGTGTTTCCTTAGATCACCTTCCCTCAGCCTCCCTCTCCTCAGGGAGGTGCCCGCTAGGGCGGAGGGTCGCCCCCCCC
>JAFRBD010000041.1 GCA_017405065.1 Ruminococcus sp. | reverse complement strand
AGGAATTGGAGGAGCATAATGGATAAAATCAACTGTAATGTGATCGGCGATCTTCTGCCGCTGTACGCTGACGACGTAGTCAGCGAGGATACAAAACGTCTTGTTGAGGAGCATTTGGCGGAGTGTGGAGAGTGTAGGGAAAGATATCAAGAGATGAAGCGTGAGATCAATGAAGATATTCGCTTGAAAGCTGCCGAAGCGGAAAGGTCGGCATTAGTGGCGGCAAAAAAGAAGATACGCAAAAAGCGGATTATAACGGCGATTTTATCGTGTATCATCGGCGTGATCGTGATCGCGGCGACAGTTTACATACTGAATAATATCCGTATCCCGGTTGCGTATGAAAAAGACCGTTTCAAATTGAGCGTGCGCGAGTTAGACGGTGTGGAGTGTTTGTATCTGGACTACACAGGCAGAGTATATACCTATGATCAGTGGGAGGTTTTTGACGGAGAAAAGCTTATATGGTATTTAGATATTTATACCACACCATGGAGTAATCTATTTGACGGCGAAAAAGATAATACACGTCATGAACTACTCTTAACTACGATTGGGCGCTCAGATTCCACGACGCCCGATGAGGTGCGGTATATCGAGGGAGATATCTTGCAGATGTATGAACCTTCAAGAGATTATGACAAAATGGCGGAGGATTCGGTGCTGTTGTGGGAGAGGAATGACGGATTGCAGTTCAAGACTGAGTCGGGAACCGGAGAGAAAAAATCACAATAGGCAAAAACCGCCTTTCCGTACGGAAAGGCGGTTAGTGTTATAATTAGGTTGAGATTGCCACAGCCGCTTATGCGGTTTCACAATGACGATTGAAAATCAGAAGCCGGCGTCGGCGGGGGATTCTTCGTCGGTGGATTCGGGAACGACGGGTTCCTGCACGGCCTCTTTGACTTCTTCGGCGGTCTCGGCAACAGTCTCGGCGACGGTCTCTGTTGCTTCTTCTACAGCCTCTTCCGCTTTTTCGGCGGCGTTTTCAACCTTCGCCTGCTCGGCGGCGAGGAGGTCTTCCAGATCCTCGTTGCGGTTGGGATCGAAACGATCACGCAGGCCGTTCGCTTTGTCCGCCGCCTTATCCTTAAGATCGGACGCGGTGATCTTTGCTTTTTCCGCGAGATCGGCAGCGGATGCTTTCGCCTTATCTAATGCCTCGGCGCCTTTCTCCTTTGCCTTATCTAATGCTTCGGCGCCCTTCTCTTTGGCTTTATCCAGAGCCTCGGCGCCCTTTTCCCTTGCGACTTTGGCTGCGTTGGACGCTTTATCGGAAACCGCTTTGGCGAGTCTTTCGGCATTTTCGGAGCGGATCTTGGTGTCATTCTGGATATTGAGCAGCTCTACATAGCGCAGAGAAGCCTTGCTGATGCGGTCGTTCGCGGCGTCGATAACGGCGCAGATCGCTTCGTTCTCAGGAGTAGTACCCTCACGAAGGTTCTCATAGAAATAGCGACCCAGTTCGATGTATGCCTGATCGCGGGTAGCCGAATCGGTTTTGATCAGCGTTTTGAGGTGGTTGAGCTGTACTCTCAGGCGATTTTTCTCCGCGACAGAGGAAGCGATCTCAGAAACGGTCTCACCGATGAATTCCAGTCCGTCTTTAATAGTTTTCGAAATATCCATAGTCGTACCTCCGGGTGTTTAGTGACCAGTGATCACTGGTTGTTTTTGTTCTTTGTCTATTATTATCGCATTAATTCGCAAGAAAATCAATAAGTTTTTGTAAATCTTTTGTAATTAATTTGCATTTATCTGAAAATATGATAGAATGGGGTTAGTGGGCAGTAAAAGAAAGCCTTGCCATATAAAGAGGAAAGAGCCTGACGGCAAACCTCCGGCACTTCGAGCCACCTCCCTTAGAAAAGACTGTCATTAACTTAAGGAAAAAGTATCTCGCTGACGCTCGGTCAATTGATGCAATTACTCAGCCGCCAACAGGCGACAGCTCCTTTTCCCAGAAGGAGCCTTCCTTAAGTGAATAACAGGGCTTTAGGAAAGGGAGGCTTGAAAGAGAGTGATAGTATGTCAAATGTGATTTCTAAAGAAGTGACGTGTCCGAAATGCGGTCACACGCAGGGCGCGCATCTGTATATCAGCATCAACGCGAGCAACGACCCGCAGTTCAAAAACGCGCTGCTATCGGGAAAGATCCTGCAATACCGCTGTGAAAGCTGCGGTTATGAGGCGCGGTATACTTACCCGCTGCTGTATAATGATATGAAGCGCCGGTTTATGGTATACCTGATCCCGCAGATCGATCGCTTTCAGCTCGAGGACAGAGCGCTGGAGGATGATTACCGCAATCTGAAAGGTATCCGCAAGCGCATTACCGCAGACTTTAACTCGATGAAGGAAAAGATCTTTATCTTTGAGTCGGGGCTGGACGATATGGCGGTCGAGCTGACAAAATACGCGATCAGCGAAATGGTTGCGAAGAAGCACGATCTCGGCAGGGTGACCGAGGGTTATCTGACGATCTACAACCGCGAGACCAACACGATCGGCTTCACCTTCTTTATCGGAGAGAACGCCGAGCCGTTTGTCCAGAGCGCGCGGCTGGAGATCTACCGCAAAAGCATGAAGATCGTCAACGCGATCTGCGGCAACGATAAAAAGCTCAGCGGCTTTATCAAGATCGACCGCGAGTGGGCGGAGAATACGCTGTTCCGCTATAAGAGAGTGAAAAGCAACAGTTAACGATATTAATGACCGGCGGCAAGCGACCTGTAAAAGAAGAATTGAAAAGCCTCTGCAGTTCACTTTTGCAGAGGCTTTATATATTGAATCGTCAGAATTTATAGCCGCAATTGGTGCAGAAGGGCTGATTGCCTTCAACGGGAGCGCTGCAGTTAGGGCAATAAACAGTTTGATCCTGTTCGGAGTAATAGGGATCGGATGCCTCGTTATAGGGAGGCATATTCTGCTGAGGCGGCATATTGTAGTTCGGATAATTGTAATCGTCGGAGGGAGCGCCGTAACCCTGATGATCCTCAGGGTAATAGGGAGCGTCGGGACCGCTTTTATAAGGGTCGTTGTAACCGTACTTCTCTCTCTTGATATAGCGGTTGTAGCCGAGCGCGAAGGAAGCGGTCGTGATCAATGTCACAAATGACAGCAGGAGGCTGCTCAGGAGCAGCAAATTGCCGATGCTGAATTCGGAGACAGTGAGGATCGCCGTGCCGATCAGCGAAAGACCGGTGAAAACAGCAAAGATGATGTTGAAAACGCCGTATCCCACCGCGCCAGTTCTGTACAGATCAACGGAATTGAGGCTTCTTTTGATCGAACGATAAAAGTTTTTCTGACTGGAGGTATAAGAGATCAGAAGGATGATCGCCAGCGATACGATGATGCCGGTAATGACCTGTACGGTCGCAGCGGCATTGACGTCACCGTCGAAGTACTCGTTGACCGAGGAGATGCCGATGACAAACAGCACGTAAAGCGCAACGATGAAAACAACGGCAATGATCGTAAAGATAAAGGTGATCAGCGTCAGCACGCGCATGATACCGACGCCGGAGGAGGGGTTGGAGTCGGGACTGGCGCTGCGGCTCTTTGCGAACATGATAATGAACGCGATCGCCGCAAGGATCGTGAACACAGCGGAGATGACGGTCGACAAAACAGAGGAAATATTGCCCGAGGACAGATAGGAGCCGTAATTCGCCGTAAACTCTGTAGTGTCGAGTCCCATTTTGCTTAACGCGTTCATCAATTCGCTGACGGTGCTGCTGACCGGATTTAATACCAGCGTCGCAACTGTCAGACCGAGTGAAAGAAAGGTCAAGATACCCAAGAAAAGCACCTTGCCGCTTCTGAGATAGCCTTTGACGATATCGACATTGGCGGCGTAAGGATTGTATCGCTGTTCGTACATGATGATTCTCCTTTATCTGGAATTTTTTCCTTTATATTATAGGATATGCCGGCGCCGATTGCAAGAGCTGACAGCGGATATCTATAATTTGTGTTCGTTAAAGCGCTCGTCACATTCATGCGTCAGCCTGCGCCAAGCGCCGGGAGAGAGCTTTTTTTCGATCATTCTGCGCGCGTCGTCCATGTTCGGCGGGCGTTTGTCGGTGTTGTGGCAGTCGGTGCCGAGAAAATGCAGTTGGTCGTTGTCGATCAGCTTCAGCGCGAGCTTGCGGGAACGGTAGGAGCCGAAGGCGGAGGCATTGCACTGAAAATAGAAGGGCTGTTCAAACAGACTCGCGAACATATCGCGCTTTTGGATCGCCTGATAGCGTTCCACATGGGCGAGGACGATGTGCAGACGGTGGTTGTATTGGAGCGAGATCAGCTCGTCGAAGATACGATCCGACCAAGTGATGAACGGCATCTCGATCATGATCAGATCGGTGCCCTCGATCGCCAGTCGGGGGATGCTGTTGCTGTGGGAGATGCCGGGGTAGTAGAAAACCTCCGCGCCGAGGAGGATCTCGGGTTCCGAATCTGATAAGAGAGGGAGGAGCTTATCAACGGCGTGCCGTCTGCGGCGCAGGAAGCTGTCGGGGGATTCGTCGGCGCCGTAATAATGGGAGGTGGAGACGATGGTCCTGACGCCCTGTTTGCGGGACATGCGGAGCATTTCCATCGACATTTCGGTGGATTTGCTGCCGTCGTCCATCTTCGGCAGGAAGTGGCTGTGGATATCGAGCATGACGTTCCTCCTTTCTGTGACAGCTTCATTATAACAGATTGAAAGGCAAGATTCAACTTGATTTTTAAGGATGACTATGATACAATCATTAAGCAGCTTTCTGTGTTTCTGTACCAAACACAGGGAGCTTTTTGTTATAGAGAACAGATAACGGAAAACAGAGAAAGGTGATGGGCGGGACGCCCGCGCTCGATTTTAATGTATTCACACAAGGAGTGATATCATGCAAAAACGGACATTTTATACGGAGCTTGCCTATGTGTTCGGAATCCTGTCGCTGGTGTTCGGCGTGACCTTTATGGAGCGGGCGGACTTCGGCTTGAGCATGGTGGTCGCGCCCGCGTATGTACTGCACCGATTTTTTTCGACGCTGCCGGGGATGGGATGGTTCACTTTCGGCGCGGCGGAATATACGCTGCAGCTGGCACTGGTCCTAGTACTGATGGTCGTGGTGCGAAAGTTCAGGATATCGTACTTTTTTTCGTTTGTGACGGCGGTCGTATACGGGTATCTGCTGGATCTGGTGATGTGGCTGACGCCTGCGGTGGCGGCGGAGAATATCGTGCTGCGGGCAGTGCTGTTTGTTGTCGGTGAAATGTTCTGCACGATCGGGGTGTCGCTGGTGTTCCACACCTATATCCCGCCCGAGGCGTATGAGCTTTTTGTCAGCGAGGTATCCAAAAAGTTCAACAAACCGACCGGCAGAGTGAAGTGGGTGTATGATATCGTAAGCTGTCTGACGGCAGTGGCGCTGTCCTTTCTCTTCTTCGGCTTCGGCACGTTTGTGGGCGTGAAATGGGGAACGGTACTGTGCGCGGCGATCAACGGCTTTATTATCGGTGCGCTGATCAGATGGGAGGACAAAACCTTTGACTTCAAAGACGGCTTGAAATGGCGGAAGTTTTTTGAAAAATAAGGATAAATCCGCAAAAACACTTGACAAATTCGTTCTTTTATCATATAATATTTCTTGCTTTTAGGTCGAGATTACCGGACCTCGACCGGAGCATAGATGGCGGAATAGCTCAGCTGGCTAGAGCATTCGGTTCATACCCGAAGTGTCGTAGGTTCAAGTCCTATTTCCGCTACCAACGGCCCGGTGGTCAAGCGGTTAAGACACCGCCCTTTCACGGCGGTAACACGAGT
>JAFRBD010000002.1 GCA_017405065.1 Ruminococcus sp. | reverse complement strand
CTCCGTGAACGCGAAGATGTCGCCCTGCACCCTCAAGGGCGACGACTACACCTCCTACGTCACCTACTGGATGCCGTTCATCGGCGGCGGCTGGGGACTGCACGACGCCGACTGGCGCTCGTCCTTCGGCGGCAATATCTATAAGGGCAACGGCTCCCACGGATGTGTGAACCTGCCGCCTAAGATCGCCAAAGAGATGTACTCTGTGATCGAAGTCGGCACGCCGGTGATCGTGTATTAGTGAGAAATAGGAATGAGGAATGAGGAATTAGGAATTGACGGAGGGCTTCGCCCTCACCCGATTCATATTCATCCTAAACGATAAAAGCGACGGAGTTTTCCGCCGCTTTTTTGATCTTCGATACGTTGCAGTCAGGACGGACTTGCCGACGTACCGAAGGACAACGTTGCAGTCCGGGTTCGTAGGGGGGGCTTGCTCCTCCCGTATCCCGCAGGGATATTCGCGAAGCGACCGGTCGCAGTAACGCAAAAAGCGAAGCAAGGCTCACATTGAAACGATATCGAAACAAACGCCATATCAAACGCATCATCTTATCCTTGACAATGATCGCAGAAAAATGTACACTATATATCAGCTGTTCAAAACAGCATATTTCACCGCCATAGCCAATGGCGGCAAGGAGGAATCTTTATGAAAAACACTGAAAAATCAATGGAAAAATTAGTCGCTCTGTGCAAGGGCAGAGGCTTTGTCTATCCCGGATCCGAGATCTACGGCGGTCTTGCGAACACATGGGATTACGGTCCTTTGGGCGCACAGCTGAAGAATAATATCAAAGCTGCATGGCTGAAGAAGTTCGTGCAGGAGAACAAATATAACGTCGGACTCGACTCCGCGATCCTGATGAACCCCCAGACATGGGTAGCGTCCGGTCACCTCGGCGGCTTCTCCGATCCGCTGATGGACTGTAAGGAATGTAAGACCCGTCACCGCGCCGACAACCTGATCGAGGACTTCGACGGCACCAACGTCGCCGGCTGGAGCAACGAGCAGATGATGGACTACATCCGCGAGAAAGGCATCACCTGTCCCAACTGCGGCAAGGCGAATTTCACCGATATCCGTCAGTTCAACCTGATGTTCAAGACCTTCCAAGGGGTTACCGAGGACTCTAAAGCCGAGCTGTATCTGCGCCCCGAGACCGCGCAGGGCATCTTCGTCAACTTCCCGAACATCCAGCGCACCACCCGCAAAAAGGTTCCCTTCGGCGTAGCCCAGATCGGTAAATCCTTCCGCAACGAGATCACCCCCGGCAACTTCATCTTCCGCGTGCGCGAGTTCGAGCAGATGGAGCTGGAATTCTTCTGCAAGCCCGGCACCGATCTCGAATGGTTCGACTACTGGCGCAGCTATTGCCGCGACTTCCTCTACAGTCTCGGCATCAAGGAGGAGAACCTCCGCCTGCGCGATCACTCCGCCGAGGAGCTGTGCTTCTACTCTAAGGCGACCACCGACTTTGAATACCTCTTCCCGTTCGGCTGGGGCGAGCTGTGGGGCGTTGCAGACCGCACCGACTACGACCTGACCCAGCACCAGAATGTTTCGGGCAAGGATCTGAGCTACTTTGATCCCGCCGACAACAGCCGCTACATCCCCTACGTCATCGAGCCGTCGCTCGGCGTAGAGCGCCTGTTCCTCTCCATCATGACCGAAGCGTACGACGAAGAGGTCGTTGACGAAGCAAAGAACGATACCCGCGTCGTCCTGCACCTGCATCCGTTCCTCGCACCCTTCAAGGCGGCAGTCCTGCCCCTTTCCAAAAAGCTGGGCGAACAGGCGCAGGCTCTCGCCGACGAGCTGTGCAAGAGCTTCTCGGTCGATTACGACGACGCAGGCTCCATCGGCAAGCGCTACCGCCGTCAGGATGAGATCGGCACGCCGTTCTGCATCACCTACGACTTCGATTCTCTTGAAGACAACTGCGTGACCGTCCGCGACCGCGACACCATGCAGCAGGAGCGCGTCGCCATCGCCGACCTCGAGCAGTATATCGCAGAAAAGATCAAGTTTTAAAGGCTCCCTTTCCTCGACAAGTCATTGCGAGCCCCCTTGGGGCGTGGCAATCCCACAATGAAGCGCAGATCGTTTCTGAACAAAACAAACGACCCGACAGGCAAAACCTGTCGGGTTTATTATTTGCGTTGCGGAGATAGATAAAGCCTTCCCCTCAAGGAGAAGGCTCTGTCAACGCTTCATATTCTTCAAACCGATACGCCACATCCTCCGCTTTGTGCGCGTCGGAGGACAGGACAAAGCGTCCGCCGCGCTCCCTGATATACGCGATCATATCCTTGCTCGGATAGGGCTGTGTCCGATAGCCCCGCGACATCGAGCCGGTGTTGATCTCAAACGGTACGTCATATCGGAGCAGCCGATCCGCAGCATGCTGCCACGCCGCGACATAGCGCGGATGGTTCACGTCGAACAGCGGTTCCTTTTCAATGAATTTGTCGATCAGATCGAAGTGCCCGATGATATCGCAATCCGTCTTCTTCACCACATCGGCGACAGTACGGAAATACAGCTCGCACATCGCGTACGCGTCGCCGTCAAAATAATGATCGATCGCGGCGCGCAGGATATCCGCGCTCTCGTCGACGGGCACATAATCGTCCCATATCTTTACGTAATGCACGGAGCCTATCACATAATCAAAATCGTCGGTCGGATAATCGCTGTAATAGTCCTGCTCCACGCCGCAGAGTACGTGTATCCTGTCAAAATACTTGGCGCGCAGATAGTGTAGCTCGGCGATATAGCGCGGCACATCCGCCTTCTGCATACAGTAGCTCTCGTCAAAGAAGGTATAGCTGTGACCGCTGATACCGACGGTCGTCAGCCCCTTCCCGATCGCGCTCTGCACCATTTCTTCAGGCGTGCATTGTCCGTCGCACCGAACGGTATGCATATGTAAATCTTTACTGATCACCTGTCATCTTCTCCTGCTTGACCTTTTTATCGATCACATGACGGGAGGCAAGCTCCCTGTGGATATCCTCCAGCGTAATGCCCTGCTCGATCATCAGCACCATGACATGGTACGCGAGGTCGGCGATCTCATAGATCGTCTCGGGCTTATCCTCGGCTTTGGCGGCGATGATGACCTCCGTACATTCCTCGCCGACTTTCTTCAGGATCTTGTCTAACCCCTTATCGAAAAGGTAGGTGGTATAGGAACCCTCCTGCGGATCGGTCTTTCTGCCGCGGATCAGCTCGAATAAGCCCTCATAGGAGAATTCCTTCAGCTCGTCGCTCTCCCATACGGGGTTGGTAAAGCAAGAGGTCGTGCCGAGATGGCACGCGGGGCCGTCCGGCTCTGCCATGACGACCAGCGCGTCTTTATCGCAGTCGGCAGTGATGCTGACGATATGCTGATAGTTGCCGGAGGTCTCGCCCTTGAGCCAAAGCTCCTGACGCGAACGGCTCCAGAAGCAGGTCAGTCCCTTCTCCATGGAGATCTGCAGGCTCTCGCGGTTCAGATACGCCACGGTGAGCACCTGCTTGGAAATGCTGTCCACCACGACCGCGGGGATCAGCCCTTTATCGTCAAATTTCAGTTCATCTATGTTAAGCATGATGATGATTCCTCCTCACTATTAACCTCCCTTTTCTAAGGGAGGTGGCTCGAAGAGCCGGAGGGTTGCCGTCTTCAATATTCAGCAACCCCCGGTCAGCAGGACACAAGTGTCCGCTGACAGCCCCCTTAGGAAAGGGTCTATTTTTTTACACCCTCGTCGGGATCCCCGCCGCCGCCATCGCAGCTTTGAGGTCGGCGATCTTCACCTCGCCGAAATGGAAGATCGAAGCAGCAAGCCCCGCGTCGACCTTGGGCAAGGTCTTGAAAAGTGTGATAAAATCCTCAATTTTTCCCGCGCCGCCAGAGGCGATGACGGGTACGCTCACGGCGTTGGATACCGCCTCCAGCATTTCAAGGTCGAAGCCGCCCTTCACGCCGTCGGTGTCGATGGAGTTCAGCACGACCTCGCCCGCGCCGTTATCGACGCAGGCGCGTATCCAGCTGATGGCTTCCATGCCGGTGTTCTCTCTGCCGCCCTTGGCGTAAACGCGGAACTCGCCGTCCTCGCGTTTTACGTCGGCGGAGATGACGACGCACTGGTCGCCGTAGCGCTTGGCGGCTTCATAGATCAGGTCGGGGTTGCGGATCGCGCCGCTGTTCACGCTGACCTTGTCCGCGCCGCATTTGAGTACGCGGTCGAAGTCCTCGACGGTGTTGATGCCGCCGCCGACGGTCAGGGGAATAAAGACCTTGCGCGCTGTTTCGGTCAGGATATCGGTAAAGAGCGCTCTGCCCTCGGCGGAAGCGGTGATATCGTAAAAGACCAGCTCGTCCGCGCCGCAGGAGCTGTAATACTGCGCCAGCTCCACGGGGGAGGCAACGTCGTTCAGCCCTTCAAAGTTCACTCCCTTGACGACTCTTCCGTTTTTGACGTCCAGGCAGGGGATGATACGTTTGGTGATCATTGTACCGCCTCCACTGCTTCTCTCAGGTCGATCGCGCCGGTATAATACGCCTTGCCGATGATCGCGCCGTACAGCTCCATCGCCTTGAGCGCCTCGATATCCTTCATCGAGCTGACGCCGCCCGAGGCGGTGATATCGACGCGATAACGGCGGGACAGGGTGCGGTAGAGGTGCAGATTGGTGCCCGCCATCGCGCCGTCGCGGCTGATATCGGTACAGATGATGGTCTTGACGCCGATCTTCTGCATATTCTCAAAGAATTCGTCGGCGGTCACCTGCGAGCGCTCCAGCCATCCCTTGACGGCGATAAAGCCCTCGCGGATATCCGCGCCCACGGCGACGCGCTCGCCGTATTTTTCCACAGCCTTTTTCAAAAAGGCTTCATCGGTGATCGCGGCGGTGCCGAGGATCACGCGGTCGATACCCGCGGAAAGATAGCGGTCGACGATCTCCATACTGCGGATGCCGCCGCCGATCTCACAAAACAAGCCGGACTGTTTTTTTATTTCGAGAACGGTATCGAGATTAGGGGTGCCGCCGTCGCGGGCGCCCTCCAGATCGACGATATGGATATGGGTCGCGCCGCAATTCTTGAAATCGAGCGCGATCTCTGCGGGGTTATCGCTGTAGACGGTCATTTGGTCGTAGTCGCCCTTATACAGGCGCACCGCCTTGCCGCCGAACAGGTCGATAGCGGGGAATAGGATCATAAGTTTCCTCCATGCAATGAGGAATTAGGAGTTAGGAATTAGGAATTGATGGCGGGCGTTGCCCACACCCAATTATAAAGGTTGAGATTGCCACAGCCATAAATAGCTTCGCAATGACATTTATAATCAAAACGCGTCAGCGTTTCCCAAAATTCCTCATTCCTCATTCCTAATTAATTTATATTTCACAAAACGCTTTTAATATCTTCAGCCCTACATCGCCGCTTTTCTCGGGGTGGAACTGGCAGCCGAAAACATTACCGTTTTCCACGCTCGCGGTCAGCTCCGCGCTGTACTCGGCGACGGCGGTCACTGCCTCTTCACAGTCGGCGACATAGTAGGAATGGACAAAGTAAACGCAGTCGCCGTCGTTCAGATATCGGAACAGCGGGCTTTGCTTCTTGACGATCAGGCGGTTCCAGCCGATGTGCGGGATCTTGAGATCCTTATCGATCACGTCGGCGATCGGGCGCACATTGCCGTGTATCAATCCGAGACCCTCATGCTCGCCGTACTCGTAGCTTTTATCGAGCAGGAGCTGCATGCCCAGACAAATACCCATCAGGGGCTTGCCGTCGGCGACCTCGCGCTTGATGACGTCCGCCATGCCGCTGTCTCTGAGCTTCTTCGCCGCGTCCTCAAACGCGCCTACGCCCGGAAGGATCAGCCTGTCTGCCTGTGCGATCACGGCAGGATCGGCGGTCACGACCGCCTCCTCCCCTATCGCGGCAAAGGAGCTTTGCAGGGAAAAGAGATTGCCGACGCCGTAGTCGATGATCGCGATCATCACAGCACCCCCTTGGTGGACGGGATCTCATCCCGGAACGCTTCGTCGATCGCGACAGCCTGCTTCATCGTCCTGCCGAACGACTTGAACGCGCCCTCGATGATGTGGTGGCTGTTTTTGCCCTCGAGCTGCTTGATGTGCAAGGTGAGATTCGCGTTGCGGACGAAGCCGAGGAAGAATTCCTCCGTCAGCTCGGTATCAAAGGTTCCGACCTTCTGTGTCGGGATGTGCAGATCATAATTGAGATAGCTCCTGCCGGAGATATCCACCGCGGACAGGATCAATGTCTCGTCCATCGACAGGATGAAGCTGCCGTAGCGGATGATGCCGCGCTTGTCGCCCAGCGCCTGTTCAAACGTCTGCCCCAGCGCGATGCCGATATCCTCCACGGTGTGGTGATCGTCGACATAGGTGTCGCCGTCGCAGGTGAGGGTCAGATCGAATCTTCCGTGACGCGCGAACAGGGTCAGCATATGATCGAGAAAGCCGACGCCGCTGTCGATCTCGCTCTTGCCCGTGCCGTCAAGGTTCAGGCTGAGTCGGATATCGGTTTCATTGGTTTTTCGTTTGATCTCAGCGGTTCTCATGCGGTTTCCTCCAGTAATTGTACGATGTGGGTCAGCAAAATATCAAGCTGTTCTCTCGTGCCGACGGTGATGCGGTTGTAGTCCCTGATCCGCTCCTTGGTAAAGTGGCGGATCAGCACGCCGCGCTTTTTCAGCTCCAGATAGAGCTTTTCACCGTCATAATTCGGATGCTTGACAAAAACAAAGTTCGCCGTCGACGGCGTATGGACAAAGCCCAGCTTTTCGAGCTTCTCGGTCAGATAGGCGCGATTTTCGGCGATGATCGCGCAGTTTTTGCGGGAGTATGCATCGTCGAGGATCGTACCGGTGCCCGCCGCCTGCGTCATGGTATTGATATTATAGGGGTTGGTGGAATATTTGATGGTATTCAGATCCCGGATCAGCGACGCGTCGCCGATTGCCATGCCGAGTCGTCCTCCCGCGAGTGAACGCGACTTGGAAAAGGTCTGGGTCACTAAAAGATTATCATATTGTTTGATCAAGCCGACCGCGCTTTCAGCGCCGAAGTCGACATACGCCTCATCCACGATCACGACGTTGTCCGGGTTGCTCTTTACGATCCGCTCGATATCCGAAAGGTTCAGCGCGATACCCGTCGGGGCGTTGGGGTTGGCGATGAAGATCGTCTTGTTGATCCCGCAGTAATCGTCAACATCGATCGTGAAATCATCGTTCAGCACGATCTCCTCATACGGCACATGATTCAGCTCGGCGAATACCGGATAAAAGCCGTAGGTGATATCCGGAAAGGCGGCGGGATGATCGTCGTCGCAGAACGCCATAAAGCAGAAGTTCAACGCGTCGTCGGAGCCGTTGGTAAACAGCACCTCGTCCGATTTGATCCCGTACAGCTTTGCGAATTCCCGTGTCAGCGCCGTACATTCGGGGTCGCAGTAAAGCTGCAGGCGCTTTGCGGCTTCTGCGGCGTATGCAAGCGCCTTTGGTGACGGCGGGAAGGGGCTTTCATTGGTATTGAGCTTGACATATTTCATGTCCTTAGGCTGTTCGCCGGGGGTATACGCCTCTAAATTGCTGTATTTTTCACTGAAAAAGCGGCTCATGCCTCATCATCCTCCAGACGGATGACCGCGCTCTTCGCGTGGGCGGTCAGTCCCTCTTTACGCGCGAAGTAGGCGACGTCCTCAGCCACACGCTTCAGCGCGTCAGCGCTGTAATAGGTATACTGGGTCTTTTTGACAAAGTCGTCGACAGACAGGGGGCTTGAGAATTTCGCCGTGCCGGAGGTCGGCAGGGTGTGGTTGGGACCAGCGAGATAATCGCCCAGCGCCTCGGGACAGTTGCGCCCCATGAAGATGGAGCCCGCGTGATGGATCTTGCTCAGCCACTTGAAGGGATCGTCCACGCACAGCTCCAGATGCTCGGGAGCGATCTCGTTGGCGATATCGATGACGACGTCCAGATTATCGGCGACAATGATCTTGCCGTTATTGTCGATAGACGCGCGCGCGATCTCCCGGCGGTCGAGCAGGGGTATCTGCTTCTCCAGTTCATCACAAACAGCCTTCGCAAGCGCCATGGAATCAGTGACCAGTACGGCGGAAGCGTTCTTGTCATGCTCCGCCTGACTCAAGAGATCGGCGGCGACCCAGCGGGGATTACTCTTGCCGTCCGCGACGACTAAGATCTCGCTCGGGCCGGCGATCATATCGATGGATACGGCGCCGAAAACCTGTTTTTTTGCCTCGGCGACAAAGGCGTTGCCGGGGCCGACGATCTTGTCCACCTTCGGGATGCTCTCGGTTCCGTAGGCGAGAGCGGCGATCGCCTGCGCGCCGCCGACCTTGAAGATCTTGTCCACGCCCGCGACGGAAGCCGCCGCTAAAATTGCGGGGTTTACCTTGCCGTCGGCAGAGGGCGGGGTGACCATGACGACCTCGCGCACGCCCGCGATCTTTGCGGGGATGGCGTCCATCAGCACGGTGGACGGATAGGCGGCGGTGCCGCCGGGGACATACAGACCCGCGCGGTCGACGGGGATGATCTTCTGACCCATCACGACGCCGTCCGTGTCGTTGATGATAAAGCTCTGGCGGCGCTGCGCCTCATGGAACTTGCGGATATTCTTCGCGGCGTGCTGCAGGATGCCGATAAACTCCGGCTCTATCTTGGCGCACGCCTCGTTGATCTCTTCCCTGCTCACCTGCAAAGCGCTCAGCTGCGCCTTGTCAAAGCGGGCGGTGTAGTCAAAGAGCGCCTTGTCGCCGTTCTCCCTGACGTTTTTGATGATATCGGAAACGACGTCCTCCACGGACGAGGTCGGCTCAAAGCGAGCGAATATCTCGTCGTAGGACAGTTCGTTATAGTTGAGTATTTTGATCATGTTTTCCTCCGGATTAATTAATTAGGAGTTAGGAGATAGGAATTAGGAATTGATGGTGGGCGCTGTCCACACCCGATTTGTAAAAGATCATTACATACAATACAAATCAATACGCGTCAGCGTTTCCCGAAATTCCTCATTCCTCATTCCAAATTCCTAATTATTCTTCAGCTCCGCGGCGATCTTCATGATGCTGTCGCCCTTGAATTGGTAGCTGCTCTTGTTGGCGATCAGACGCGCGGAGATCGGCACGATAGTTTCGATCACTTCAAGGTTGTTTTCCTTCAGCGTCGCGCCGGTCTCGACGATATCGACGATCACGTCGGTCAAGCCTAAAATGGGCGCGATCTCGATCGATCCGTTCAGGTGGACGATATCGATATCCCTTCCCTTGGACGCATAGTGATCCGCGGCGATCTTTGAGAACTTCGTCGCCACGCATAAGGTGCGGTTGGGATCGTCCTCAAACCCCTTGGGAGCCGCGACCGCCATACGGCATTTGCCGATATCGAGATCGAGCAGCTCGTAGATATCAGGCTCGTATTCGAGCAAAATATCCTTCCCCGCTACGCCGATATCCGCCGCGCCGCGTTCGACGTAGATCGCTACGTCACTGGGCTTGACCCAGAAATAGCGCACGCCTGCCTCACGGTTCTCGAAAATCAGCCTGCGGTTAGGCTCTCTGATCGACGGGCAGGGGAAGCCCGCCGCCTCAAACATCGCGTAGACCTTCTCGCCCAGTCTTCCCTTAGGCAGGGCGACGTTCAGCATGGTATCGTCAAACGTCTGATCCTGAGCGATCTCGTCCATCCGCTCGAGCATATCGAGGTAGACGGCAAAGCCCACCGCCTTACTCTTGCGCTTCATCCTTTGCAGGAGCTTATCGTAGCGCCCGCCCGAAAGCACGCTGTCGGGCACGCCGCTGACAAAGCCCTTGAAGATCACGCCGTTATAATAGGCGCGATCGCTGACGACCGAAAAATCGATCTGCATTTTCGAGAGCAGGTCGCTGTCCTGAAAGACGGACAGCGCCTCGCTCAGCTCTGTATATGCTTCACGACAGTCCAGCGCGTCGCACAGCTCGCTCAGCCGCGGCAGGACACGTTCGGGATCGCCGCACAGGGACAAAAGGGCGATCAGGCTGTCGGCGGACAGGGTATCAAACCCGTTCTCCTCACACAGCGCGATGATACCGTGGGCGTTTTTCTCGCTGGCGCACTTGACCAGCTCGTCCTGCAGGCGGCGGCTGTCGGTGATCTTCTCCAGAGCGGCGTTCAGGATATCGAGGCTGGACACATCCAGCACAAAGTGCGGGCTGATCAGACGCAGGCTCTCTGCGGCGAGCTTCAGACTCTCGCCGACCAGGGCGCTGTCGACCTCGCCGATGCACTCCACGCCCGACTGCATGATCTCCTTGTAGCTGTTCGTTCCCTTGGAAACACGGTAGACGTTCTCGTTATAATACAGCTTTTTGGTCTCGCCGTCCGAATGGTTCTTGATGATAGACAGCGTCACGTCGGGCTTTAAGGCTTTGAGCTTACCGCCGATATCGGTAAAGGTGATGACGCTGTCGGACACCAAAAAGTCCTTGTTGCGGCTGTAAAGATCATAGTCCTCAAATTTTGACATACGGTAGGGCTGATAGCCGCTGCGGCTGTACAGTTCCCGCAACGAAAACGTCAGACGCTCCGTGTTGCTCAAAACATGATCGTTGATATTCATTCTTCAGCCTCCTTCATGCGGTCGATCACCGCGCGGTAACCGCCCGCGCCGTAGTTCAGACAGCGGCTGACGCGGCTGATGGTGGCGGTGGAAACGCCGATCTTCTCGGAGATCTTCTGGTAGCTGATACCCTCGTCGATCAAAAAAGCGGTATCCAGCCGCTGGCACATATCCCTGATCTCGGTGATCGTGCAGATATCTTCAAAAAAGTTATAACATTCATCGGTATCCTTCAGGCTGAGAATCGCCTGAAACAACCTGTCGGCAGACGGAGAATGGTTCATAGTATACCTCGACAAAATTAGGAATTAGGAGTTAGGAATGAGGAATGAGGAATGAGGAATGGAGGGAAATGCGTCAGCGCACTTCGATTTTGATATTCCTATCCCTCTCCAAAACACAATTGACAGTTTATCACTTTATCACGATAAAGTCAAGTGTTCTTAAAACTTTCATCATCTTGACGGATAGCGAAAGAATACTCCATCACTTTTTGGATAATTGCATACGAAAAGGGCGACGATCGCCCTTTCAATGTACAAGAAACACCTATTATATTCTCTGCGTTTTGTTGAGAAAAAGAATTCCTAATTCCTAATTCCTAATTCCTCATTGATTTCCGCTTCGCCTTCAAAAACCGTCGCTGCGGGACCGGTCATGATGACGGTCTCGTCCGTATAGCGGATCACAAGTTCCCCGCCGCGCAGGCGGACGGTGATGTCCTCGCCCTTTTTGCAATAGCCGTTCAGACACGCCGCCACAGCGGTCGCGCAGGCGCCGGTACCGCACGCCCAGGTCTCTCCCGAACCGCGCTCCCATACGCGCATCTGCAGGGTATGATCGTCGATCACCTTCACGAATTCGGTGTTCACGCGCTCCGGAAAGGCGGGATGGCGCTCAAAATGCGGCCCGATCTTCTCTAATTCCAGCCCGTCCACGTCGTCGACAAAGATCACGCAGTGCGGATTGCCCATCGAAACGGCGGTCACCTTCCATACCCTGCCGTCGACTTCTAAGGGAGCGTCGATCATCCTGTCGCCGTCAAATTCAGCGGGGATATCGGCGGGATTCAGGATCGCCGCGCCCATATCGACGCGGGCTGACTGCACCTTTCCGTCCTTTACGGTCAGCTCGAGCGTTTTCACGCCGCTGAGGGTATCAATGGTGATCGCGGTCTTATCCGCGGGGACAAGCCCCTTATCATAGACGAACTTGCCCACGCACCGGATCCCGTTGCCGCACATCATGCCCTCGCTGCCGTCGGCGTTGAAGATACGCATCTTCGCGTCGGCGATATCGGACGGACAGACGAGGATGATCCCGTCGCCGCCGATTCCGGTGCGGCGGTCGCTCAGGCGGATCGCCAGCGCCTCCCAATCCTGCTCGGGCTGGTCGAACGTACTGATATAGACATAATCGTTAGAGATGCCGTGCATCTTGGTAAAACGAAGTTTCATAAGTATCACTCCTTATTGCGTCCCGACAGAAATACAAGACCACGGTTCTGTCAGGCGGATGTTCCGCATTATTATACACTGTACGCGAAATGAAGTCAACAAAGACCGCCGATATCGAGAAAGTATCCTGTTTTAGTTGACACAGACAGCACAATCGAATATACTTTATAATAATTAGGAGTTAGGAATGAGGAATTGGCGGCGTGTTTGCCCGCATCCATTATATTATCAATGCAGATTCATTCCCGTTCGTATCCATGTGTAACAAATCCAAAACGCATTTCTGCGTTTCCCGAAATTCCTCATTCCTATCTCCTCATTCCTAATTGAACCGGAGGTTTTATCATGATCGATGTACCCGGCATTTTTGCCTCAAACGTATTCAATGATGAAAAAATGTGCGTCAGGCTGACGCAGGACGTTTACGCGTCATATCGCGACAGTATCGAGAACGGCAAGCCGCTCGAGCTCGAGGTCGCCGACGCCGTTGCCGACGCGATGAAGGAATGGGCGATCGAAAAGGGATGCACCCATTACACCCACTGGTTCCAGCCGATGACCGGCATCACCGCCGAAAAGCACGACAGCTTCATCTCCCCCCACGCCGACGGCAGAGTAATCATGGAGTTCTCGGGCAAGGAACTGATCAAGGGCGAGCCCGACGCATCCTCCTTCCCCTCCGGCGGCATCCGCGCCACCTTTGAGGCGCGCGGCTACACCACATGGGATCCCACCTCCCCCGCCTTTGTCAAGGACAATACCCTGTGCATCCCGACCGCGTTCGTCTCCTATACCGGCGACGTTCTCGATAAAAAGACGCCCCTGCTGCGCTCGATGAACCGCATCAACCATGAGGCGGTGCGCATCCTGCACCTCTTCGGCAAGACCGACGTCACCCGCGTGGACGCGACCGTCGGTCCCGAGCAGGAATACTTTTTGATTGACAAGGAGATGTACGATCTCCGCAAGGACCTCAAATATACAGGGCGCACCCTCTTCGGCGCGCGTTCGCCCAAGGGTCAGCAGCTCGACGACCACTACTTCGGCGCGATCAAACAGCGCGTCAAGGCGTTCATGGCGGAGCTGGACGAAGAGCTGTGGAAGCTGGGCATCTACGCCAAGACCGAGCATAACGAGGTCGCGCCTGCACAGCATGAATTAGCGCCGATCTTCACCACCGTCAACATCGCCGCCGATCACAACCAGCTCACGATGGAGCTGATGAAGCGCATCGCCAGAAAGCACGGCATGGTCTGCCTGCTGCACGAAAAGCCCTTCAAGGGCGTGAACGGCTCCGGTAAGCACAACAACTGGTCGCTTTCAACCAACACGGGCGAAAATCTCTTGAAGCCCGGCAAAAAGCCCGAGGAAAACACCCAGTTCCTGCTGTTTCTGACCGCCGTGATCACGGCAGTGGATGAATACCAAGACCTGCTGCGTCTGTCCGTCGCGACAGCCGGCAACGACCACCGTATGGGCGGCGATGAAGCGCCTCCCTTTGTGATCTCGATGTTCCTCGGCGACGATCTCGAAGCGATCGTCGAGGCGATCATCAACCGCGAGGATTACGAAAGTCAGGGCAAGGTCGTCATGACCACCGGCGCGGAGGCGCTCCCCGAGATCCGCAAGGACACCACCGACCGCAACCGCACCTCGCCCTTTGCCTTTACGGGCAACAAGTTCGAGTTCCGCGCCTTAGGCTCGGCGCTGAACATCTCCTGCCCCAACATCATGCTCAATACCATGGTAGCGGATGTGCTGTCAAACTTCTCCGACGAGCTGGAGAAGGCGACCGACTTTGAAGCCGCCGTGCGCCGCCTGATCCGCAAGAATCTGAAAAAACACCGCCGCATCATCTTCAACGGCGACGGCTACACCGACGAATGGATCGCCGAGGCGCAGGAGCGCGGATTGCTCAACCTTCGCTCCACCCCCGAGGCGCTGAAAAAATACACCTTCAAGAAGAACCTCGACCTTTTCGAGCGCAACCATATCTTCAACGAGACCGAGGTCAGGGCGCGTCAGGAGATCCTGCTCGAGAATTACATCAAGATCATCGACCTCGAGGCGCTGACGATGCTGGATATGGCAAAGAAGGATATCTTCCCCGCCGTATCCGCCTTCACCGGCAAGCTCGCCGAGACCATCCGCCATAAGCGCGCCGTCAGCGACGATATCCGTGTTGACGCAGAGATCAAGCTGCTGAACAAGCTCTCCGACCTGCTCGCGGCGTTCAGCGAAAAGATCGACGAGCTCGACAGCAAGGTCGGCGGCTCGATCGCCTACCGCAAAAATCTCCAGAGCCACGCCGAATACTGCTGTAACGAAACGCTCAAGACCATGGATGAGCTGCGCGCGATCTCCGACGAGATGGAGATGTGTACCGACGCGGATTACTGGCCCTATCCGAGCTACGGTCAGCTCCTGTTCAGCGTGCAGTGATAGTTAGTTAGGAATTAGGAAGTAGGAATTAGGAAGTAAGGGAAACACTTCGTGTTTTGGATTGATAATACAGACATATAAACGAACGCTCATGACTCTTTGAAAAGCCATGAGCGTTATTTCTTTAATATACACTTTTATGCTAAACGAAATATAAATCAGGTGCGGACAGAGTCCGCACTCAACTCCTAAATCCTAACTCATAATTCCTAACTGACAAGGTATTCCCTGATCTTCCTCTCGCTTTGAGCACTGAGCTTTTCTTCGTCAACAGCCGTCAGTCTGCCGTTTTCGACCACGACCCTGCCGTTCACGATCGTATAATCTACCGCGCCCGAGAAGCCGACCGCCGCGGGGAGGTTCTCGGGGCTGTAAGCCGCGCCTACGACGTCGAATCGTCTGCTGTCGATCAGGAACAGATCGGCGCATTTGCCGACTGCGACCGAGCCGATATCATCCCTGCCCAGGACTTTCGCGCCGCCGTTTGTCGCGATCTTCAGATAATCGTAAGCCGTGGGCGCGTCGTCGCCGTATTTCACGCGTCCGAGCAGATAACCGAGGCGCAGTTCCTGCAGCAGGTCGCTGCCGTCGTTGGAAGCGGAGCCGTCCGCCGCGAGCGATACGGGCACGCCGAGTTTCAGCATTTCTGGGATCCGCGCGATACCCGAAGCGAGCTTCATATTCGAGGCAGGACAGTGCGCGACGCCCGTCCCCGTGTCCGCCAGTATTTTCAGTTCCTCGTCATTGAAGTGGATGCCGTGCGCGTACCAGACGTCCGAGCCGATGAAGCCGAGGCTCTGCATATAGGCGAGCGGGCGCATGCCGAACGCCGAGAGCGTGTAGTTTTCCTCGTCGAGCGTTTCACACAAATGGGTGTGCAGGCGCACGCCCAAGTCGCGGGCAAGGATCGTGCTCTCGCGATACAAATCGGAGGAAGCGGAGAACGGCGAACACGGCGCCAGAGCGACGTTATGCATCGCGCCGAAGGAGCGGTCGTGGTACTTTTCCACCGCCCTTTGGCTGTCTTTCAATATCGCGTCCGTCGACTGAACCACGCTGTCGGGCGGCAGACCGCCGTCCTTTTTGCTCAGGTTCATCGAACCTCTGGAGGCGACCATCCGCGCACCCAGCGCGTCTGCGGCGGCGAACTGCGCGTCGAGAAGATCAAGGCTGCTGTCGCCCGGGAATACATAATGGTGGTCAAAGGCGGTTGTACAGCCCGATTTCAGCAAATTTGCCAGCGCGCACTGAGAACTGAGATGGATTGCTTCCGCGTCCAGCTTTTCCCAGATCGTATACAGCGCCGTCAGCCAGTCGAACAATTGCAGGCCCTGCACCTGCGGCAGATTGCGCGAAAAGATCTGGTAAAAGTGGTGATGGGTGTTGACAAGCCCCGGATAGCACAGCAGATGCGCGCCGTCGATCACCCGGTCGGCGTCGGCGTTCAGCTCCTTGCCGATGGCGGTGATGATACCGTTCTCGCATAGGATATCCATATCATTCAGAACACGGTCGCCCTCGTCGCAGGTCACGACGGCTTTCAGATTTTTCAGCAGTAAGGTACTCATATATTTCTCCGTTAATCGGTTGAGATTGCCACGGGCTGACGCCCTCGCAATGACGATTGATAAAAAGGAGAGTGTGTATTCCTACACACCCTCCCCAAAATGCAAATATCAATGGGTGCGGGCAGCGCCCGCCATAAACCATTAACCGTTAACCATCATCGGTCTTCTCGGAAGTAGGAGAGACCCAGCGCCTCGGGCGGCTGATTCTCGCGCTTCTTCCTCAGCGAAATAATGATCAGTACGATGATGGTAACCACGTACGGCAGCATCTTGAACAGCTCCTGAGAAGCGCGGGAGATGCCGACGATGTACATATAGACCCAGTACAGCAGACCGAATAGATAAGATCCCCAGATCGCGTTTTTCGGACGCCATGTGGTGAAGATGACCAGCGCGACAGCCAGCCAGCCGAGACCCTCGAGAGTGCCGTCGTTCGCCCATTTGCCCTGTGTGAAGTCCATGACATAGTACAGACCGCCCAGTCCCGAGATACCCGCGCCGATGCAGGTCGCGAGGTACTTGTACACGGTGACGTTGATGCCAGCCGCGTCAGCGGTAGCGGGGTTCTCGCCGACCGCGCGCAGGTTCAGACCCGCGCGGCTCTTGCTGAGGAATACCTGCGCCAAGATCGCCACGGCGATCGCGACATACGCCAGCCAGCCATACTGGAAGAGCATCTTGCCGATGAAGTTATCTATTGAGGACAGACCCGGAAGCTGAACGCGGAACGCGTCGGAGGTGACCGGAACACGGAGCTGACCGACGCCGCCGGACAGCTGGTTCAGAGAACCGCCGAAGAAGTTCGCGACGCCCGAGCCGAAGATGGTCAGCGTCAGACCGGTCACGTTCTGGTTCGCGCGCAGCGTGATCGTCAAAAAGCTGAAGATCAGACCGCCGAACGCGGAGGCGAGGAACGCGCACAGCAGCGCGATCAGCACACAGACGAACTTGTTGGGGTTGTCGGTCGAATTCTCGTAGAAGAATACGCCGATCAGCGAAGAGATACCGCCCAGATACATGATACCGGGCACGCCGAGATTGAGGTTGCCGCTCTTTTCGGTGATGATCTCACCGACAGCGCCGAACATAATGATGGTACCGAAGACGACAGCCTGCTGGAACAAGGAGATAAATCCTACCATCTTACGCCACCTCCTTCTCTTTCTTGCGGAATATCAGCTTGTAGTTGATAAAGAACTCGGAGCCGATGATGAAGAACAGGATGATACCCGTGATCATCGCGGACATATCTTTGCTGATATTGAACTCGGTTGCGACCTGGATCGCGCCCTTGTCAAGCACGGTGATCAGCAGCGCCACCAGGATCATGGTGAATGTATTGAATTTTGCCAGCCAGGCAACGATGATAGCGGTAAAGCCCTTGCCGCCGGCGGTAGAGGTAGAAATGGTATGCGCGGAGCCGGATACGGTGATGAAACCGGCAAGACCGCAGATCGCGCCGGAGATCAGCATCGTGCGGATGATGACCTTCTTGACGGAGATACCGGCGTAGCGGGCGGTGTTCTGAGAATCACCGATAACGGCGATCTCGTAGCCCTGCTTACTGTACTTGAGGTAAAAGAACATGCCGACCGTGATCGCCATGACGATGATGACGTTGAGCATATAATCCTGACCGAAGATCGCGGGGAACCAGCCCTGCTGATTCTGGGCGCCCTGATTGATGATGCCGACCTTATTGGAGCCGATCGGATTCTCCCACTTTGCGACGCAGAAGGAGGTCAGCTGTAAGGCGACATAGTTCATCATCAGGGTAAAGAGCGTCTCGTTGGTGTCCCACTTCGCCTTGAATACAGCGGGAAGCAGTCCCCAGATCGCGCCCGCTAAGAGCGAAGCGCCGACCATGCAGATGAACAGCAGTACGGGAGGCAGGTTCTTGAGATAGATCATACATGCCGCGGTAGCGATACCGCCGACCAGTACCTGACCCTCGGCGCCGATGTTCCAGAACTTCATCTTAAAGGCGGGCGCTAAACCCACCGCGATACACAGAAGCATCATGGTATCACGCACGGTGATCCATGTCTTTTGGGCGTAATTCGCTGCGTTATTGCCGAAAGCGCCCTCGATCATCGACTTGTAGACGTTCAGCGGGCTTGCGCCGGTGAGCAGGTAGATGATAACGCCCGATACGAGCAGCGAGGCGACGACCGCGATCACACGCACCATAACGGATTTCCACAGCGGCATCGTCTCACGGCGCACCATTCTTACCAAAGGATCTTTTTTATGCGTTGTCGCCGTCTTATGCGTTGCTGCCGTCATCAGCGCTCACCCCCTCTTCCTTTAAATGTGTCATCAGCTCGCCGACCTCTTCCTTGGTGACGGTCCTGCCGTCAACGATACCGTTGAGCTTGCCGTCGCACAGTACGGCGATACGGTCGCACAGAGCGAGCAGTACGTCGAGGTCCTCGCCGACATAAATGACGGCGGTACCCTTCTTTTTCTCCTCATTGAGGAGACGGTAGATGGTATAAGATGTGTTGATATCCAAGCCGCGCACGGCGTAAGCCGCCATCAGTACGGTCGGCTCTGCCGCGATCTCTCTGCCGACAAGCACCTTCTGTACGTTACCGCCGGAAAGTCGGCGCACAGGCGTCTGGATGCCCGGGGTGACAACCTCGAGCTCATCCTTGACCCTGAGTGCCAGATCACGGGGCGTCTTGCGGTCGGCAAACATCGAATGTCCCTTTTTATACGAGCGCAGCATCATGTTGTCGGTCATGCCCATCGTTCCGACCAGACCCATACCGAGTCTGTCCTCGGGAACAAAGGAGAGGGCAACGCCCATCTTCTTGATCTGGGTGACGTTCTTGCCGATGATCTGCTCTTTTTTGCCGGTTTCGGGGTCGATATAGATAATGGAGCTGCCGGGCTGTGTTTCCTGCAGACCCGCGATCGATTCAAGCAGCTGCTTCTGACCGGAGCCGGAGATACCCGCGATACCTAAGATCTCGCCGCCGAACGCGTCAAACGACACGTCGTCGAGGGCGGTCACGCCGTACTTGTCCAGACAGGTCAGATGCTCGATCTGCAGCCTGAGTTCCTTGTTCTCTATCTCGGGGCGCTCGATATCGAGCTCCACCTTCTGACCGACCATCATCTCGGTCAGCGACTGAACGGTCGCTTCAGAGGTTTTGACGGTGCCGATGTACTCGCCCTTACGAAGGATCGATACGCGGTCGGAGATCGCAAGCACCTCGTGCAGCTTATGGGTGATGATGATGATGGACTTTCCGTCCGCCTTCATGTTGCGCAGGACGGTAAAGAGCTTGTCGGTCTCCTGCGGCGTCAGAACGGCGGTAGGCTCGTCCAGGATCAGGATGTTCGCGCCGCGGTACAGCGTCTTGACGATCTCGAGCGTCTGCTTCTGGGATACGGTCATATTGTAGACCTTTTTCTTCGGATCCACGTCAAAGCCGTATTTATCACAGATCTCCTCGATCGCCTTGGCGATCACACGGTTGTTCTTCGCCTTCTTCTTATCCATGCCCAGCGCGACGTTCTCGGTAGCGGTCAGGACGTCGACCAGCTTGAAGTGCTGGTGGATCATGCCGATCCCCAGCTCGTAGGCGTCCTTGGGCGAGGTGATATGCACCTCCTGCCCATCGACGAATATCTGACCCGAATCCTGATGATAGATACCCGAGAGCATATTCATCAGGGTGGTCTTGCCGGAGCCGTTCTCGCCGAGCAGCGCGAGGATCTCACCCTTCTCGATATCCATGGAAACGTCCTTGTTCGCGACGACCTTGGTACCGAACGCCTTGGTGATATGCTTCATGCTGACAGCAATGTTGTTATCCAAAATTCTACCCCCTCTTTTTCAATTAGGAATTAGGAATGAGGAATGAGGAATCAGGAATCAAAAACAGCTGCGACAAATCGACGCAAGATACGGTAAAGCCGTTTCCCGGGGAATGAAAAACATATCAATCAAAACGCGGTCACGCGTTTCCCGAAATTCCTCATTCCTGATTCCTCATTCCTAATTGTATAAACCAC
This sequence comes from Ruminococcus sp., assembly GCA_017405065.1. Lineage (GTDB taxonomy): Bacteria > Bacillota > Clostridia > Oscillospirales > Acutalibacteraceae > Ruminococcoides. The sequence goes on along the minus strand of JAFRBD010000002.1, from coordinate 21,693 downwards.
GTAAAGGGAAGCCGAGAAATCAGCTTCCCTTTACCTATTCAGTCGTTACAAATCAGTTGTTGTTCAGTTCGGTGATGCCGTCGATTCTCAGCTGGAAGGACGGAGCGGACTGGAAGTAGGACTCATGATAGTAACCGTCAAACATTGCATTGTCAGCGTCGGGAGCAAAGTCGCCGTCGGTATCGGTAGCGAAAGCTTCCTCGACCTTCTCGCCGCCTACGGTGAAGGAATCCTGAGCGAATACCTGCAGCTCGCCGGCCTTGATCTTAGCGATGATATCGTCGACCTTCTCCTGAGTGCCTTCAGCGCAGCTCTCGCCGAGAGCGGTGATCGCAACAGCGTCCTTCTCATAGCCTTCTGCCCAGTTGGTGTCGATCTTCTCGCCCTTCATAGCGGTACCCAGAGCATACTCATAGTATACAGCCCAGTTGTTGGTAGCGGAAGTCAGCGCAGCGGTGGGAGCGACAGACAGCATGTCAACATTGTAGCCTACGGAGTAAGCGACCTTGCCGCCGTCCAGAGCAGCCTGTACGGCAGAGGGAGCGCCGGTGGAGTCAGCGTGCTGACCGATGATCACGCAGCCGCGAGCCATCAGAGCGTCGGCAGCAGCGCCTTCAGCGACCATGTCGAACCAAGAGTTGGTGTACTGAACGTCCATCACAACATTCTCAACGATGCTCTTGATGCCGAGATAGAAAGCAGTGTAGCCGGAAACAACCTCAGCGTAGGGATAAGCGCCTACATAACCGATCTTGATGTTGTCGCCGTCCTTGTTCTCGTCAGCGATCTTGCCTTCGTCGATCAGCTGCTGGAGCTTGAGGCCCGCCACAACGCCGGATACGTATCTGGACTCATATACGCGGGTGAACGCGTTACTGAAGTTCTCCAGACCCGAAGCCTTAGCGGTATCGCCGGTCATCGCAACGAACTGTACCTCGGGATACTCTTCAGCAGCCTGCTGGGTGTAGCTCTGGTGACCGTAAGAGTTGGTGAAGATGACCTTACAGCCCTGACCTACGAGGTCGTCACAAGCGTCCTTGCACTGCTCGTCCTCGGGGATGTTGTACTTCCAGATGATCTGGTCGTCAGCGATTCCGAGATTGGCAGCGGCAGTCTTGATGCCTTCCATGTGAGCGAAGGTGTAGCCCTCGTTCTCGTCGCCTACCAGCACTACGCCGGCTTTAAAATCACTGTCGGCGGTGGTCTTCTGATCGGATGTAGCCTTATTATCGTCGGTCTTGGTATCGGTAGATGAACCGCCGCAAGCCGCGAGAGCGCCGCATACGAAAAGAACAGCCAGTACTAAAGCAATAATTTTCTTCATTTTTTCCTCCTGATAAAATATAGGATTTTAACAAGTATTGCCGCAAGCGGCAATACACTTACTCATTAATTATACATAATCAGATTCCCATTGACAATTGAAAATAATGTAAAAAAAGTCATTGTTTCACCAATGTATTTTATCATTTTTAACAAATTATTAACAAAGTTTCTGCCGCTGCCTATTCAATATTTCTATATTCGCATTTTAAACAGTTGCACCGCGACCAAAACAGCGTTATAATATAAGCATAAAATACATGTCAACTGCTCGCCAACCACTGCCCACCGACCCGGAGGTTCCTTATGAACAGCTTCATCATCCGCGGCGATATCTGCTACAGCGCCGATAAAAACCATTTGATCACCAAAGAGAACAGCTATCTGATCTGCGAGAACGGCGTTTGCGCCGGCGTTTTCGACATGATCCCCGACCGATATGCCGACCTGCCCGTACACGATCACAGCGGGATGCTGGTCATGCCCGGCATGGTCGATCTGCACATCCACGCGCCGCAGTACGCCTACCGCGGACTGGGTATGGACAGAGAGCTGCTCGACTGGCTGAACACCTACGCTTTCCCCGAGGAGAGCAAGTACGGCGATCTTGTCTACGCCGACAACGCCTACACCATCTTCGCGAACGCGATCAGAAGTAGCGCCACGACGCGGCTCTGCGTCTTCGGCACCCTGCACAGAACGGCGACCGAGCTGCTGATGGATAAATTAGAAAATATCGGCGTGGTCAGCTATGTCGGCAAGGTCAACATGGACCGCAACTCTCCCGATACGCTGCGAGAAGCGTCCGCTCAAACAAGCCTTGCGGATACGGAGCGCTTCATCAAGGAAACGCAGGAAAAATACAAAAACACCTATCCCATCATCACCCCGCGCTTCATCCCCTCCTGCACCGACGAGTTAACGAAAGGCTTGGGGATGCTCAGCAAACAATATCATATCCCCGTCCAAACCCACCTCAGCGAGAATCCCGGCGAGGTGGCGTGGGTCAAAGAGCTTTGTCCGTGGGCGGAAAACTACGGCGAAGCATACAACCGCTTCGGATTGTTCGGCAAGCCTGAAAAAGCCGTCATGGCGCACTGCGTGTACTCCGACGAGAAAGAGATCGCCCGCATGAAGGAAAACGGCGTGTTCATCGCCCATTGTCCCGCGTCCAACACGAACGTCGCCTCGGGGATCGCGCCGGTCAGAAAATATCTGGAAGCGGATATGAACATCGGACTGGGCTCGGACGTCGCGGGCGGTCACAGCGAGAGCATGTTCACCGCCATGGTGGACGCCCTGCAGGTCAGCCGCCTGTACTGGCGGCTGGTCGATCAAGGTCAGAAACCGCTGAACGTCGGCGAGGTCTTTTACATGGCGACCAAAGGCGGCGGCGCCTTCTTCGGCAAGGTCGGCTCCTTTGAAGAGGGCTATGAGTTCGACGCCGTCGTGATCGATGACAGCCTGCTCCCCCACCCGCAGGAGCTTACATTACAGGAACGCCTTGAGCGTTCGATCTACCTCGCGGGCGACGTCAAGGCGCTGAAGGCGAAATATTGCCGCGGCATTGAAATAATGAGGAATTAGGAAATAGGAATTAGGAATTGAGGGAAAGCCTGACGGCTTTTTGATTGAAATACCATCATTTATCAGTAACGCTCATGACTCTTTGAAAAAGTCATGAGCGTTATCTTTCTATAGTATATACGTTTATGCTAAATGAAATACATATCGGGTGCGGGCAGAGCCCGCCGTTCATTCCTAATTCCTAACTCCTAAGTCCTCATTAAATATAACCGTCCCCGCCTTGCCTTTGACCGCTTCTCCGGCTTCTTCGAGCGCGGCGATGATCGCTTTTCTGCCCTTGCCGCCTTCGACAAAGCGCGCGGCGGCTTCTGCCTTCGGCAGCATACTGCCCGACGCGAACTCGCCGTCGTCGATATAGCGGCACAGCTCGTTGAGGCTGACGCGGTCGAGACTCTGTTCATCCGCCGTACCGAAATGAATCTTCACCTTATCGATCGCCGTCAGGATCAATAATACATCGGCGTTCAGGTTCTCGGCAAGCAGCGCGGAGCAATAGTCCTTGTCGATCACGGCGGCACAGCCCTTGAGGTAATCATCCTTTCGGCGCACGGGGATACCCCCGCCTCCGCAGCAAATGACCACGGAGCCCGCTTGTAAGGAAGCGCGGATCGCGTCGATCTCAATGATATACTGCGGCTGCGGGGAAGCGACCACACGCCGCCATCCTCTGCCCGAATCCTCGGCGACGGCATAGCCGTAATGCTCCTTTAACCGCTGCGCCTGTTCCTCGGTCATGAATTTGCCGATCGGCTTCGTGGGATTCTTCATCGCAGGATCGTCGTTGCTGACTTCTACCTGCGTGATGATGGTGACGACGGGCTTGTACATCCCGCGGCGCATCAGCTCCTTGCGCAGGGCGTTCTGGATATCGTAGCCGATATACGCCTGACTCATCGCGACGCACATGGAGAGCGACGTCTTTTCCTCGGTCGGATCCTCGAGCAAAAGGGCGTTCATCGCCGCGTCGATCTTGCCGACCTGCGGGCCGTTGCCGTGGGTGATGACGACCTCGCTGCCGTCCCCGATCAGGTCGGCGATCGCCTTGGCGGTGACCTTCACCGCCTCAAATTGTTCTGTCAGATTCTTGCCCAAGGCATTCCCGCCGAGGGCGACGACGATTCTTTTCATAGTAATATCTCACCTAAAGCCTCCCTTTCCTAAGGGAGGTGGCACGAAGTGCCGGAGGGTTTCATCCTCTCCTGTACATGCTTATCGATATCTTCACAAACATTTCTGAAGTGCCGATGAATATCAAGATTCGTGTAGCGCAACACAAGAAAACCATATTTTTCGATTTCTTGTGTGCGGTTAATATCATAGCTGACAGCATTATCGTTTTTATAATGCTGATTCCCATCCAACTCAATAACCAGTTTTGCCTTTGGACAAAAGAAGTCAACGATATATGATTCAATCACATATTGGCGATGGAAACGAAGTGGATAACTTCTTAAAAAATCATACCAAAGATGATTTTCCTCTTTTGTTGGATTTTTCCTAAGATCGCGAGCATTTTTTCTTGATGGCAATTCTCTGGGAATAGGTTTATCTTTACTCATGGCAACCCTCAGTCGCTGCGCGACAGCTCCCTTAGGAAAGGGAGCCTAATATGCTTTCCTTTCCTTACCCTTTTCTTCCAGCTCCTCGATCGCCTTCGCGGGATCTTTCACCTTTGCGAGGAAAATCATCGCGGCGATGATATAGGGCTTGTAGGAAGCCTGCTTGTACAGCGGCGCGCGGTAGCGGTCGAACACGCTCGCGGCAACTTCGCCTTCCTTGCAGGAAACGTCGGTGATGTCGGCGGGCAGGCAATGCAGATACAGCGCCCTGCCGTCCTTGGTCAGCGACATCATCTCTTCGGTGCATTCCCAGTCCTTATGGGTCGCGTTCTCGGCGAGAAGCTCCTTTTCGAGCTTGTCGATACCCTCAAAGTCGCCCTTGCCGTAGAGGTCGGTGCGCTTTTCCATCGCCGCAAATGACGCCCAGCTCTTGGGATAGACGATGTCCGCGTCCCTGAACGCCTCTTTCATGTCGTTGGTCTTGGTGAAGCTGCCGCCGTTCTTTGCGGCATTGGCTTTGGCGACCTCCTCCACCTCGGGCATCACGTCATAGCCCTCCGGATGGGCGAGCACAACGTCCATGCCGAAGCGGGTGAACAGACCGATCACGCCCTGCGGCACGCTCAAAGGCTTGCCGTAAGACGGCGAGTACGCCCATGTCATGGCGACCTTTTTGCCCTTAAGGTTCTCCACGCCGCCGAAGTAGTGGATCACGTGGTCGAGGTCGGCTAAGGTCTGGGTCGGGTGGTCGATATCGCACTGCAGGTTGACCAGCGTCGGCTTCTGTTCAAGAACGCCGTCGGCATAACCTTCTTTGAGTGCGTCGACGACCTCCTGCTGATAGGTGTGACCCTTGCCGATATACATATCGTCGCGGATGCCGATAACGTCCGCCATGAAGGAGATCATGTTTGCGGTCTCGCGGACGGTCTCACCGTGAGCGATCTGACTCTTGCCCTCGTCCAAGTCCTGCACCTCCAGCCCGAGCAGGTTGCACGCGGAGGCAAAGGAGAAGCGGGTACGGGTGGAGTTATCGCGGAAATTGCTGATCCCTAACCCCGAGTCAAATATCTTGGTAGAGATGTTCCTCTCCCTGAGGTCGCGGAGCGCGTCGGCGACCGCAAAAACGGCGGCGATCTCGTCGTCCGTCTTGTCCCACGTCAGGAAGAAGTCGTTTTCGTACATATTTTGAATATCCAAACCGCGGAGTTTTGCGGCGAGTTCAGTGGTTTTGCTCATAATAATAACCTTTCAGATAATTTGTAGGGGATGGCGCTTGCGACATCCCGCATGGCAAAAACGTTTGTATTCTCTCAGACGCTTTCGATCACATCAGCGTCTGTCATTTTCGGGACGTCGACGAGCGCCGTCCCCTACCATTATCAATACAACGTGTTATTCTTCTTCCGCATAGTTCATCGGCACCGCCGCGTATACAGCCGCGCAGCGTACCAGATCGGCTTTCCATGTGATCTCGTTGGGTGCGTGCGCCTGCGCCTCGGCGCCGGGACCGAAGCCGATACACGGGATGCCGTAGCGTCCCATGATGGATACGCCGTTGGTCGAGAAGGTCCACTTATCGACTCTCGGTTCGCCGTACATGCCCTTATGCGAGGCGACCAGCGCCTTACAGGCGGGGTGGCTCTCGGGGATGACCCACGTCGGGAAGTAGCACTCGGTCGGATACACCAGACCCGTCCACGACGGACGCTCATACTTATACATACTTACCTCAGCACCGTACTTCTTGACGGACGGCAGATTACGAACTTCCTCAAGAGCGCTCTCCCATGTCTCGCCGTCGGTCAGGCGGCGGTCAAGCGAGATCGCTGCGAAATCCGCTACCGCACAGCGGGAGGGGGAATTATAGAACTGCTGGGTCACGGTGACGGTGCCCTTGCCGAGGAAGGGATCATAGTGCAGGCGCTCGTTGAGCTGTTTGACGTCCAGCACGATCTCAGCCATCTTATAGATTGCGTTGTCGCCGCGCTCGGGAGCGGAGCCGTGACAGGATACGCCCTTGACCTCGACGCGAATTTCCATTCTGCCGCGGTGACCGCGGTAGATGCCCTTGTCGGTCGGCTCGGTGATGACGACGAATTCGGGGGTGATGTCCATTTCGTTATGGATGTACTGCCAGCACAGGCCGTCGCAGTCCTCCTCCTGAACGGTACCGGTGACCAGCACCTTGTATCCGTCGGGGATCAGATCGAGGTCTTTCATGATCCTTGCGCCGTAGACGGCGGATACCACGCCGCCCGTCTGGTCGGAACCGCCTCTGCCGCCGATCTCGGTGTCATTCTCATAACCCTTGTAGGGGTCGAACTTCCAGTTGCTCAGTTCGCCCAGACCGACGGTATCGATATGGCCGTCAAAGGCGATGATCTTTTCGCCCTTACCCATCACGCCATGGACGTTGCCCATCTTATCGATAAACGCCTCGTCAAAGCCGAGCTTTTCCATCTCGGCGACGATCCGCTTGGCGACGCCCTCCTCCTCGGCGCTCTCGCTCGGGATAGCGATCAATTCGCGCAGGAAAGCGGTCATATCCTTTTCATAGCCTTCTGCAGCTTTTTTGAGTGCGTCATACTTCATAACCGTTCCTCCTATCTGTCTTCCATTTCTATGGCGGGAGGAGCAAGCCCCTCCCCTACATTAAATTATACTATATACACCCGCTATGTCAAATAAAATTTTCGGTTTTCTGAAAAATTTTTAGGTATTTCGCAAACCATTCAGTTTTTCATAAAACACATAAGGGATACAAAGATTTCCGTACCCCTTTCCGAGGGATATTTTGGGTTTGTTCGCCCCGTGAAAATCACTGCCTCCGCTCTCATAAAGCCCAAAGGAATGACAGATCTCCTTTGCCTTGATCGCTGTTTCTTCATCATAGGTGGTATAAACGGTTTCCATCCCCTGCAAGCCTGCTTTCACCGCGCGCGGCAAAAATTCCTTTGACCGTTCAAAATCCACATTGAAATACGGATGCGCCCATACAGCCACCGCTCCGATCGAGCGGATAAAAGAGATGGTTTCGGTCGAAGACAGCCTTTCGGGCGGCTCATACAGACCGTAATCCTTGTGAAGGATCGTTTCGAATCCCTCGCTGATGCTCCCGATATAGCCCTTTTTCACCAGCACCGCGGCGATATTGGCGCGGTTGATATGCCCCTTGGAGCTCTCCATGACCTCGCGGAACGTGATATCATAGCCTCTTTCCCGCAAGCGCTTGATCAGCTTGTAATTGCTCTCGTCCTTAAGCTCTGTCGCACGCGCGATATAGCGGTTGATCGCGTTGTACATCCCGGGCGTAATAAACAATCCTAAGATATGCAGCTCCGTCCCGTTGTCGGCAGTGGTGAACTCGACCCCGGGAACGATCTCGATCGGCTTGCCCTGTGCCGCCTTCATAAAGTCATCCAGTCCCGCGACCGTGTTATGATCGGTCATCGCCAGCGCAGAGAGCCCTGATGCGATCGCCGCGTCGATCAGCTCACACGGGGTCAGTGTACCGTCGGAATAGACGGAATGAGTATGTAAATCACAGGTTTTCATCTTTGCTGTTCCCTTCTTCAATAGTTGTATGCTCATTATACCATCAATCATGATTTTTGAAAATATCCGAAAAGCAAATTATCATGAATTTTTTCTCGTTTTTCAGCGAAAAAGTTGTCTTGAAGCATTGATAATCGCCGCGGTTTGTATTACAATATAAATAGTTGTTAGCTTATCTGAAAATTTTTGTGATCCGAACCCGGAAACCGACACAAAGGAGGCGCCGCTTTGCTGGATACACAACTGAAAAACAACCTCTGCTCGCTGGCGCACGCCATTGCCGCGCACTACGGAAAAAGCTGTGAGGTCGCCGTGCATGATCTGACGGGTGAGAACGCCGCCGACAGTTCCATCATCTATATCGAAAACGGCGATGTAACGGGGCGCAAGGTAGGCGACGGCGCTTCGGCAGTCGTGCTCGAACAGCTCAGTCAGGCGGAGCAGAACCGCGAAGACCGCATCGGCTACTTTACCAAGACCTCCGACGGCAAGGTGCTCAAATCCACCACCGTGTACATCCGCGATGACAAGGGCAAGGCGATCGCCATCTTCTCAATCAACCATGACGTCACCGCGCTGAGCGTCGCCGCCTCATCATTAACGGAGCTGACCGCTCCCGCCACCGCGTCCGAGCCGGAGAGGATCACGCCGCACGTAGAGGAGCTGCTCGACGAACTGCTGTGGAGATCCACCGAGCTGATCGGCAAGCCCGTCTCCCTGATGAACAAGGACGACAAACAGCGCGCCGTCCGCTGGCTGAGCAGCAAGGGCGCTCTGCTGATTACCAAATCCGGCGACAGGATCGCCAACTATTTCGGCATCTCCAAATTCACCCTGTATTCGTATCTGACGGATGAAGGTACGGAAAACAAATAAAGCATGATCGGAAAAGAATCGGGAGGAGCAAGCCCCTCCCCTACGATAAAGGAGTGTAATATATGATCGATTTTACCGTTAACAAAGAAGGCTTACAGCACAATATCGAAAAAGCAAGGGAAAACAATATCATCATCCCTACCATCAAACAGATGCAGCATCCCGAGCTGATTCCCGAACAGATCAGAGAGAAGCTCAGTCATACCGGTCTGTGGGACGTCGATCCCGTCAACCTGTTCCGCATCACATGGAAGAACGAGCCTAAGGAAAGCGGCGGACTGTTCCGCGAGATCCCGAACATCATCGAGCTGCCCTCCGCCCTCACCGGCGTGAAGGCGCGCATCTTCGCGATCGTCGGCAAGTGGTTCCCCACCGGCTGCCACAAGGTCGGCGCGTCCTTCGGCTGTCTTGCCCCGCGTCTTGTCACCGGTCAGTTCGACGCGACCAAGCATAAGGCGGTATGGCCCTCAACCGGCAACTACTGCCGCGGCGGCGCGTTCAACTCAAAGCTCCTGTCCTGCGACAGTATCGCCATCCTGCCCGCCGAGATGAGCCGCGAGCGCTTTGAATGGCTGTCAAAGATCGCGGGCGAGGTCATCGCGACCCCCGGATGTGAAAGTAACGTCAAAGAGATCTTCGACAAGACATGGGAGCTGCGTCAGCGCCCCGAGGTCATGATCTTCAACCAGTTTGAGGAGATGGGCAACCCGCTGTGGCACTACAACGTCACCGGCTATGCCTTAAAGGACGCTTTTGAAGCCATCAAAGGCGAAAAAGACCGCTTCGCGGGCGCGTGCTTCACCTCCGGCAGCGCAGGCACCATGAGCGCGGGCGATTATCTGAAGGAACAGTATCCGAACCTCAAATTAGCCGTCGGCGAGGCGCTGCAGTGCCCGACGATCTTAGACAACGGCTTCGGCGGTCACCGCATCGAGGGTATCGGCGACAAGCATATCCCGTGGATCCATAACGTCAAGAACACCGACATGGTCATCGACATCGACGACGAGGACAGTCAGCGGCTCCTCCGCCTGTTCAACACGCCCGAGGGTATCGACTATCTGGTATCCGTCGGCGTCGAGCGCGAGCTCACCGAACAGCTCAGCCTCTTGGGTATCAGCGGTATCGCGAACCTTTTGTGCTGCATCAAGATGGCGAAGTACTACGAATTTACCGAGAACGACGTGATCGGTACCGTACTGACCGACAGCGCCGCTATGTATCAGAGCCGTATCAGAGAGCTCGGCGAGATGTACGGCGACTACGATAGGCATAAGGCGGAGCTCGACCACAGCCTGCACATCCTCAGCCTCAAGGATGACAACATGCTTGAATTGACTTACAAAGACCGCAAGCGCGTTCACAACCTCAAGTACTACACATGGGTCGAACAGCAGGGACGCACCGTCGAGGAGCTCAACGCCCTGTGGTACGATACCGAAAACACATGGGACGCCGTGCATAAGCAGGCGGAACAGCTCGACGAGCTGATCGACGCGTTCAACGAGGAAGTCGGACTTTTGTAAGTGAGGAGTGAGGAGTTAGGAGTGAGGAGTTAAAACGCTGCTGCAACCTTTTCAATCTCATTCCTGCCATTCTATGAAAAATGTTCTTTACTGTCAGTGCGTCAAATGCGGGTCGACATACGCGCCCGCACCGGATATCACCACCTGCGAGTGCGGCGGTATCCTCGACGTGATCTATGACTACGACTATATCAAAACCAAATTCAATAAAGAAACCTTAGCAAACCGTGACGATCCCACCATGTGGCGCTATCGCGAGCTGCTGCCGATCGAAGAGGACACCGTTCCCGCGGGGCTGCGCGTCGGCATGTCGCCGATGTATGAAGCGCCGAATATCGCAAAAGACCTCGGTATCGCAAGGCTGTACATCAAGGACGACGGCGTGAACCCGACCGCGTCACTGAAAGACCGCGCCTCCGCGATGGCGGTCACCAAGGCTCGTGAAGCGGGCTATGATACGATCGCCTGTTCCTCCACCGGCAACGCCGCCTCCTCCCTCGCGGGCAACGCGGCAAAGGCAGGGCTGAAAACCTACATCTTCGTCCCCGCAAGAGCGCCCAAGGGCAAGATCGCCCAGCTGATGATGTTCGGCGCGAACCTCACCGCCGTGGACGGCAGCTATGAAGAGACCTTTGAATTGTCCAAAGCCGCCATCGACAAATACGGCTGGTATAACCGCAACGCCGCCATCAATCCCTATCTCAGCGAGGGCAAAAAAACCGTCGCGCACGAGATATGCGAGCAGCTTGATTTTATCGCGCCCGACTTTGTCGCGGTATCGGTCGGAGACGGCTGTACGATCGCGGGCGTATACAAAGGCCTGTACGATATGTATATGGTCGGACTGATCGACAAAATCCCGCGCATCATCAGCGTGCAGGCGCAGGGCTGCTGCCCGATCAACACCGCCGTGATGACCGATCAGCCGTGGCAGCCGCAGGAGGAAAACACCTTTGCCGACTCCATCGCCGTCGGCGTGCCGCGCAATCCCGATAAAGCAATCAACGCGATCAAAAACAGCGATGGGATCTGTGTCAACGTCACCGACGACGAGATCCGCGAGGCGCAGAAGTATCTGGCGAAAAACGCCGGCGTCTTCGGCGAACCGGCGGGCGTCACCGCGACGGCGGGACTGATGAAGCTCAGCCGCGAGGGAAGATTGCCGCAGGACGCGACGATCGTATCCATCGTCACCGGCAACGGACTCAAGGATATCGAATCCGCGATCAAATCCGTCGGCGAACCCATCCACTGCAAGAATGATTTAGCGGAGTTCGAAGCCAAATTCGGACTGTAAAATGAAATAACGATGTCATTGCGAAGCTCGGCAGGAACTGCGGCGATCCCCCTGTCATTACGACCGATTGCAAACGGAAGGGGATCCCCGCGCAGGGCGCTGCCCTCCTCAATATGACATTCCACATGATATTCCTGACTTTTTGGGTATATATGAAACGACGTCCCGGGGGAGCTTTCCCTCGGGACGTCGTTTTGTCGTCTGATAGCGGTTAAGATTGCCGCAGCCCTAAAGGACTTCGCAATGACAGTTTGTATGCTTTTCCCGGAATATCGATCTCTATTCCTCCGAATACTCCAGCAGATCGCCCGGCTGACAATGCAGCGCCTCACAAATGGCGATCAGGGTCGAGAAGCGGATCGCGCTGATATGTCCGTTTTTGAGCTTGGACAGGTTGACGTTGGAAATGCCGACCTGCTCGCTCAGCTCGTTCAAGCCGATCTTGCGATCCGCCATCACGCGGTCGAGTCTTACAATGATCTTTCCCATACGCTCACCTTACACCGTTTCGTCATGCTCTTTCTGGAGCTCTGTTCCGTACTTGAAGATCATTGTCAGCACGAAGATGATAAAGACAAAAGCGATAGAGATAAAGTCGATATCAAAGCCGAAATTATGGCTGAATACCGCGCCGAACGCCGATTTCATCACCATGACGACCGCCGTACAGGGGATCAGTGCGATCGCGAAATTGCGCATCTTCTTCACGACGCCCTCGCTGAACGGGCTGTCGCAGACCATAAACTGCTTCATCAGCGCACGGAAGAAGAACAGCGCCACCACGATCGCCGCAACGGATACCATACCGCAGACGATCAGCTTTAGCGCGTCGTTCAGATCGAAGTGCAGATCACGGATACCTGCGCTGACGCCGGTCTTGCCTTTTTCGCTGAAAAAGCTCACTCCGTCGGTGCTGTATTCGCCGAGAAGGATTTCAGTGCCGCCGACCTTGACGCCGATCTTGCCCTCTTCAATACCGAAGAATTCGTTGTCCGCTTTCGCGTCCACCTGAACCGCTGCGTCAACAGTCACGCTGTCCTTGGGAACAGCCGCTACGATCACGCCGCCGACCAGCATAAAGCCTTCCGCGACAAGCAAACATACAATAACGATCATCGTGATGATCTTGGCTACCTTACCGAAGATATTGATCTTTCTCTTGACTGAATTTTCCATGATGATTCTCCCTTTCATAAACAAATAAATCTAAAAGATTAACGATTTAATGTTTATCGTTAACTGTATTATAGCACAAGATTTTCATTTGTCAATAGGTTTTTAACGAAAAACGATAATTTTTTTATTTATTCATAAAAAAGCACCTGCCGTCACAGCAGGTGCTTCATCGTTTCCGATTATGCTAATTTCAGGTCGCCGTCTTTGACCCAGCCGATCTTACGCAGGAGCATATTGATCAGAGGCGTGATCACGGCGGGCAGCACGATACAGACGAGTATCAGACCGATCCAGTCCATTGCACCGGGCTCGATCGCCTGCGCGCCCTTGGCAAGAGCTTCCTCAGACGGTGTGAACCAGCCGGTGATAACGCCGATCTGACCGCAGAAGCCGCAGGTGCCCATGCCCGAGTTGATCGGAGCGCCGTTCATCTGCAAACCGAAGACACAGGTCGCGATCGGGCCCGTGATCGCCGACGTCACGATCGGCGCGATCCAGACGCGCGGATTTTTGACGATGTTCGGCATCTGGAGCATCGAGGTACCGATGCCCTGGCTGACCAGACCGCCCCAGCGGTTCTCCCTAAAGGACATCACCGCGAAGCCCACCATCTGAGCGCAGCAGCCGGCGACAGCCGCGCCGCCCGCGAGACCCGTCAAGCCGAGTACGGAGCAGATCGCCGCCGAAGAGATCGGCAGGGTCAGCGCGATACCGACCAGAACGGATACCACGATGCCCATCAGGAAGGGCTGGAGCTTCGTCGCGGAATCGATCAGAGCGCCGAACCATCCCGCCGCCGTACCGATCGGAGGCGCGATCAGCTTTGCCAGCGCCACACCGACGAGGATCGTCACGGCAGGGGTCACGAGGATATCGACTTTGGTCTCTTTCGAAACCGCCTTACCGAACTCCGCCGCGATGATCGCGATGATCAGCACCGCAAGCGGACCGCCCGCGCCGCCCTCGGCGTTTGCGGCATAACCTACCGCCGCCAGCGAAAACAGCACCATCGGATCCGCTTTCAGCGCGTAGCCGATCGCCACCGCCATCGCCGAGCCCGATACCGCCATCGCGTAGGTGCCGATATCGGTAAAGAACTGTAAGCCCGACAGCACGCCGACCGTCTTGAAGATCGTGCCGATCAGCAGGGAGCAGAAAAGACCCTGCGCCATCGCGCCGAGCGCGTCGATACCGTAGCGCTTCCACGATATCTCAATATTTTTGCGTTTCAAAAACGCTTTGAATTTGCTCAAATGTTTTCCCTCCTATCATACAATGTCATTGCGAAGCCCCTTTAGGGGCTGTGGCAATCCCACAAAGCAGGAGCAGCGGTGTGGGATTCCCACGTCGGGCTTTGCCCTCCTCGGAATGACAACTACTGTTCTATACCACCAAACTATAAACAACAAAATGCCGAAAGTCAACGGACGATCGGCATTTACTCTGTTTTGAACAAATACAGTGCTTTAACGCGTTAATTTATTGCACACTTTTTAATAGCATGATCCGCAAAATCAGCAATAATAAGTTATTTCTCCGAAAAACCCAATCCATTTTTCAATAACGATACGGCTGTTCGCCTCAATCGCACGACTTAACCAATTCAATGTTTTCGCGTCCAACTCCGAATTATTGTTTGCCAGCAACGCTTTTCCTGATTTTGTAATCCAAAATTTCGTCGCATTTGCTACCGGTTTTCCTTTAGCAACATGAACATGGATCGGCTCCAGCGGCTTATTCTCGTTCGCCCAAAATGAACCGATTCTAAAAACCTGCGGCATGATCAAATCCTCCGTGCTGTGACAGTTCCAAAATCAAATGCGCATTATCTTCTATGATGCTTTGAAAATGACGGATATCTTCATCCGAAAAGCCGTTGATTTCCTGCCAACAGTAATCGGGCAAGATACAATACGCACTATGGAAGCCGTCCGTTTCATCCGCTTTTTCGATATACACCTTGACCCTACCGTTTTCGTCCATTTCAGAATGGACTATCTCGGTATCTTCATCAAGCGTCAAATAAGGATACATCATACTTATCACCTCTGCTTTGAGTATAGCATAACCATCAACGATACGCAACCCGATCTTTTATACTGTGATCATTTTGCCGTTTTTGCGGTTGGTTAGGGTCAGCTTTTCGTCATCCTGCGTGATTTCCGCGTCATACGTGCTTATCACGTCGATAATCGGCTTCCATTTACTCATGCGTGCTTCTTTCCGGCATGCGCGGTCGCGACAACGTCCACGCCCGTACCGGCGACGTCCGCGATCAGCACCTCGCCGATCACGACGGGCGCCTGTACCTGTGCTGCGTTGATCGCCTCCATCACGGCAAAGATCTTGTCCTTGGGGATATCGCGCTCCGTTTTGCAGGCGACGCGTTCGCTCCTGCCGCCGACCACCTTGACGGTCGAGGTACCGACGCGCGTCGGGTTGGTCACTTCCTTTTCGGCGTAGGACTTACCGCGCGGACAGGTGTAGCCGCTGATATCTTTGATTTCATCGCCGTCCATATCGACCGTTAAAAGACAGCCCATCGGACAGTTGATACAGGTCAGTTCTTTGATCATAACTATTCCTTTCTGCTTTCATAGCCTTCCCCTCAAGGGGAAGGCTCAACCCTCTATCTTCACCGTAACCGTTTGCAGATCGGGATGCTCATCAAAGCTCCGCTTTGTCAGCACGATCTGCTCCATCTCGCCGGGCGCAATGATCCGCTTCTTCTTATGCTGAACGCGTTCATCGTCAAAATATACGCTGACATAAGCGTCCTTGTAAACGTCGCCGACGCGGAAACGCACCGTCAGCTTATCGTCGATGCGATCGGGATGAACGGTCGCGGGCACGGTATAGCGCACGCCGCTTTCGGCTTTCACGCTGATGGTTCTGCCGACGCTTTCGGCGATCTCTCCGCGCACATATTTCGCCGCCGTCTGCCCCGCTTTCGCCGCCTCCTCAGACACATAATCCACCAGGTCGTGCACGTGCAGGACGTTGCCGCAGGCAAACACGCCGTCAATGTTCGTTTCAAGGCTTTCATTGACCACGGGGCCGTTAGTGACCGGGCTGAGCTTCACGCCCGCGGCGGTGCTCAGCTCATTTTCGGGGATCAAGCCGCAGGACAGCAGGAGAGTATCGCAGGGATAACGCTCCTCTGTGCCCGGTATCGGCTTTCTGTCCGCGCCGACCTGAGCGATCGTCACCGCGGTGATATGCTCCTTTCCCTCGATATCCACGACCGTATGCGATAACCTCAGCGGGATGCCGAAGTCGTCAAGACACTGGACGATGTTCCGCTTCAAGCCGCCCGAGTAGGGCATCAGCTCCGCGACCAGCTTCACCTTCGCGCCCTCTAAGGTCATGCGCCGCGCCATGATCAGACCGATATCGCCCGAACCGAGGACGACGACCTCTTTGCCGGGCATATATCCCTCAATATTGACTAATCTCTGCGCCGTTCCCGCCGAAAAGATGCCCGCGGGTCGGTAGCCGGGGATATTCAGCGCGCCTCTCGGCTTTTCGCGGCAGCCCATCGCGAGGACGACTGCCTTCGCCTGTATCAGGAACATCCCGTCCTCACGATTCATGGCGGTCACGACCCTGTCGGGAGAGATATCCATGACCATCGTGTTCAGCAGATACGGTATTTTTCTCTCGTTGACCTGTTGTATAAATCGGTCGGCGTACTCGGGGCCGGTCAATTCTTCTTTAAAGGTATGCAGCCCGAAGCCGTTGTGGATGCACTGGTTGAGGATGCCGCCGAGCTTTTCGTCGCGCTCGAGGATCAGGATATCCTTTATGCCGCTGTCAAATGCCGCGACAGCCGCCGCCAGTCCCGCAGGGCCTCCGCCGACGATGACGATATCGACTTTTTTATCCGTATTCATATCATTCACCGTCCTTTGTACGCGCGTTGACGATAGCAGAATCTCCGCCGCATTTGGTCACTTCCGTCAGGTCGATATCCAGCTCGCGCCGTAATATCTCCATCACCTTCGGGCTGCAGAAGCCCGCCTGACAGCGCCCCATGCCCGCGCGGGTGCGGCGCTTGACCCCGTCGAGAGAACGCGCGCCGACGGGTCGGCGGATCGCGTCGAGGATCTCGCCCTCCGTCACGCTTTCACAGCGGCAGACGATCGTGCCGTACGCCGGCTCGCGTTGTATCAATTCATTACGCTCCCCGATCGTCAGCTTATTCGGATCCAATATATCCTTACGCCGAGCGATAAAGTCGTCTTTTTCACTCAGCTGCAGCTTGTTCTTGATCTGCTCCGCGATAAATACGCCGATCGCGGGCGCCGCCGACAAGCCGGGGCTTTCGATCGCCGCGCAGTCAAAGAAGCCGGGCGCGTCCCCGACCTCGCCGATCACGAAATCATGTCGGTCGCCGTGGGCGCGTAATCCCGCGAACGAGGTGATAACCTGCCGCGTGGGCAGATTTTTGATGCTCAGCGACGCTTTCGCAATTACGCTTTCGATCCCCTCGGCGGTCGTGGAGGTGCTTTCCTTATCGTCCACATCCACGGCGGTGGGCCCGATGATGGTGTTGCCGTGGACGGTGGGCGTCACCAGCACGCCCTTGCCGAATTTCGTCGGCAGCTGAAAGACCGTATGCTTCACATAGCCCTCCACCGCGCGGTCGAGCAGGATATACTCGCCCTTTCGCGGCACGATATGCAGCTTGTCGTCCGATACCATATTATGGAAAATATCCGAATAAACGCCCGCAGCGTTGACGACAGCCGCGGCTGTATATTCCGTGTTTTCCGTCACAACGTGCCATGTGCCGTTTTCCGCGTACACCTTTTTGACCTCGGTGTCAAAGCGAAATTCGACGCCGTTGACGGCGGCGTTCTCGGCATAGGCGATCGTCAGCTTGAAAGGACAGATGATGCCCGCCGTCGGCGCGAACAGCGCGGCGACGACCTCGTCGCCGATATGCGGCTCGATCTCAAGGAGTTCTTCACGGCTGAGGATGCGCAGCCCTTCAACGCCGTTCTTCTCTCCCCTCTCTTTGAGAGCGTCCAACTCCCCGATACGGCTCTCGTCCGTGCAGACGGTCAGGGAGCCGATCCGCCTGAAGGGTACGTCCAGCTCGTCGCAAATCCTGTCCATCATGCGGCTGCCCTCGACGTTGAACTTCGCTTTGAGCGTGCCGTTCTTAGCGTCATAGCCCGAGTGGACAATGGCGCTGTTTGCCTTGCTGGTGCCTGTGCAAACGTCCTCGCTCTTTTCGATCACCAGTATTTTTGCGTTATACTTACTTAATTCTCTTGCGACGGCGCAGCCGATCACGCCCGCGCCGATGATAATAATGTTGTACATTTTGCTCGTACCTCGCATTCAATTAGGAATGAGGAAGTAGGAATCAGGAAATAATTATCCTTTTTCCTTGGTAGTTTTTGTTATCGAAGATAATAGTTTTTTCAACTCATCACAATCGGAACAGATCGAACGATACTCCTGTTCAGAAAGGTACTCTGTTTCAAATAACAATTCCAACCAATACTGCGTTTCCGCACACTCCTTAAAGGCAATATAATTCTTTGCTAAAAAATCCTTATCACTCATAGCGCAGGTTGCTTCCGAAAGATTAGCACCAATGCTTGTTCCGCTTCGCAGCAATTGTTTTGACAGGACATATTCTTTTTTGTTTTCACACAGATACCGGTACAAATTCACTATGCGAACGGCGAATTTTTTACTTTTCAATAAAACAATATTTTCACCCATAGATATCACTCTTTACATTAAATCAAGTATAAAAACGCAAAGCGTTTCCCTTAATTCCTCATTCCTCATTCCTACTTCCTAATTAATTCTTCGCCCAACTTTTCGTCGCTTCTACGGCTTTATTCCATCCTTTGATCTCTTTCTCTCTCCAGTCGTCGTCTCGCTCGGGGAGGAATTCCCGCTCCATGCTCCAATGGCGTTTGACGTCGTCCTTATCTTTCCAGAAGCCGACCGCCAAACCCGCGAGATAGCTCGCGCCCATCGCGGTGGTCTCGACGCAGGAGGGACGGTGAACGGGTGCGTTCATGATATCCGCTTGGAATTGCATGAGAAAGTTGTTCATGGAAGCGCCGCCGTCGACCTTCAGCGAATCGAGCCTCATGCCCGAATCCAGCTCCATCGCGTGGAGCACGTCGTTGGTCTGGAACGCCAGCGACTCTAAGGTCGCGCGGATCAGGTGGTATTTGTTCACGCCGCGGGTCAGCCCCATGATCGCGCCGCGCGCGTAAGGGTCCCAGTGCGGCGCGCCCAGCCCCGTGAATGCGGGCACCACATAACACCCCGCCGTATCCTCCACTCTGGTCGCGAAGTACTCGCTGTCGGGGGAGCCGTCGATGAGCTTCAATTCATCTCTGAGCCACTGGATCGCCGCGCCCGCGACGTAAACAGAGCCTTCCAAAGCGTAATTCACCTTGCCGTCCAGTCCCCACGCGATCGTGGTCAGTAAGCCGTTTTCGGAAAAGACAGGCTTTTCGCCCGTATTCATCAGCATGAAGCAGCCCGTGCCGTAGGTGTTCTTCGCCTCACCCTCGTCAAAGCAGGTCTGACCGAACAGCGCCGCCTGCTGATCGCCCGCGGCTCCCGCGATCGGGATCGACCCGCCGAAGAATTCGGGGTCGCTCTCGCCGTAGATACAGCTCGAGGGCTTCACCTGAGGCAGCATAGAAGCGGGGATATCCAGCTCTTTTAAGATATCCTCATCCCATGTGAGGGTGTTGATATTGAACAGCATCGTACGCGAGGCGTTACTGTAATCCGTCACATGGATCCTGCCCTTACTGAGCTTGTACATCAGCCAGGTGTCGATCGTACCGAACAGCAGATCGCCGTGCTCGGCACGTTCTCTTGCGCCCTCGACGTTTTCAAGGATCCAGCGCAGCTTTGTCGCCGAAAAGTAGGGGTCGATGACCAGTCCCGTTTTCTGACGGAAGCAGTCGGTCAGTCCCCGATCCTTCAGCTCATCGGTGTATTCCGCGGTACGGCGGCACTGCCATACGATCGCGTGGCAGATCGGCTGACCCGTCGCTCTGTCCCACACCACGGTGGTCTCGCGCTGGTTGGTAATGCCGATCGCGGCGATCTCGTTATAGGTCGCGCCGAGCTTTCGCATCGCCTCGCGCGCGACGGAAAGCTGACTCTGCCAGATCTCATTCGCGTCATGCTCGACCCATCCGGGCTGCGGAAAATACTGGGTAAATTCCTTTTGCGCGACCGAGCACATATTGCCCTCACGGTCAAAAAGGATACAGCGGTTCGAGGTGGTGCCGGAATCCAGCGCCATGATATACCGTTTCATTTTTCGCTTGCCTCCCTGTCTTCTGCTTGTAGGGGAGGGGCTTGCTCCTCCCGCAGTAATTATTTCTTTTCATATAGTATTATACCAATTTCAGACCGTTTTTTTCTATCCTCATAGCATACAAGATTTTTCGGGATAAACTGTGCAAAATCACCGTGCCTTCCGATCATTCACCCTTTTTTCACGATCATATTATCGCTGTAACGATCATAATAATATACCGGTGATGATATGAGCTTTATGATACTGACACGCAGAAAGCTGACGATCCTGTTTTCCTGTGTTCTGATCGGCGTACTGGCGATCGCGGTCGCCTCCTCCACCTCCGGGAAGATCGCCTCCACCGCCGCCGAGCCGCGGGAGATACCGATCTATTACGTCGATACACAGGAAAAGGTCTGCTCCATCTCCTTCGACGCGGCGTGGGGCAATGAACAGACGAACACCCTGCTCGATATCCTCGACGAGTACGAGGTCAAAAGCACCTTCTTCCTCGTCGGCGACTGGGTCGAGAACTACCCCGACGACGTCAAAGAGATCGCCGCGCGCGGTCACGACGTCGGCAACCACAGCGCCACCCATCCGCACATGGCGGAATTATCCGCCGAGGAACAGGGCAAGGAGATCGACGCCTGCAACGAGGCGGTCAAGGAGCTGACCGACAGCTCCCCCACCCTCTTCCGCGCGCCCTACGGCGAATATGACAACAAACTGGTCAGCAGCCTGAAAGAGCGCGGCATGTACTGCGTCCAGTGGAACATCGACAGCCTCGACTGGAAGGATCCCTCCCCCGACGAGATGGTCAGCCGCATCAAAAGCAAGCTCTGCCCCGGCTCCGTCATCCTGATGCACAACGGCGCGAAAAATACGCCCGAGGCGCTGCCGAGGATCATCGAGATGATACATAGCGAGGGCTATACGATCGTCCCGATCTCACAGCTGATCCCCGAGGGCGACTATACCACCGACCACGAGGGCAAAATGATCCTGTCGGATACTGATTCAGAATAATATAAAAAAAGCAGCGGTCGATTCCCGCTGCTTTCATTATTATATATGCGATTTAGCCGCCGTTGATCACCGCGTCGAGCACCTGTTCCTTCAGTCGGTCGAGAGGGCTTTTATCCGGCATGAGCTCCTCGCCGCTGAGCCGCTTCTGCGGCAGACCGGACGCGGAGCTGAAGCTCTTCATCTGTATGACGATATGCTCGTTCTTGACCAGCTCAAAGAGCTTGTCGATGGTCGGACAGGTTTGTATCGCGCGGATGAGCTGTTCCTTGGTATGCCGCGGTCTTTGCGGAGGAACGTCCCTGCGGCGCGCCTCATTCAGCACCGCCTCGCGCACCCTGATCTTCAGCGCGTCCAGCGGCGACAGATCCGGGATCGGCTCCGGCGCCTGCTTCGGTAAAGAGGAAGCGGAGTTGAAGCTCTGCATCTGTTTCACGATATGCTCATTCCTGACCAGCTCAAAGAGCT
>JAFRBD010000040.1 GCA_017405065.1 Ruminococcus sp. | reverse complement strand
TGGTAGCCGCCGCGAGATCGGCGTCCAGAACGATGATGTCGTCGCGGGTATCGGCCATTTCGCTCAGCGCCTCGCCGAAGCTGACGCGCGTCGCCTTGGTAATGATCTCAGCCATGATTACGCCTCCAATTCCGCGAGCTGCGCTTCCAGCTCAGCCATCGCTACTTTAAATTCATCGGCGTTGCACGCCTTGCCGTGCCAGCCTACCTGATTCTCCATAAAGGATACGCCCTTGCCCTTGACGGTTTTCATGATGATCGCAAAGGGCTTGTCGGACGCTTTCGCCTGATCCAGCGCGCTTTCGATCTGATCGAAGTCGTGACCGTCGATGATCGCGACGTCAAAGCCGAAGGACTCGAACTTGGTGTCGAGCGGTTCTACGCCGCCGATCTCCTCGGTGGTGCCGTCGATCTGCAAGCCGTTGCAGTCAACGATGACGGTCAGGTTATCAAGACCGTGGTGACCGGCGAACATCGCCGCCTCCCAGACCTCGCCTTCCTCGCACTCGCCGTCGCCGAGCACGGTGTATACGCGGTAATCCTTGCGATCGATCTTTGCGGCGAGCGCCATACCGCACGCAGCGGAAACGCCCTGACCGAGAGAACCGGAGCTCATGTCGATGCCGGGGGTGCCCTTCATATCGGGATGACCCTGCAGCATCGCGCCCACATGACGCAACACCTCAAGCTCCTTCCAGTCAAAATAGCCCTTGAGCGCCAGAACGGCGTAAAGGCTGGGACAGCAGTGACCCTTGGATAAAACGAAACGGTCGCGGTCAGCCCATGTCGGATCCTCCGGCCTGACGTTCATCTCTTTGAAATAGAGATAGGTGAACATGTCCGCCGCCGACAGCGAGCCGCCCGGGTGACCGGATTTCGCGTGAAATGTACCGATGATAGCGCCCATACGCGCCTTGCAAGCGAGAATCTCTAAGGTTCTCTTCTCAGCCTGATTCATCTTTGATTCCTCCCCCAAATTATCACAATTTTTGCAGAATTGCACACTTGTACATGATTCATCATACATCAATACTCTACCACAATTATCTCAAAATATTTTTCATTATGTGAAAAAAGCCGAAAATCGGTCAATTATATTGAAACTACCTAAAAATTATGATATGATTCCATCGGAAAGGAGCGAAATGTATATGCTGCTGACAGCCGATATCGGAAACACCAATATCAAGTTCGGGATCTTCCGCGAAAAGGAGTTGATCCGCACGCTGACGATCTCCTGCAACAAGG
Source organism: Ruminococcus sp. (assembly GCA_017405065.1). Lineage (GTDB taxonomy): Bacteria > Bacillota > Clostridia > Oscillospirales > Acutalibacteraceae > Ruminococcoides. The sequence goes on along the minus strand of JAFRBD010000040.1, from coordinate 23,490 downwards.
CGAAAACCGCCGACGAATACGGCGTGGAGCTTTACTCGCTGATCCGCGTCATGGGCATCCATCGCGATGATTTTACCGGCTGTATCATCAGCTCCGTCGTTCCGCTCGTCACCACCCGCATCGAGGACGCGGTGCGCGATATCCTCGGCGTGGAGCCGCTGATCGTCGGCCCCGGCGTCAAAACAGGGCTGAACATCCGCATCGACGATCCTTCCACCTTAGGCTCCGATCTCGTGTGCGCCTGCGTCGCCGCGAACGCCCACAACGACGCGCCCATGATCGTCATCAGCATGGGTACCGCGACCGTATGGTGCGTCATCGACCAAAACGGCAGTATGATCGGCTGCCCGATCGCTCCCGGCGTTTCCGTATCTCTGGAAGCGCTGACCAAGAACACGGCGCTGCTGCAGGGCGTCGCCTTCAACGCGCCGTCCTCGGTCATCGGCAAGAATACCGACAAAAGTATCCGCGCGGGCGTTGTCTGGGGCACCGTATGCATGATCGACGGCATGATCGACATGATCGAAAAGGAGATCGGCGCGAAGTGCAAGGTGCTTGCGACCGGAGGGCTTGCCGATAAGATCATCCGCCACTGCGAGCATGATATCACGGTCAAAAAGAACCTGATCATGGAAGGGCTGCGGCTGATCTATGAGAGGAACAAGAAAGGTTAATGGTTACTGAGTACTGAGTAATGGTTGTAGGAGGGCTACGCCCTCAACCGGTAACCGGTATCCCGTAACCAGTATCCATAAATTATTGCGCTTCACCTCGTCAAAGCATCTTTGACACAAGAGGGAGGCAGCAGGAGGTATTATTATGTCAAACACAAGTAAATCGAACACCTACCGTCTGACGGGCCTGGGGATTTTGACAGCCATCATCATCGTGCTGCAGATATTCACTACCTTCGTCAGATTCGGCCCGTTCTCCATCACGCTCGCGCTGATCCCGATCGTTGTCGGCGCGGCAATGTACGGCAAGGGCGCCGGCGCTTACTTAGGCGCGGTATTCAGCGCAGTCGTCGTGGTCATGTGCATCACGGGCGGCGATTTGGGCGGCGCCATGGTATGGGCGGCTAACCCCTTTATGTGCGTCGTCATGTGCATGCTCAAGGGTACCGCGGCGGGCTTTTTAGCCGGGCTGATGTATCAGCTGGTCGCGCCCAAGAACAAGCTCCTCGGCGTGATCTTAGCGGCGCTGATCTCCCCCATCGCCAACACCGGTATCTTCATCATCGGCATGCTGCTGTTCTTCCGTGAAACGCTCGCGGCATGGGCAGGCGGCTCCGATCTGCTGACCTACATCATCCTCGGTCTGACCGGCGTGAATTTCCTCGTCGAGTTAGGCGTGAACATGGTATTGAGCCCTGTCGTCGTGAAGATCATCGACGCGGTGAAAAAGACGAGCAGAGCGTAAGAGGTAACGAGGAATTAGGAAGTAGGAAATAGGAATCAGGAAAGAATGGCGGGCGCTGCCCGCACCCGAAAAAAGTCATTATGAGAAGGGTACCGCTCCTCTTTGCGGGATTGCCACGGTCGCGAACACGCGTGTCCGCTCCCTCGCAATGACATAAACAGAAAAAACGTCCGCAGCTCATTAAAGAGTCGCGGACGTTATCTTTTTTATCTCATTAAATAATTCAAAACGCGTCAGCGTTTCCCAAAATTCCTCATTCCTATTTCCTAATTCCTAATTTTATATCACCATTCCTCCGTTAACGCCTAAGACCTGCCCCGTGATGAACCTCGCCTTGTCGCTCGCGAGGAACACGACCGCGTCGGCGATATCCTCGGGCGTACCGAGGGCGTTCAGCGGCGTTTCCTCCTTTAAGACGGCGATATCGTCATCCGTGAACCCCGCCATCATATCGGTCATGACGACCCCGGGCGACACGGCGTTGACGCGTATCCCGGAGGGGGCGACTTCCTTGGCGAGCGCCTTGGTCAGTCCGATCACGCCCGCCTTCGCGGCGGAATACGCCGCTTCGCAGGACGCGCCGACCTCGCCCCACATCGAGGCGATGTTGACGATCGCGCCGCGGTGGGAGCGGATCATATCCCGCAAAGCCTCGCGGCAGCAGTAAAACGTACCGCTCAGGTCGGTATCGATCAGGCGCTTCCATTCGTCGTCGGTCATATCGGTCAGCAGCCCGACGTGCGCGATACCCGCACAGTTGACGAGGATATCGACAGCGCCCAGCTCCCTGCGGACGGCGTCAAACATCCTTTTCACCTGCGCGCTGTCGCCGACATCCGCGCATACGGCAAAAGCCCCCGCGCCGAGGGCTTTTATTTCATTCGCCAATTGATTCGCTTTTTCTTCGCTGCGGCAGTAATTCACCGCTACGTCATGACCTTCCCTCGCAAAAGCAAGGGCGCAAGCCGCGCCGATCCCGCGGGAGGCGCCGGTGATCAGTACAACAGACATGGACAGAGCTCCTTTTCAGAAAAAATACTGCAGGGGAGCGCCTTGGTGCTCCCGCAGCAGATGCCTGCGGTTTTATGCCGCGCAGGAATTCGATATTGCATCGGACGCCTAAGTCGAGCCCTCAGAACTCCGCGTTTCTATCAAGCGGACGAGCAATGCTCGTCCCTACACATGGGTAAGATAGGCTTCGCGTTTGAAAAACTGCTCGACATAGGATGAAAGGGAAGAGCAAGCCCCTCCCCTACACTAACTGTCCGCTTTTCACCGCCCGCTCAACTCAATTCTTCCTCCACGCGGAGGGGATGAAGATCAGCAGGAACGGATACAGCTCCAGTCTGCCCGCAAGCATATTGAAGCAGAAAACGATCTTGGAAAAGACGGAGAAGCCCGCATAGTTGCCCGTAGAGCCGACGACGTTCATTCCGGGACCGGTATTGTTCAGCGTCGCCAATACGCTGGAAAAGCTGGTCATAAAGTCAAAGCCGTTGAGCGAGATCAGGATGGTCGTGACGATGACGATCGCCATATAGATCGCGAAGAACACGCTGACGGAACGGGACACCTCGTGGGTGATCTTCTTTTGATCCATCTTGACGGTTTGGACGGTACGGGGGTGCAGGATCAGCGTGAACTCCTTCTTGATGCCCTTGAGCAGGATCACAAAGCGGGATACCTTCAGACCGCCGCCGGTCGAGCCGGCGCACGCGCCGATACAGGTCGCGATCAGCACCAGCGTCTTGGAGAATTCGGGCCATTTGTTGACGTCCGTCATCGCAAGACCTGTCGAGGATTCGATCGAAGTGACGTAGAAGAAGCTCTGATGGAGAGACTGATACCAATCGCCGCCGTAGGTGCGGTGAACGATCAGGTCGGCGGTGATCAGACCCGTTATCACGAGAACGACGCCGAAATAGATCCACATCTCCTCGTTTTTGACCACCTGCTTGAAGCGGCGGAAGAGGATCAGGATATAGACATAGAAATTGACGCCGAACAGCATCATAAAGACAGCCGCTACCGTCTGCAGATACGGGCTGAAGCCCGCCATGCTGTCGTTGTATACCATAAAGCCGCCGGTACCGGCAGTAGAGAACGAAGTGGTCACCGCGTCATAGAGGCTCATGCCGCCGCACAGCAGCAGGATACATTCGAGCAGCGTCAGGCCGCCGTAGATCCCGTACAGCAGCGCCGCGTAGTTGCGCAGCTTGGGGATGCTTTTGCTGACGGAGGGGCCGGTGGACTCCGCCTTCATCAGGTTGATGTTCTGGGTCCCGCCGAGACGCGGGATGATCGCCAAAAGGAATACGACGACGCCCATGCCGCCTAAAAAATGCGAGAAGCTGCGCCAGAACAGCATACAGCGCGGCAGATGCTCGATCTCGGTGAGGATGGTCGCTCCCGTGGTGGTAAAGCCCGAGATCGTTTCAAATACCGCGTCCACAAAGCGCGGGATCGTGCGCGACCACCACAGCGGCAGACAGCCGGCTAACGACAGCACCAGCCACGAAAGCGCCGTAGCCGCAAAGCCGTCCTTGAGGTGCATGACGTTGTTTTTGGGCTTTTTGAGTACCAGCAGGACGCCCAATATGATCAGAGCGACGCCGACATAAAAGAAGTATTTCATGAAGTGCCATTCTCTGTAGACCAGCCCCACAACGGTCGAAAGCTGCATCGCCGCGCCTTCGACCAGCAGCACCCATCCTAAAATATAGCTTATCAATCGCTTGTTCATGGTTTTCTCCTATCGATCAGCCTCCCCATCCTCAGGGAGGCGACACGAGAAACGTGAGTCACGTGCCGGAGGGCTGCGGCTTTTTCAAATGGTTTTCGGCAACCCCCGGTCGCTAACGCGACAGCCCCCTTAGGAAAGGGGGCCTTCAATCTTATTTCAATATATCTCTCAGGTCGGACAGACCCTTATGCTTGGTGATGACGATGACTCTGTCGCCCACCTCGATGGTATCGGCGCCGCCGGGGGTCATGACCTTGCCGCCGCGGCCGATACAGACGATCTGCAGATCGTTTTTGAGGTTCAGCTGTGACAGCGGAACGCCTGTCACCGCGCTCTTTTCACGCACGACGAACTCCAGCGCCTCCGCCTGATCGCCGTTGACCTTGAACATGGTCTCGACGTTGTTGCCGACGGCGTTCTGCATACCGCGGACATAGCGGATGATGTACTCTCCTGTCAGCTGTTTGGGGCGGATGATGCTGTCGAGCGGCAGGGTGTCCACCACGGAGCTGAACTTCAGGTTGCCGAGCTCGGTGACGATCTTCGCCTTGGGGTTGACCTGCTTGGCGTAAAGGGAGGCGAGCAGGTTCTCTTCGTCTGTGTCCATCAGACACACCACGCCGTCGGCGCTGTCGATATGCTCAGACAGGAGCAGATCCTCATCCATCGCGTCGGCATTGATGACCATTACGCCGTCGAGATCCTCCGACAGCTCCTCACAGCGGCGCGGATCTTTTTCGATGATCTTGACGCTGACGCCCGCAAGGCGCAGGATCTTAGCCAGATAAAAGCCGATCTTGCTGCCGCCGAGGATAATGACCGAGCGGCTCCTGCTGTTCAGAGAACCCATCGTTTTCAGCAGCTTGGCGGCGCTTCTCGCCGGTACGACGAGCGAGATGAGATCGCCCTCGCGCAGAATGAACTCGCCGTTCGGGATATAGAACTCACCGCCGCGCTCAACATAGCAGATACGCACGACGCCCTTGAGGATCGACGCGCAATCGGCAACGCGCCTGCCTGTGATCGGAGTCGAATCGGTGAGCTTGATCTTGATAAAATCGATCATTCCCTTGGAAAAAGAGCTGATTTTTGTCGCGCCGGGATATTTGAGCAGACGCGAGATATCACTCGCGCAGGTATATTCGGGATTGATCGCCAGCGTCAGCTTGAGATCGTCCTTGATGATCTCGACGTCGGTGATATATTCGGGATTGCGCACGCGCGCAATGGTAGACGGCACGCCCGCATTCTTGGCGAGCAGGCAGGTGTAGAGGTTCAGTTCGTCGGTAGCGGTGACCGCGATCAGCAGGTCGCAGTTCTCGATCTCCGCCTCGCGCAGGATACTGTAGGTAGCGCCGTTGCCCTCGATCGCCATGATGTTCTGGGTATCGCTGAGCCTTTCCAGCGCTTCGACATTCTCGTCTATCACGGTGATCGCGTGTCCTTCGGTATTCAGCTGTTCCGCAATAGAGCGGCCTACGCGGCCGCAGCCTACGATAATGATATTCATAATTTACCTCATCAATAATCGATAGTCGGCTTTTTGAAGCACCCATATTTTACATCAACCTATTTTCAAAATCAATATCATAATAGAAATATATCCTTGATTGTTTACATTTTTTTCTTTATTTTTCCGCTGTTCTGTGTTATAATGCGTCTATATAATGGGATATTATGGGGGTTAAGGTAATAATTCCCGCTGTTCCCGCTGAAAGGAAGGATACTATGGGCTTATTCAAGGCGCTGTTCGGCGATTACTCCGCGCGCGAGCTGAAGCGCATCAGACCGATCTGCGATAAGGTCCTCGCACTGGAGGACAAGTACGCGAAAATGAGCGAAAAAGAGCTGAAGGCTCAGACGAATATACTGAAAGAAAGACTGCAAAAGGGCGAAAGCACCGACGACATCCTGCCCGACGCTTTCGCGGTATGCCGCGAGGCAAGCTGGCGCGTTCTCGGCATGAAGCACTTCCCCGTGCAGATCATCGGCGGCGTCGTCCTGTATCAGGGACGCATCGCCGAAATGAAGACCGGTGAAGGCAAGACCTTAGTGGCGACCCTGCCCGCCTATCTCAACGGTCTGACCGGCAAGGGCGTACACATCGTCACCGTCAACGACTATCTGGCAAAGCGCGACTCCGAGTGGATGGGCAAGCTGTACCGTTACTTAGGGCTTACCGTAGGTCTTATCATCCACGACGTTCCGGCGCAGGAGCGCAAGGCGATGTATGAGGCGGATATCACCTACGGAACCAACAACGAGCTGGGCTTCGACTACCTGCGCGACAACATGGTCGTGTATAAGGAACAGAAGGTTCAGCGCGAGCATGCCTTCGCCATCGTGGACGAGGTCGACTCCATCCTCATCGACGAGGCGCGTACCCCCCTGATCATCTCCGGCAAGGGCGACAAGGCGTCCGACCTGTACGAGCGCGCCGATCAGCTCGCCCGCACCATGAAGAAGCATGTCTTTACCGAGACCGATTCCAAAGAAGATCTGGAGGAATTCTATCAGGAGAACAATATCGACTACATCGTCGATGAAAAAGCGCACACCGCCACCCTCACCCAGCTCGGCGTGAAAAAGGCGGAGGGCTTCTTCGGGCTCGAGAATCTCTCCGATCCCGACAACGTCACCATCCAGCACCATATCAATCAGGCGATCAAAGCCCACGGCTGCATGAAGAATGAAGTCAACTACGTCGTCAAGGACGGCGAGGTCATCATCGTCGACGAGTTCACCGGCCGCCTGATGTACGGCAGACGCTACAACGAGGGTCTGCATCAGGCGATCGAGGCAAAGGAAGGCGTCAAGGTCGAAAGCGAAAGCAAGACCCTCGCCACCATCACCTTCCAGAACTTCTTCCGTCTGTACGGCAAGCTGTCCGGCATGACCGGTACCGCCAAGACCGAGGAGGAGGAATTCCAGGAGATCTATAAGCTCGACGTCGTCGAGATCCCCACCAACAAGGAAGTCATCCGTCAGGACATGCAGGACGCGATCTACCGCACCGAACGCGGCAAGTTCAGCGCGATCATCGAAGAGATCAAGAAAGCGCACGAAAAAGGTCAGCCCGTTCTGGTCGGCACCATCTCCATCGAAAAGAGCGAACAGCTCAGTAAGCTGCTGAAGAAAACCGGCATCAAGCACAATGTCCTGAACGCGAAGCACCATGAAAAAGAAGCCGAGATCGTCGCGCAGGCGGGTAAATTCGGCGCCGTCACCATCGCCACCAACATGGCGGGCCGCGGTACCGATATCGTCTTAGGCGGCAATGCCGAATACATGGCGAAGGCGCAGCTGAGAAAAGAGGGCTATGACGACGAGGTCATCGCCGAGGCGACGGGCTTTGCCGATACTGACGACGAAGTCATCAAGGAAGCGCGTCAGAAGTATCAGGAATATTACGAGAGCCATAAAGAAGAGATCAGCGCCGAGGCGGACGAGGTCAGAGCCGCGGGCGGCTTATACATCATCGGCACCGAGCGTCACGAGAGCCGCCGTATCGACAACCAGCTGCGCGGACGTTCCGGCAGACAGGGCGACCCCGGCAAATCGAAGTTCTTCCTCTCCTGCGAAGACGACCTGATGCGTATTTTCGGCGGCGAGCGGATGGCGATGATCCTCGACCGCATGAACGTCGACGAGGATCAGCCGATCGAGGCAAAGATGCTGACCAATATCGTGGAAAGCTCTCAGCAGAAGGTCGAGAGCCGCAACTTTGCGATCCGTAAATCCGTCCTCGACTACGACGACGTGATGAACCGCCAGCGTGAGATCATCTACGGTCAGCGCAATCAGGTGCTTGACGGCGAGGACGTCCACGACACCGTCGTCAAGATGGTCAACGATACCATTGAGACCAACGTCGCCATGTTCTGCTCCGACGAAATCAGCAAGGAGGAATGGAACCTCGCGGGACTCAACGAGCTGTACCGCGGATGGCTGATCGACGACGGCAATAAGCTCACGCCCAAGGACGTGATCGGCAAGGACAGGGCGGATATCGTCAGTCAGCTGCAGGACAGCGCGATGAAGCTCTATCAGGAGAACGAAGAGCTGGTCGGCTCCGACGCGATGCGCGAGATGGAGCGCATCTATCTCTTAAAGACGGTCGACACCTACTGGATGGATCATATCGACAACATGGATCAGCTCAAGCAGGGCATCCGTCTGAGAGCCTACGGTCAGCGCGATCCGGTCGTCGAGTACCGTATCGAGGGCTTCGACATGTTTGACGAGATGATCGAGACCATCAAGCAGGAAACCGCCAAGATGATCCTCGTCGCGCCCAAGCGCGTGTATGAGATCCAGAAAAAGCGCGAGGAGATCGAGGCAAAGCGCAGAGAAATGGAAGCGCAGGCGGCGGCAGCCCATCAGGTCGTCCTCAAGACCGAGGAGGATCGCAGACCCAAGCCCTCCGCCATCGAGCTGGGGTTAAAGCGCGAGCAGGTCGCAAAGCCCGTGGAATTCTCGGGCGACGGCACCGTATCCGGCAACAAGACCGTCGTGAAGAAAAAGAACAAGAAGCCCGGCCCCAACGACCCCTGCTGGTGCGGCTCGGGCAAGAAATACAAAAAATGTCATAAACCGATAGATGAGGGATATCAAAGTGAGTAAGGTAAGAACAAGATTCGCGCCCAGTCCGACGGGCTTCATGCATGTCGGCAATCTGAGAACGGCGCTGTATGAATATTTAGTCGCCAAAAGTCAGGGCGGCGCCTTCGTCCTGCGCATCGAGGACACCGATCAGGAGCGCTATGTCGAAGGCGCGGTAGACGTGATCTACCAAACGCTCAAAACCGCCGGACTGAGGCACGACGAAGGCCCCGATATCGGCGGCGATTACGGCCCCTACGTCCAGAGCGAGCGAAAGGACATGTACCTCCCCTACGCCGAACAGCTCATCAGAGAGGGTAAGGCGTACCGCTGCTTCTGCACCAAGGAAAGGCTCGAAAAGATTCAGAACGAGACCGTCGGCGGCGGCTATGACCGTCACTGCCGCGATCTGTCGGACGCTGAAATCCAAGAGAAACTGGACGCGGGCGTCCCCTATGTCATCCGCCAGAAGATGCCCACGGAGGGCTCCACCACCTTCACGGACGCGGTGTTCGGCGAGATCACCGTGGACAACGCCGAATTACAGGATCAAATTCTGATCAAGCAGGACGGCTACCCCACCTACAACTTCGCGAACGTCATCGACGACCACACCATGGGCATCACCCATGTCGTACGCGGCTCCGAGTACCTCAGCTCCACCCCGAAGTACAATCTGCTGTACGAGGCGTTCGGCTGGGAGATCCCGACCTACATCCACCTGCCGCTGATCAACGGCAAGAACGAGGACGGCTCCGTCAGCAAGCTCAGCAAGCGCCACGGCTCCACGGGCTTTGAGGATCTCATCAGGGAAGGCTATCTGCCCGAGGCGATCATCAACTATATCGCCCTGCTGGGCTGGTGCCCCAAGGACAATCAGGAGATCTTTACTCTTGAAGAGCTGACAAAAGCCTTTGATATCTCAGGTATCAGCAAAAGCCCGTCCGTGTTCGACTATGACAAGCTCGAGTGGTTCAACGGCGAGTACATCAAGGCGATGACAGACGAGCAGTTCGCCGCGATCTGTATGCCGTACTTCAAAGAAGCGCTCGGCGACATGGACATCGACTATGTCAAGCTCGCCTCTATCCTCAAACAGCGCACCACCAAGCTGACCGATATCCCCGAGAAGATCGACTTCTTCAAGGAACTTCCGGACTACGATAAAGAGCTGTTCTACAATAAAAAGAGCAAGACCAACGCCGAGAACGCGCCCGTGATGCTTCGAGCGGTATACGACGCGCTCAAGGCGCTCGAGAGCTGGGATCATGATTCCATCCACGACACGCTGATCGACCTCGCGCAGAAGCTCGGGGTCAAGAACGGCACCGTGATGTGGCCCGCGCGCATCGCCGCGGCGGGCAAGACCGTCACCCCCGGCGGCGCGATCGAGATTCTGGATATTCTCGGACGCGACGAGAGCCTGCGCAGAATGGAGATCGGGCTGGAGAAGCTGGGATAATCATGAACGTCACTACAATCACGTCATTGCGAAGCCCCATCGGGGCTGTGGCAATCCCCTTGTCGGAAATACAGTTTGATGTAAGAGAAGTGTAATCCCCCTCTTTGTGGGATTGCCACGTCGCTTACGCTCCTCGCAATGACATCGATATGATAGTTTCTTGCAACACACATAAAATGAGGGAATGTATATGACAGAAGAAATGAAAAACGTGGAAAACACCGGGGAAATGTCCTCGAACTTCATCCACACCATCATTGAAAAAGATATCGCCGAGGGCGGCGACTACGCCGGGATGAAGGTGCATACGCGCTTTCCGCCCGAGCCCAACGGCTACCTGCACATCGGCCATGCCAAGGCGGTGTGCATCAACTTCGGCACCGCGCTGAAATTCAACGGCGTGTGCAACCTGCGCATGGACGACACCAACCCCACCAAGGAGGACGTCGAGTTCGTCGACGCCATCAAGGAGGATATCCGATGGCTGGGCTTTGACTGGGAAGACCGCTTCTACTACGCGTCCGAATACTTTGACAGGATGTACGAGGCGGCGGTCGAGCTGATCAAAAAGGGACTCGCCTACATCTGCGAGCTGACCCCCGACGAGGTGCGCGCGAACCGCGGCGACCTCTCTACCCCCGCCAAGTCCCCCTACCGCGACCGTCCGATCGAAGAGAGCCTCATGCTCTTTGAAAAGATGAAGAACGGCGAGATCGAGGACGGCAAAATGACCCTGCGCGCGAAGATCGACCTCGCGTCCGGCAACTTCAACATGCGCGATCCGGTCATCTACCGCATCAACCGCCTGCACCATCACCGCACCGGCGACAAATGGTGCATCTACCCGATGTACGACTTTGCCCATCCGATCGAGGACGCGCTCGAGTGCATCACCCACAGCCTGTGCAGCCTCGAGTTCGAGGATCACCGCCCGCTGTACAACTGGGTGCGCGACAACGTCACCCTGCCCAGCAAACCGCGTCAGATCGAGTTCGCCAGACTCGGCATCAACAACACCGTCATGAGTAAGCGCAAGCTCAGAGCGCTGGTCGAGGGCGGCTATGTCAAGGGCTGGGACGACCCGCGCATGCCCACCCTCTGCGGTCTCAGGCGGCGCGGCTACACGCCCAAGTCCATCCGCAATTTCTGCGACCGCATCGGCGTGAGCAAGGTCAACTCCACCGTCGAATACGACTTCCTCGAGCATTGTCTGCGAGAGGACCTCAACCTGACCGCTCAGCGCGTGATGGTCGTGCTCGATCCCGTGAAGCTCATCATCACCAACTACCCCGAGGGTCAGTCTGAGAGCTTCACCGTCGAGAACAACCCGAACAATGAAGCGGACGGCATGAGAGAAGTCTCCTTCTCGCGCGAGTGCTGGATCGAACGCGGCGACTTCATGGAGGAGCCGATCAAGAAGTATCAGCGCCTGTACCCGGGCAACGAGGTGCGCCTCAAGAGCGCCTACATCGTCAAATGCACCGGCTGCAAAAGGACGACGACGGCAATATCGTCGAGGTCTACGCGGAGTACGATCCCGCGACCCGCGGCGGCAACACACCCGACGGCAGGAAGGTGCGCGGCACCATCCACTGGGTGGACGCGAACAACGCGCTCGACGCGACCTGCAACCTGTACGATAACCTCTTCACCGTGCCCGATCCTGAGGCGGACGGCAGAGACTTCCTCGAGTTCATCAACCCCGATTCCTTGACGGTCGTCGAGGGCTGCAAGGCAGAAAAGGCGATCGCCGATTTTGAAGCGCCCGCCTTCTTCCAGTTCATGCGCACGGGCTACTTCTGCATCGATCCCGACAGCACGAGGGAGAAGATGATCTTTAACCGCAGCGTCAGCCTGAAGGATGGGTTTAAGAAGAAATGACGCATTTCTTCTAATGAGGAATTAGGAAGTAGGAAATAGGAATGAATGGCGGGCTCTGCCCGCACCCGATTTATATAATTAACAGAAAACAATGCACAACAGAAACAACGCTCATGGCTTTTCAAAAGAGTCATGAGCGTTATTATTATAAGTCCGTATTATTATTCAAAACGCGTCAGCGTTTCCCGAAATTCCTAATTCCTCATTCCTAATTCCTATTTTACCAATGCTCCGATCGCCGCACTCACCACCGGACTCGCCGCGTCGATACCGTAACCGCCCTCGACGACGGTCGCGGCAAAGGCATAGGGATAGTTCGTATCGTCGATGAAGCCGACGAACCACGCGGTCGGCTCCTTATCCTCGCCTACCTCGGCGGTACCGGTCTTGGCGCAGAACGGCAAGCCCGCCAGACTGACCCCGCGCCAGCCGTAGCTCTCGGCGGAGCCTTTCATCAGCTCCTTGACTTTGGCGGCGGTGTCGGCGGAGATCATCTCCACGTCGCCGCCCTTGTTGACGGCGATATTCAGCTTATTGATCAGGTTGCCGTCGTCCTCCACGATGTAGGGCGCGGCGGCAGTGCCGTTGTTCGCGACCGAGGATGCGATCATCGCCATGAGCATCGGATTCGCGAGGTCGGTATACTGACCGATGCCCGACCACGCCAGCGCGTTGTCGCCCGCGCCGACGGCGTCATACTGACTTTCGATGATCGGTATCTCGCTCATCTTGAAGCTGTCGTTATTGAAGCCGAATTTCTCGGCGGTCGCCTTCATTTTGTCGTCGCCGACCTGCGTCGCGATCTGCGCAAAGGCGCAGTTGCAGGAGTTGGCGAACGCCTCTGAAAACGTCTGTGTTCCGTGAGCGTACTCGCAGGTGATGGGGTTGCCCTCGACGTCCAGCTCGCCGTAACAGGTAAAGGTCTGATCGTATATATCGGGGACGTTCTCGATCGCCGCCGCGGCGGTGATGATCTTGAACACCGAACCCGGGGTAAAGCGCGACGACACGACGTTGTCAAGATACACGCCGTCGTACTCGCTTTCGTTCTCCTCGGTGATCTCGGGCGGATCGGCAGGGTCAAAGCTCGGCGCGGAAACGTCGCACAACACCTCGCCCGTCTTGTAATTATACACCACGCAGGCTCCTTTTTTGCCGTTCATCGCCTCATATGCCGCTTTGCACGCCTGTGCGTCGACCGTCAGCTTGAGGTCGGTGTTCGGCCGCAGGGAATCGGGCACCCCCGCGCCCAAGATGAAGTTGTAGCCCGACAGCCCGGTGCGGTAGCGGCTCTGGATACCGGTCGAGATATTCAGCCCGTCGTCGCCGATGACATGGAGCAGCGCCTCGCGGGTCATTTCATCATCGCTGTAATAGCGCTCGCCGTTCTCGCTGTAGGCGATCTTGGTATCGCTGCGGTCGTAAATGATCCCCGCATTTCCCAGACCGTTCGCCGACGCCATATGTCCGTTGAAGGGCTGCTGTACCCACTCGTTATGATGCCAAACGGTCATCACGCCGAGGTATACCATGCCGCCTAAAAACGCGAAGGTCACGAACCATAAGACCAGAGAACGCGTCAAGATCCGTTTCATGCGCGCACCTCCCTCTCCTGCCTGTTTTGAACAGGCAAGGCGTTTTCGGGAGCTTTCACCCTGCGCTTGGCGGCATAGGTGCGTTCGTCAGCCGCCTTGATAAAGGCGAGCAGTCCCCAGCAGGAGATCATCGACGAGCCGCCCGCCGACAGGAACGGCAACGTCACGCCCGTCAGCGGCAGGATATCCGTGATGCCGAAGATGTTCAAGGCGCTTTGCACCACCATCAGCCCCGCCGCGCAGCAAGCGGAGATCGCGTAAAAGCTGGAGCGGGAACGGGTCGTGATCGCGCGGGAATAGAACGCCAGCGCGATGATCGCCGCCGCCAGAGCGAACGCGATGATCACGCCCATCTCCTCGGCGACCAGTCCGAACACCAGGTCGGATTCGGACGCGAATACATATTTGAGATAACCGTTGCCCACGCCCACGCCGAACAGACCGCCCGACGCCATATAGGACATCACGCGCACCTGCTGGTAGCCGCCGCTGTCCTGCGTATGCTCCCACACGTGACCCCACGCCGAGAAGCGCTCCGCGACATAGGGCTTGACGTTGAGCACGAGGAAGACGGCGAACGCTGCCGCGACGAGCGCTAAGATCACGGTCTTGAAGTCGCCCGAACGCATGAACGCGATCAGCAGGAAGGTCATAAAGAAGATCAGCGCGGTGCCGAAGTCGCCCATCAGCGCGAGCGCGCCGACGCAGATCGCCGAAAAGACGATGAACTCGATGAAGTTGCGCTTGGTCTGTAATTTATCCAGCGCCGCAGCGCCGACAAAGATGAAAGCTACCTTGACGAACTCCGACGGCTGTACGGAGACCCCGCCGATAGAGATCCAGTTCGCCGCGCCGTAGGTCACTCTTGCAAAAATGAACGTGATACCGAGCAGTCCCACGGAGCCGAGCATGATCCACAGCCGCCATGAATTGACGCGGTCCGGATTCTCAATGAATTTGACGATCACGGCAAACAGGATCATGCCGATGACCATCGCGATCAGCTGGACGATCGACGAGCGCAGCTCCTGCCGCACGAGCAGCTGGATCCCCATGCCCGACAAAAAGCACGCGAGCGCCTCCAGCTCAAAATTCACGCGGTTCAAGGCGTAGGACGACACGCAGAAGAACGCCCACATGACCAGCTCCATCGCGCCGAACACATACAGCGGCGCAAAATCCTGCACCTCATTGGAAAAGCACGCCTCCACCGCCATGAACAGGTGGAAGAAGGTGATCAGGATCATCAGCTTGTACGGCTTGAGAGCGCCTTTATCGGACGCCTTGGAGAAGAACCACGAGGGTCTGAGCCGCTCCTGATATTCCTCGCCGCGTTTCAGGATCAGGGTCGTATGCCCGATGGTGATCTCGTCGTCGAGCGCCACCATCGTGCGCCCCTCGGCACGTTCGCCGTTGACAAAGGTGCCGAACTTGGAGCCGATATCCGAGATGAACCAGCCCTCCTTGCGCCTGAGGAAAACACAGTGGTCGCGCGACACGCTGATATCCGGGATACGGATGTCCGAGCCCTTCGACCTGCCGATGGAATTCTCCCAGAAGAGGACGGGGATCTTCTGCCCCGTCTGCAAGACCTCGAGCGTGACCAGCGGCTTTTCGGGACGTCTGTGACGGCGTGCGGAAGCAAAGCACTGGTAAATGATCACCAGCGCGTACACGGGCAGCAGCGCCCGCAGCGCGATCGCCGCGATATCCAGAAGGATCTGCAGATTCAAACGCCTCACCTCCGAAGCATAAAAAGCATAGAATAATACAGTATATATTTTACTATACGGCACACGGAAAGTCAAATGAACGGAATGTGAATAATGGCGGGAGAACGGTGAACGGTTATGGGAAAGCCTGACGGCTTTTGGATTGATATAACGACATAAAAAGTATGCTCATGACTCTTTGATAAGCCATGAGCATTTTTGTTGTTTTAATCTTATAAAATCGGGTGCGGGCAGAGCCCGCCCTTCACCGTTCACCATTCACCGTTCTCTGTTAACCGTTCACCGGGTTTAATAGATGATGACCGGCGTACCGGTGGGGATGTTGTTATAGATGGTCTGTACGGCGGAGTATGGGGTATTGACACAGCCGTGGGAGCCGTTGCCCTTGTAGATCGGGTTGCCGAACTCGGAGCGCCACGAAGCGTCATGGATACCGTAGGAGGAGCCGATAAAAGCCATCCAGTAGTTGACAAAGGAGCTGTAGCCGTCGCCGCTGAGATAGATGTTGCGGGACTTGTTATTGATGCTGTAATAGCCCTTGGGGGTATCGCAGTTGCCCTGATTGCCCGTAACGACCTCGGTGGAAGCGATCTGCTTGCCGCTCTTATACGCCCACATATGCTGCTGATCGATACTGATCTCGATGTAGGTGCTGCCGACATAGTCGCCGTAAGCCCTGTCGGTGATCTTCTGGCTCTTCTTGTTGGAAGTGCCCTCGATCGTCGAAGAGCCGCTCTTATAGATCGGACGGATGCGGAAGTAGTAGGTCTTTCCGACCGTGAGCTTCTGGGTGTTGTAGTACAGGCGCGGGGTGGTGAACTGCTTGACAAAGGTGGAATTATCCGGAGAAGTGGACATGAACACCTCATAGTGGGTCGCGTAGGGATTGGCGCGCCATGTCAGATTCACTCTGCCGAGGCGGGAGGTGATGGAATAGTCGGGGCCGCACAAGCCGCCCATAAAGGTCATCACGCCCGCGTCGGAGCTGTAGGAGGTATCGTAAAGCTCGCGGAACGCCTTGACGCGGAATTTATACACGCGGCCGCCCTTGACGCCGCTCTCGGTGTAGGTGGTGTTCCTGTTGCCGCGGATGGTCTTGTAAAGCACTTCCTTGCCGCCGCCCTCGGTGCGGTAGATGCGGTAGCCGGTCGCCTTATCGTTGCGGTCCCATTCCATCTCCAGCACGTCGGAGGAGCGCCACTTGGTGACTCCCGTTACCTTCGCGGGCTGGGTAGCGGTCTTTTTGAGGGTCTTTTCACCCTCGATGATCCTGCCCTTATACTCGATATACGCGCTGACCTTGAAGTGGTACTGCGTACCCTGACGAAGGGGCTTGACGAGGCAGGAGTTGGTCTTGACGTCGGCGAACTTCGAAAAGTTCTTGTGGTTGTCGGCGTTGAGGTAATAGACATAGTAGCCGGACGCACCCTCAACGGGATCCCAGTTGAGCAGGCAGGCGTCGCTTTCATAGCTGTCTCTGGAGAGGTTCCTGACCTTTCCGACGACAGGCTCGGGTTCTTCGGTAGGCTCCTCGGTGGGGGCCTCGGTGGGGGCCTCGGTAGGCGCTTCAGCAGGAGCTTCGGTACCGGGCTCGACCGCAACAGGCGCAAGCTCACCGTTATCCGCCATGCCGTTCTCTTCGACGATCTCCTCCGCCGCAACAGGCTCTGCGTCGTCGTTCTCGGCGGCGCTGAAGCCGAAAGCCGTCATGGCGCCGACCGTGATGATGATCGCCATCAGTAAGCTCAACAGCTTTTTGGTAGTTCCTTTCATCCTATTCTCTCCTTACATTTTGTGTCTGTTATGTTTGTTAATACAAGATGTATGATAATTGTTAACAAAATGTTAATAGAGATATTGTAACATGCTTGTCCTCTGTTTGCAAGGGGTTTTATGAACTTTTGACGGGCAAATATTTTCATCTTTTCGGCGAAAAACGGTCGGTTTTTATCACTTTTTGACAAAAGCACGACAAAAACGGAAAAGCGGCGGAGATCACTCCCCGCCGCCGATAACCGTTATTCCAAGTATTCCGAAGCCTTCTGAGCGATCAGCTCCTCCACGGATTTGACCTCGTAAGAGGAAGTATCCGCGTCCGGCTTTGCCAGATAGGCAACGCCGGAGAAGCCTTCATCCTCCATAACAAGCTCCATCACACCGTTTTTCACTGTGGCGGAAAACTCTCCTGTCGCACCGATGACGGTAAGGTTTTCACCCTCCGCCTTCCATGTGATGTCAGCGGACTGTTCATTATTGTCTTCCGTGTTCAGGTTGGTCTTCATACTCATCGTTCCCGTGCCGTCGGCTTTCAAATCGATCACGATCTCATACAAGCCCTCGGTAGACACGACCACATCTCCAACGCCCATGCTTTCGTTTTTCATACCGAAAAGGGAGTAGGTGCCGGAATAATCCGGCGCTTCGGTAGCCGGAGCCTGCGTCGCCGCAGGAGCATCGGGTTTGCTTTCGGCAGGAGCGGGTCGATTGCCGCCGCAGCCGCACAGTGCGAACACAAGGGTGAAAACGAGGATGGAAGCGAGGATGATTTTAGCAGTTTTCATGATGATTCTCCTTATATCAGAAATATGTCGGGGACTTTGCACCCTGATTGTAGCATGCTTGTCCTCTCTTTACAAGGGGTTTTATGGACTTTTGAGGGGCAAATATTTTCATCTTTTCAGCGTAAAACGGTCGGTTTTTTCACTTTTTGACAAAAGCACGGAAAAAACAGAAAAGCGGCGGAGATCACTCCCCGCCGCCGATAGGCTGTCTGCTATTCCGTTGCCGCCTGAGCGGAAAGCTCCGCCTGCGATTTGATATCGTAAGAGGACG
Source organism: Ruminococcus sp. (assembly GCA_017405065.1). Classification (GTDB taxonomy): domain Bacteria; phylum Bacillota; class Clostridia; order Oscillospirales; family Acutalibacteraceae; genus Ruminococcoides. The sequence goes on along the minus strand of JAFRBD010000040.1, from coordinate 5,223 downwards.
TATCCGCGCCCGGCTTTGCATAATACCCGAATTCACCGTCGGCGAGCTTGAGCTCCAACACGCCGTGATTCATCACAGCGGTCATGGTCTCGCTGTTCGAATCGGTGATGGTGACGGTCGAACCGCTCACAACAAAGGTAAACGGGTTTGAATAAGCGCTGTTATCGAAGCTGCCTGTGCCGTCGTCGTTCAGCGTGACCGTGCTTTCATCCGCCGCGCCTTCGGTGCTGACAACATCATCACCGTACTGAGCCGTCTTGATGCCGAACAGAGTGTAGGTGCCGACGTACTCTTCGGGGATCGCCTGAGAGTCGGCGGCATTTTGACCGCAGCCGCACAGCGCGAAGATCAGCGCCGTTGCCAGTACAGAAGCGATAATAGTTTTAATTGCTTTCATGGTATTTCTCCTTCTTAATCAATAACATATTCTCTCAGCCTTGCGTACTGGATCTCGTCAAGGGTGACCTCGATCTCCACACCCTCGGCGGTGTATTCCTCACTGTGCAGGACGGCGGTCTGCCGCAGCTTGGCGGCGATACCCGCCTTATCGAAGGGCAGGAGGAGCTTCACCCTTTTCAGCTTTTTCGGCAGGTTGTCCTCGATCGCCTTCAGCAGCTCGTCGATACCCGTGCCGTACTTCGCGGAGATATGTACCGCGCCGGAGATGCCGGTCATGTTGTCGTGGATAAGATCGCACTTGTTCAGCACGGGGATGATGGGCTTGTCCAGACTTGACAGGGAGGCGAGAAGATCGCGCGTGACCTCTAAATGCAGACGGCTTTCCTCAGAGCTGGCGTCGCAGACGTTGAGGATGATATCCGCCTGAGCGGCTTCCTCCAGCGTCGACTTGAACGCCTCCACTAAGTGATGGGGCAGCCGTCTGACCAGACCGACGGTGTCGATCAGCATGACGGACACGCCGCAGGGCAGCTTCAAAGCTCTCGACGTAGGGTCGAGCGTCGCGAAGAGCTTGTCCTCGCTGAGCACGCCCGCGTCGGTGAGGGCGTTCATCAGGGTGGACTTGCCCGCGTTGGTATAGCCGACGATCGCGACAGTGATCACGCCGTCCTTCTCACGGCGGCTTCTGAGCTGATGGCGGTGGGCTTCCACATCGGCGAGCTGTTCCTTTAAGGTCTCCATCCGGCGCTTGATATGACGGCGGTCGGTCTCGAGCTTCGTTTCACCGGGGCCTCGGGTGCCGATACCGCCGCCCAGACGCGACATCTCGACGCCCTTGCCCGTCAGACGCGGCATCATGTACTTGAGCTGCGCCAGCTCGACCTGCAGCTTACCCTCGCGGGACTTGGCGCGCAGGGCGAAGATATCGAGGATCAGCATCGTGCGGTCGATGACGCGCACGTCTGTTTCCTTCTCGATGTTGCGGATCTGGACGGGCGACAGCTCAAGGTCGAAGATGATCAGGTCGATCTCCTCGGCTTCGCAGTACTCCTTGATCTCCTCCAGCTTGCCCGAGCCGACACAGGTCGCGGCGTCGACATGCTGCAGCTTCTGGCTGATCGAGGCGACAGGCACGGCGCCGGCGCTTTCGGCAAGCTCAAACAGCTCCGCCAAAGAGGCTTCGGCGTCGTATTCGCCGGTATCGACCTCGACGAGCAGGGCGCGGGTCGGCTTTTGTTCGGTGACAGTCAATTCCATATCGTTCTCCGTAAAAACAGTTGAATTCTTTTGATGTACCTATTATAATAGGTAATAATCAAAAATGCAAACGGTTTAAATAATTAGGAATGAGGAGTTAGGAATTAGGAATTGATGGCGGGCGCTGCCCGCACCCGATTTATATCGTTTCTGAAAAACCTCATTTCAAAACGCTCATAGCTATTGATAGAGTCATGAGCGTTACGGTTATCTGTCATTATTATCAATCCAAAACGCGTCAGCGTTTCCCGAAATTCCTAATTCCTCATTCCTAACTCCTAATTAAATCAAAAGGTACATCAGCGCCAGCGTCAGGTTCATGTCCGCGCCGTCCTTCATCAGCAGCACCAGCAGCAAAAGGATCAGGCTCTGATCCTTATCCTTCATATAAACGTCGAGCAGGCTGACGGGCTTTGACGGACTGTTCGTTTCTACCGGCGGCTCCGCTTCTCTTTCTTTCGGCTTCATCGGACGAGCATGAGAAGAGCCCTGTTCCGCGGCGCGGGGATCGGCTTTGACTTTCCCGCTTTCCTTTGTTGTGCCGGACGGTTCGGCACGCGGCGCGCGGCTGTCAAAGGGCGCGTACATCCGCCTGACCCTGTCCATCGCCTCCTGCTCCAATGATTGTTGCGGCATATCGTCCTCCTGTATCAAATCACAAGTCAAACAGCGGCAGATCTTTTAACAGCGGCATCAGCTTCATCACCTTGATCAGTCGCTTTGCCTTATCGAGCTTTACCTGCCGCTCCTGAGACAGAAACGGACGGATCGCGTCGAGCAGGCGGGTCGTGTCATCGTCCTGCTTCAAGGAGCCCAGCATCGGCGCGAGCGCCATGAGCTGCTTCATCGTATCGTCGGAGCCTGAAAGATTCCCCAACAGAGAGGACGGCTCCGGCTGAGGCTTGGGCGGCGTCCGGCTCTCCTGCGTATGTAAGCCCGGCGCGTCAACGCCGAGCTGAGAAGCCAGAGCCGCGATGTCCCGCATCGCTTCGGGGTCATTTAAAATCCCGCTGAGCTTTTCGGAGAGATCGTCCATCAGCCCATGATCCTCTTCATGATCGCTTTCGCCTGCGGAGAATTGAGGAATTCCCTCGCCTTATCCTCGTCGCCGAGGATCTCCTCCATCTGCTTTGCCTTATCGGAGGGGATGCGGTTGAGCAGCTTGCCGTAGCTCGATTTGCTGACGGCTTCTTTGATCTCGCCCTCGGGCGTACCCGTACGCTCGCTGAGCTTCTTTATCAAAACATTGATCTGTTCATGATCAGCCATAATGATTATCACCTCATGTATTATACTATGCAGTCAGGAGAAAAATATGAAAATAATCGTTGTATCCGATACCCACGGCTCATACAGAAATTTTAAAAAGGTGATGCATATGCACCGCAATGCCGATCTCGTCGTGCATTGCGGCGACAGCCGCGACGAGCTGGATCATATCCGCATGGATCACCCCAATATGCGCATCATCGCCGTAAAAGGCAACTGCGACTTCGGCACGGCGATGCCCATCATCGAGGAGTTTACCGTCGACAATGTTCGCTTCATGGCGACGCACGGACATATCTACAATGTCAAATACGGCTTATTCGACCTTGACCGCGCCGCGCGGGAAAAGGGAGCCGACGTCGTGCTGTACGGTCATACCCATATCGCGATGGACGTCGTACGGGACGGGATTCGCTTCTTCAATCCGGGATCACTGGGCTTCGGCGGTAGCTTCGGCGTGATCGAGATCAAGGACGGCATGGTACTCTCCAATATCGCGCACTTGAAGTAAACGTAAAAAATAACAGTAGCTTTTTTTCAACAGCTATGTTATAATAAAAAGTCGGAAGGCGGTGAAGGCATGGAAATCAGACTGCAAAAGGATAACGAAGACGTCATCCGCGATCTGGTCAACTCCGGTCGTATCCCGCACACCGTCATCATCGAGGGCGGCGACGGCGAAGAACGCAAAAGCGCCGCGATGCTGCTGGCGGCGGGCGCCGTCTGCCCGCAAAACGACCGTCCGTGCCTGTGCTGTAACGCATGCCGCAAGGTGCTCGACGGTTTTCATCCCGACGTTTTTATCCCCGAGCCGAGCAAAGGACTGAAAAGCGGCATCCTGTCGCTCAGGGATCTGCGCGACCGCTATCTCTCACAGATGAGCGTCAAGCCGAACGAAGCGGACGTCAAGGCGTATATCTTCCTCGACGCGGACAAGCTGCTCCGCGAGGACGCGCAGAACGCGCTGCTCAAAACCATCGAAGAGCCGCCGCAGAACCTGCTGTTCATCTTCACGGTCGAGAGCGCGAAAGCAATGCTCCTGACGGTGCGCTCACGCGCCCGCATCATCATGCTGCGTCATACGTTCCATGCCGACGAGGACAGCGAAAAAGCCGCCTCGTCCATCATCGACGGCGTCATCTCGCTGTACGAGTACGACCTGCTCAAGGCGCTGAATGCGCTGAATGAGAAGCAGGCGCTCAAAAACGCCCTCGCCGTCTTTACGGAAAAGCTCAGGCAGGCGCTGAGCTTTTACAGCGGTATCCAACCCGCCGATCCCGCCGTCAAAAAGCTGACCCGCAAGCTCGATCGCTCCCGCGTGATCGCGATGATCGGGGTCACCAACGAGGCGGCCGCAAAGCTCAAAACCAATGTCAATATACAGCTGCTGCAAACGTGGCTGAGCTCACAATACAGGAGGATTACATGGCAGAAGTAATCGGCGTAAGATTCAAGGAAGTAGGCAAGGTCTACTACTTTGACCCCAATCATCTCAAGCTCAAGCAGGACACCGTCGTCATCGTCGAGACCTCGCGCGGTATCGAATGCGGCAGGGTCGCCATCGCCAATAAAGAAGTCCCCGACGAGGAGATCGTCCATCCCTTAAAAAAGGTCATCCGCGTCGCGACGAAAGACGATATGCGCAGGCTGGAAGAAAACGCCCGCAAGGAAAAAGAAGCGCTGAAGATCTGTGAACAGAAGATCGCCGAGCACGGACTGGAAATGAAGCTCGTCGACGTAGAATACATCTTTGACAACTCCAAGATCCTGTTCTACTTCACCGCCGACGGAAGAGTCGACTTCCGCGCGCTGGTCAAGGATCTCGCGTCCGTATTTCGCACCCGCATCGAGCTGCGGCAGATCGGCGTGCGCGACGAGAGCAAGATGCTCGGGGGTCTCGGCGTATGCGGCAGACCCTTCTGCTGTTCGTCTTTCCTCGGCGAGTTCCATCCCGTATCCATCAAGATGGCAAAGGAGCAGGGGCTGTCCCTCTCGCCGACCAAGATCTCGGGCACCTGCGGCAGGCTGATGTGCTGCTTAAAATATGAGCAGGAGGCGTACTCCGATCTCCTGAAGCATACCCCCAAGGTCGGCGCAATCGTCAAGACCCCGCTGGGCAGAGGGCTGGTCGTCGAAAGCAACCTGCTGACCCGCACGCTGAAGGTCAAGATGGACAATACGCCCGACGACGCCGCCCCCCAGACCTTCAAGGTCAAGGAGGTGCGCATCGTCAAGGACGGCTCCATCAAGGGCAATAAAAAGGAAATGGACGAGCTCAAGCAGCTCGAGGATCAGTGA
>JAFRBD010000039.1 GCA_017405065.1 Ruminococcus sp. | reverse complement strand
GACAAGATCGCCGAGGTCATCGGCAAGAGCGGCAAGGTCATCAAAGAGATCCAGGCGCAGTGCGACTGTAAGATCGACATCGAGGAAGAGGGCGAGATCGGACAGGTATTCGTCGCGGGCTTAGACGCCGAGAAGTGCCAGAGAGCCATCGACATCATCCAGACCATCGCCACCGATCCCGAGCCGGGCGCCATGTACCTGGGCAAGGTCACCCGCCTGATGGACTTCGGCGCGTTCGTCGAGATCGCTCCGGGTAAAGAGGGTCTGGTACACATCAGCCAGCTCGACGTCAAGCGCGTCGACAAGGTCACCGACGTCGTCAACGTGGGCGACGTGATCCGCGTCAAGGTGCTGGAGATCGACGACAAGGGCAGACTCAACCTCAGCCGCAGAGACGTGCTGATCGAGGTAGACGGTCTGACCCCCGAGAATGATCCCAACGAGGAGCGCAGACCCCGCCGCGACGGCGGCAGAGGTCGCGGGCCCCGCGGCGGCAGAGGCAGAAGAAGCTAAGGCAGCTTGAAGCTGCACCCTGTCCGGCAACAAGTTGTTGCATCGATTCCGGCAACAGGTTGTTGCATCGATTCCGGCAACAGGTTGTTGCATCGATTCCGCCTTTTGCACACGCTGATATTTTCTGACGTTTCATCAACGGCGGGTCAAACAGACATAGAATCAACAACAGCGCCTTTGAGTAATCAAGGGCGCTGCACCTTTCTGTTCAACGGGAGTCACAATTATGATAAAAATACTGTTCGTCTGCCACGGCAACATCTGCCGCAGTCCGATGGCGGAATTCGTGATGAAGCAATACGTCCGCGAGGCGGGGCTCGACAGAGAATTTGAGATCGCCTCCGCCGCCACCAGCCGCGAGGAGCTGGGCAACCCCGTCTACCCTCCCGCGCGCAGAGAGCTGCAAAAGCACGGGCTGTCCTGCACGGGCAAGACCGCACGACAGATGACCGCCGCCGAATACGATCGCTGGGACTACATCCCCATCATGGACAGGAACAACGAGCGCAACATCATGCGCATCATCGGCTCCGACCCGCAGCGCAAGGTGCGGCGGCTGATGGAGTACGCAGGCAGCCCGCGTGACGTCGCCGACCCGTGGTACACCGGCGACTTTGAACAAACGTGGGAGGATATCACCGAAGGCTGCCGCGCACTGCTGCAAACAATTCTGACAACCCATAACTTTTGAAAAACGAATCACATAAATCGGACCATGATAAATAATGAACAAAAAGCTATATCTCATCGACTCACTGACATTCCTGTTTGGACTGGCTCTTTTGCTTGCGGCTAAGGGATTCGGCAATCTGAGCATCGAAAGCGGATATCATTATCTAAAATGGGCATTTTTAGCAATCATGGTACTGTTCACCGTGTTCAGTAATTGGTTTTACTACCGTAATACCGATGACGCTGAAATACATATCGGCAATGCTGTACTACCGCTTGCTTCGGCTTTATTATTCACTATCGTTTTCTTTAATCCACTGGTAGAGTTCTGTAATTTTCCGAACGCACCGATAACGGCGAATATCATTATCCTCTCCGGGATTTTCTGCATTTTGGGCGCGCATTTTTTCTATTGCTTCGGTATTTATCTCTGCAAAGTCGGATTGATAAAAACCGGCGGCGATCCCCGTGCAACAAATGGGGTCAAAGCGTTTGGGACAATATTACGCCGTATTTCACCGTTCTTCCTCGTTATCGGCGAACTAATCACGATTCTACTCCCCTTCAGTTTATAATAATAAAATGATAAAATATAGGCAACGCACAAGCCTTCCCCTTGAAGGGACATTCCCCTGTTAGGGAAATGTCGTCAACTCAAGAGAAAGCTGTCTCTATCCAAGGCTCCCTTTCCTAAGGGAGCTGGCGCGAAGCGACTGAGGGTTGACTGACGAAGTTTTCCAATATGGAAAACATTATTAGTTGGAAGAGCTTCTCAACCCTCCGCCCTTTCGGGCACCTCCCTTAGGAAAGGGAGGCTCGTAAGCGCCTCGTCGCCTCAAGTTGTTGACATCGCCCCATGGGAAGGCTTTTCACTTTCACAATTTGCTACTCAAAACTACCAACTAAAAGCATCAAGGCTGCCCGAAAGGACAGCCTTGATTTTTATGCGCAGATCAGTCTTGCGGTGGTATCGAAGTCGTAATGCAGATTCACCATGTTCACCGCTTCGCCTAATTTGCGGGTCAGGCTGCGCTCGACGGCGGCGATGGGATAATCGTCGTCGAGGGCGATATACTTCAGCACCCAGCCGCGCTCGCTGCGGCGGGCGCGCAGGACGCGCATGCCGCGCATGGCGGAGGTCGCCTCCCGTGCGGCGCTCATCACGTTCTCGCTTGTGTTCCATTCGTTTCTGTTCAACATATCCATTCTCCTTTGCTGTTCGACAGATAATCGTTTTTGTTCGTTCCGACAATATCATTATAGCAAAGGGATATGACAATAAACGGGACTTTGGAAGCGCGGCGCGTTCCGTTAATTGTAAAAGTAAACGCAAGTCATTATGCAGCGTTGACCGCACAAAAAATGCCTGCTCCTTTGAGGAACAGGCATTATCTTTCTGCTGTCAATACACGCCGAGGGAGCCTAAGAGCAGGACGATCAGCATGATCGGCGCGATGAACTTGATCATCACGGTATACAGCCACTTTCTGCCGAAGCGCTCGCCGTTCTTGGTCGCCTCGTCGATAATGGTCTTGGGCTTTAATACCCAGCCGATCAGGATACAGGTGCCGATCGCGAGCAGCGGCATCAGCACGTTGTTGGACAGGTAATCCATGATATCGAGGATCTGACCGACGGAGCCGTTGGGCAGCTTTAACTCAAAATAGAATACATTGTAGCCGAGGCACACCACGGTGCTGAGTACCAGCGCAATGACGCCCTCGGTCACGGTCGCCTTTTTGCGGGACATGCCCTTGTCGATCATGCCCGAACAGATCGCCTCCATGATGGAGATACAGCTCGTCAGCGCCGCGAACAGCACCATCAGGAAGAATACCGCGCCTAAGATATTGCCCGCGATCCCCATTTGGCTGAAGATCCTGGGCATCGCCTCAAAGAGCAGTCCGGGGCCCGCCTTTGTCAGACCCTCTTCACCGAGGAAGACATACACGGCGGGAATGATCATCACGCCCGCGAGGAACGCGACCATCGTATCAAAGAACTCGATCTGGTTGACGGAACCGATCAGGTTGTCGTCGTCCTTATAGTAAGAGCCGTAGGTGACCATGATGCCCATTGCCACGCTGATGCTGTAGAAGAGCTGACCCATCGCGTCCATGATCGTCATCAGCACGTCGCGCACGCCCGCGCCGGTGAAGTCGGGGATGACGTATTTCGCCAAGCCCTGCATCGCCGTCCTGCCGCCGGTCTCTTCCGGCCCCTTCAGGGTCAGCGAATAGACCGCAATGCCGATGATCAGCACAAAGAGGATCGGCATGAGTACCTTGCTCATGGATTCGATGCCTTTATTCACGCCGCGGAAGATGACGAAAGCCGTCATCAACAGGAATACAAAGTTATAGACGATCGGCTCCGCGTAGCCGGTGATAAACTGACCGAAAAAGCCGTCGCCTGCCGCCGCCGCGCCCTGACCGCTGATAAAAACCAAAGCGTATTTCAGCACCCAGCCGCCGATGACGCAATAGTACGGCATGATGATAAAGGGCACGATACTGGCGAGCCAGCCTAAGAAGCCCCATTTTTTATGGAGCTTTCCGTAAGCGGTCAGACAGCTCTGCTTCGTTTTACGACCGATCGCGACCTCGGTCATCAGCAGGGTAAAGCCGAAGGTCAGCGCGAGGATGATGTAAATGACCAGAAAACGTCCGCCGCCGTCTTTCGCCGCCAGATACGGGAATCTCCAGATGTTTCCCAGGCCTACCGCGCTGCCCGCCGCCGCGAGCACAAAGCCGATAGAGCCGGAGAAGGAACTGCGTTTTTCCATTGTTCTGCTCCTCAAAAGGTATTTGCAAGTTGCCTGTCTATTGTATCATAATCGGCAATAATTGACAATAGCCGAGGGATAAGAATAAACATTTATTATTTGGATATTATGCAGCCGCCGCGACATGATACTCAAAGGGCTTTCGCTATTTCAGCCTGAACCGCATCTCCACGGGATTATGGTCGCTGTAGGCAAAGCCGGTATCGATCACGTCGACAAAGGTCGGCTCGACGTTTTCCGACACGATGAAGCCGTCCAGCGTCACCACAAAGCTGTCCTCGCTGTAAGGGATATCGGTGTTGCGGGTAGAGGGTCTCAGACCGCTCGCGTAATCCGTTACGCGGGTGAATCCCTCGGGGATCAGATCGGCGGGGAACTCCGCGCACCACGCCAGCGCATCCAGATCCTCGGGCGGTACGTCGTTGAGCTTAAAGCGGCTGTCGCCGACAAAATCGTGGTTCCAGTCGCCGCCTGCGATAACATAATTGCCCTTATCGTATTCCGCCTTCATGTCGTCGAACATCATCTGCATCTGCTGCGTTTGCAGATCGCCGTCGGTGCCGTAGGCGGAGGTATGCGTATTGATGATCACCAGCTCCTTGCCGTTGTCAACGGGGATGCGGCTGATGCAATAGGCGCGGTCGAGATCGAGGATCTTCTTGACGTCCGTAGCGATCGGCAGGCTGCGCCGCAGCGCCGACGAGATCGTGCTTTCGCTCAGGGTCAGCAGACCGCTGTTGGAGGCGCCGTGAGGCTGGGTGAGGGGATAAAACAGAAAAGCCGAATGGTAATTGATCGCGAAGGCGGAGCTGTGTTCGGGGAACTGCGCGATGATCTGATCTCTCTCGTCAACATGATAGCTGCGGGTCGAGTTGAAATCCACCTCCTGCAGCATCGCAAAGTCGACGTTGTGATCTTTCAGGATATTTGCCGCGCCGTCGATACAGGCGATCACGCTCTCCTTCGACGCTGCCCACGAGCTTTTACCGCCGTCCATAAAGAAGGAAAAGTCGGGCGTGTACGCGCCGAAGCCGACGTTGTAGGTCACGGCGGTGTACTCCTCCCCCACCCTTGCAGCGGTATGTTTCGGCGTGCCCTCGGGAATGATCGGCTGATTATCGTCGATACGGCTGTAAGAGATAAAAACGTACGCCACATAAACGACGGCGATAACGAGTATCAATGCGATCAGGGTCAGCGGGATCTTCCACCAGCGGAATTTCTTTTTCTTTTCTTTCAGCGGTTCATTAACATACATCATGTGCCTCCGTTTTCAATCATCATGACAAGGTTTTTCTCATTATTATACTGCGTAGATATTCAGATCCCAGCAGGGGATGTAGGGATGCTTTCGCAGGAAGATGCGATAATCGGGAGCGATCTCATGCAATCGCAGAATGAGGGTGAAGAGATCCTCCGTGCGGTGATAGGCGGCGAGGTTGAGCTTCGGCTTGTATTCTCGCAGCGTACGGACGGCTCCGCGCAGCATCGCGCTCTCCATCCCCTCGATATCCGCCTTGAGATAGGTCGGGGCGCAATCGACGGCGTCGACGGTCGTGACGGGGACTTCCCTGCCGCCGCGCGGATTCAGCGCCGCCATCCGCCCGCCGCCCTCGGTGACATACATCACACCCTCGCGGTCGGCGATACCCGCGTTGATCGCCGTCGCGTTTTCGACGCCTGCCAAATGCTCACAGAGCTTTCGGAAGTTCTTATGATTCGGCTCTACGGCGGTGATGCTTTCATACCCGTCGGAATAGTGCAGGAATTCGTCCGCCGTATCGCCGCGGTACGCGCCGAGGTCGAGATATCGCTCGTCATGCAGACGCAGGATATCACAAAACGCCTCGTCCTTATCGCTTTCGATGGCTTTGAGATATTCGAGCCGTCCCGTGTAATAAAAGTCCAGCGCGCCCTTGAAAACCATGCGCGACCGATCATCGGCGAGCAGATCAAAGGCGCTTTGTATCTCCCCGCGGCAGCGGTCGATAAAAGCGTCGTCCATCAGGCTGTCGCCGATAACAGGGACGTTCGGTACGAGCAGGGCGTGCCGCCGCGCGACCTCACGGATATGCTGCATCACATCCGGCAGAGAGCTGCCGAAGCACAGCGCGACGGTAAAGCTGCCGAACTCCCGCTCAAAGTCGCTCTCTTTTTTGACCGTAAAGCCGCGATACTCCTGATAGCGGCAGAAGTCGTCGCTCGCCATCACGCCCGCGGCGCGGATATTGCGTTTTTCAAATGCATCCAGCACCTTGTCGGCGCCGTTGCCCATCCCGTACAGGACGATCGGCTGAGTACATTCCTCGAGCGCCGTCCAGACGTTGGGATAGTCAAATCGAAATAATGGGGTCATCATAAAAAGGATTCATATTCACTAACCGATCACTAACCACTAACCACTGTTTACGGCTGACAGCCGGGACAGGGGGTGTATCCCTGCGCGACAGCGTCGTCGCGCGAATCGAGATACACCTTGTTTTTCTCTTTCATATCCATCGCGCCGTCACAGTCGGAATAGTGGAAATACAGACTGTTTTTGTTGCCGATATATTTCAGCTTTTCAGCGGTATGCTTCTCCTCCCCCGCCGTATAGGTATAGGAGGAAAGATCGGTTTTCTCCGCTTCAAAGCGCAGGTTCCTGCCGTCGGTATAAGCGACGATCGTACCCGCCTCGTCGGTACGCAGGAGCGGGCAGCCCATCGTTTCGAACTTCTGCACCGTTTCGCGGTGCGGATGACCGTATTCGTTGCCTTCACCGCAGGACGCTACGCCGAAGGCAGGGTTGACCGCCTTGAGGAGCTTATCGCTCGAAGCGTCGGAGGAACCGTGATGACCGCAGCGGATGACGTCGGCGCTCAGCGTCTCTCCCGCATCGACCATCTCATACTCGCTCTCGCGCTCGGCGTCCGCCTCGATCAAAAAGCTGATATCGCCGCAGACGACCCTGGTGACGACCGACAGATTGTTGTAGTTCTCCTCGTCGCGCGACAGGGGCGCCATGATCGTAAGGCTCGCTTTTCCGAACGAATAGGTCGTGCCCGCCTCGGCTTCGATCATATTGATCGAATTCCGATCCACGGCGCGCATCAGCTTCTCCCATGTATAGGTATCGCTGTCGCAGGAAACGGTGATGAAATTCTCTGTGTCCATCCCGTCGATCACCGTCCGCAGACCGCCGACGTGGTCGGAATGAGGATGGGTCGCGATCATATATTTCAGCTCGTCCGCGCCCTGATCTTCGATGTAGCGCAGGACTTCTTCCCCGTAGTCGCGCTCTCCCGCGTCGATCAGCACAAATTCATCGTCCGACTCGAGCAGGGTACAATCGCCCTCGCCGACGTCGATAAAATGCACCGTCAGCTTCGGATCATCGTCGCCGCCCGTCATTTGCGGTACGGCAGAACGCGAGCATGAGCCGATAAAGAGCATCATCATCAGCGCCGAAAGCGCGCATAAAAACCGTTTCATAACATCAATCACCGCTACTATCATACACCAAAGAACACCCTGATTCAAGATAAAATTTGACTATT
>JAFRBD010000038.1 GCA_017405065.1 Ruminococcus sp. | reverse complement strand
TGACTCCACTTTTGATGTCGCTTTCTCAGATAAGGAGACTTCGTCTCCGACTCTGATAGTTGACTTCGAAGCAGAAAAACTTAACCAACAAATCTAACTGTACTGTTTTTTATTCTGTCCTTGACATGGGGTACACTTTAAAAGACCACAATTGTGAGTTATCAACATTCATTCTCCTTCCGTTTCTTCGCTTCACGCTCCTTTGCCGCCTTGCTTCTGTTCTCACAGACCTCGGCGTATTTCTCAAAATTGAGGTCGATTTCTCCTTTGAGAACGATGAACGCGAGCGCGCAGGTCTGATCGTCGGAAAAGTCCGGTTCTGTCCCCTCGTCGCCGTAGAGCAGCAGCGCCTTGTACAGCCGACCCGCCTGCTCGTCCGTCAGGTGACGGATCAGCGCGCTGTGGTGAAAGTAGGTAAAGAATCCCTTAGGCTTTTTCATAGCTATCAACTCCTTCACCTATGCCGCGACGATGAAAAAAGTTGCATACTTTTATGCAACTTCATAAGGAAGAGATGAAAAATACGGTAAATCAGCCGGATAGATCGGCTTTGTACGATGACAGCGCTGTTTCGGTACAAAGCGCCTATCAGACTTGAAATCCGATAGGCGGCTTTGTTTCGGAAGTTTTCAATGTATCAGGAAGCGCAAAATCATTTTCGATGAGGGTATAATCCTTACAGACGGTTCCATCGGCGTTCCCGTAAACCCTGGAAGCATAGTTAAGGATCGCTTTCTCAACCAGATTGCGGCAAAACCTGCCGTTGCCCGCGGTGATCGTACCGGAAGGATTCCCGCAGATAACGGCGAGCTTATCTTTCGCGCCGGAGGCAATTGAAAAGCCTCTTTTCTTTGCCTCTGATTCAGATATCCTGACCATTTCTTCGGCTGTATAATCACAGAAGCTGATTGAAAACGGAACACGCGATCTTAATCCGGGATTCCGGGAAAAGAATTCCTGCATTTCATCCGGATAGCCGGCAAATATGACGATCGTATCCGCTCTGTTGTTTTCCATCTCCTGAACGATCGTATTAATCGCTTCATCCCCGTATTCGCCCCGATAGTTTTCAACAAGAGAATACGCTTCATCTATAAACAAGAGTTTTCCCTTTGCCTTTTTAAAAACGGATCTGACTTTATCGGCAGTATGTCCCACATACTTCGCGACCAGATCAGCCCGACCGACTTCTACGATTTCATTTCTTTTCAGCAGTCCGATCTCGTAAAACAGACCTGCAACGATCCTGGCAACCGTTGTTTTGGCTGTCCCGGGATTGCCTACAAACTCCATATTCAGTACGATCGGAAGTGTGCTGTTATCTGAAGAATCCATATCTTGTTTCATCCTGGCAAGGGCGGCGATCTTTCCGACTTGCTCTTTCACGTTCTCAAGACCGATCAGTTCGTTAAGCATCTCCATGTATGTCGGCGCAGTCTTTGTAACAGAATAAGAAACAGGTCGATACTCTTCTAGCTTTTGTTTGATTTCTTCAACGCAGTTTCTGCCGAGATTGCGAACCTTGACCAGATCGTCGTCTGTCATTGACTTTAATTGTCCGACCGTGTGAACGCCGGCTCTTCTCAGGCAGGTAAGCGAGCGCATGCTGAGATTCAGTTCTTCAATAGAAGTCTTATCATCCGCGGCGCTGTCCGGGTTCTCTGTCTTAGATACATCATCTTGAACATCATCATCTTCGTCTTCGTCTGTTATGAAGTATTCTATATCATCTTCATCTTCATCTTCGTCTGATATGAAGTGTTTATCATCATTTTCTTCTGTTGATTCATCATCAGGCTGTTCATCAGGCTGTTCATAGTAAAGAGCTTTCAGAAGACCCTGCATACCGGTTAAGATCCACTTTGAGCTTACCCGTGCCGATTCGGGCAATACAGACTCGTTATCTGTTCTTATCAGAGGCATATCCGCAAAGACGAAAGAGAGTATGGTCTTCATTTTCAGGGTTGCTTCTTCCGGAAAGCTGAAAAGTATGATCCCTTTTCCGGAGCTTTCAGCAGAGGCGATGATACGGACAGCGGCGTCAAACTCCTTAAGCGCGGATAACACATCTATATCATACTCGTTATCATACTCGTTTTTTTCCTTTTGGGATCTCTCATTGGTTTCGCTTTCCCGAACAGGCGGACATGAAAGATAATATACCTTTCTGGATTCAGTAAACATATCCGTGAATAAGCCTTGATCTGATTCGTCGGGCGCCGCGCAATCCTGAAAAATCCATTCCAAATCATCTTTCGTGATATTGATTCCCGCTTTTGAAAAAGCAAGGCTATGATACTGACCGTCTTTGTCAAAGCACAATTGCCAGCCGAGATATTCCTCTTCGGACAGTTGGTCTGACGCCCGGATGAAACGCTCGGACACACTTTTTACGTTCTTTGAATAATCATAAAAGTCACTGTCGTTCTTTGCCGATAACGCTAAAACATTGGATATCTCATCAGTAATCGAATATTTCATAGAATAATTCCCCCATTCATATACAAGCGATTAACGGTATTGTTTTGGATAATAGGCAGAGAAAAGAGATAGAGCAGACAGACGCAAGCAGATTTTTTCAAGTCGCCCGTCAGCTTTCAGCCTCTGACGGCAGCTGTTGTCGAACTCTACGCCCCCACAACCGGGCTGTTCAGTTGTAAGGGAGTTACCCTCCTTTCACGGAAAATGGGCAGCAAAAAAGCTGATGCTTTGAAGCGCCGAAAGGGCATACTACTCCTAATAGAGTACCTTTCAAATCTTCAAAACATCAGCTTATATTAATTCTGATATTCAATTTTGGATCATCATTGTATCACAGACAAACACCTTTGTCAATAGTATTATTACGAAAAAACTGTCGACTCCCTTTACCTCTTATATCTTATATAGAAAAGGAGCATGCTTTTACGCGGATAAAGGAAAATTGAAAGGAATTTTGCGGCTTTTTCAAAAAACACTTGCATTTATCCGCGTTTTGTGGTATTATACTTAGGCATTTGAATCCGTCGTGCCTGCGACGGGGTTCAGATCTGAGCGAAACGCTCAAATTTGAAGCGGACAGTCCTCTGCACAAAGATCGCTTTGGGGTACGAATGTCTGAAAAATATTTAGGAGGAAATCATGGACGCATTAAAGAAAATCGCAGAAGGCTCTGTCAAAGAGACTACCCCCGAATTCCACATCGGCGACACCGTAAGGGTCTCCGTCAACATCCGCGAGGGTGAGAGAGAAAGAATCCAGATGTTCGAGGGCACCGTTATCGCGCGCCGCGGTTCCGGCGTAGCCGAGACCTTCACCGTTCGCCGCCTTTCCTACGGCGTAGGCGTGGAGAGAGTATTCCCGCTGCACAGCCCGAACGTCGTCGACGTCAAGGTCGTTCGCCGCGGTAAGGTTCGCCGCAGCAAGCTCTATTATCTGCGCGACAGAGTCGGTAAGGCCGCTAAGGTCAAGGAAGAAATTCGTAAATAATTCTTGAATTATGACGCAGGGGGCTTTACAGCCCCCTTTTTCCGTGGTATGATACTGTTAAAGAATTATAAATCTGGAGATGTGCTCTTTGAAGATAGATAAATCGAAATTAGACGAACTGTTTTTAGAGGACGTCGATCCCGCTGACGAGGCACCGTACGGGACACAGGTCAAGCTGAATAAAAGCGAAGCTGTCGCGACGATCTACGACTGGCTGGGCAGCTTGTTCCTGGCGCTGGTCATCGTCCTGCTGATCATGACCTTCGCCTTCCGCATCATCGACGTCGACGGCAGAAGCATGGAGCCGACCCTGATCGACACCGATAAGGCGGTCATCACCGACCTGTTCTATACGCCGAAGGACGGCGATATCGTGATCATCAGCCACGCGGAGGAGTATGCAAAGCCGCTGGTCAAGCGCGTGATCGCCACCGCCGGTCAGGAGCTGAAGATCGATTATGATAATAACGAGGTCTATGTCGACGGCAAGAAGCTCGACGAGCCTTATATCCAGGGCGTGACCGTCCGCGGCGACATTCCCGAGGATGAGATCAACGGCGTCGTACCCGAGGGCAAGGTCTTTGTCATGGGCGATAACCGCAGTATCTCGCTTGACAGCCGTTACCGTCAGATCGGTCTTATCGACGAGGATCTGATCATCGGCAAGGCGCAGTTGGATGTGATCCCGCATTCTTACGATGAAAACGGCGTTCTCCGGCTGGATCTGTCCAAGATCCGGTACGTTTATAACTAAACCGATGTGAGCCTGCTTCAAACGGAGCAGGCTTTTCATAATCATGCAGGGGACGGCATAATGTAGGGGACGGCGCTTGTCGGCGTCCCGGACGCGTGTGTCTTTATCTGTTTTAATGCGAAGCAAATAAAACGTATGTTGTAGGGGACGGCGCTTGTCGGCGTCCCGGACGCGTGCGTCTTTATCTGTTTTAATGCGAAGCAAATAAAACGTATGCTGTAGGGGACGGCGCTTGTCGACGTCCCGGACGCGTGCGTCTTTATCTGTTTTAGCGCGAAGCAAAGAAAACGTATGATGTAGGGGACGGCGCTTGTCGACGTCCCGGACGCGTGCGTCTTTATCTGTGTTAGCGCGAAGCAAATAAAACGTATGATGTAGGGGACGGCGCTTGTCGACGTCCCGCTGCATTTGTCGCGATGTCGTTCAAATGCGAAGCATATCCCTGTTTCCGTAGGGGCGTTCCTCAGCCGGAGACGGCACCCCTTTGTCCGCTTTGCGGACACCTCCCCACCCGGGGAGATCCCATCGCTCGTCCGCAGAATGACGGGCGCTGAATATGTCGAAAACACGAGATAGGGGAGAAGCGTGTCAGCCATACGGTACGTCGGGAACCGCCGTACCCTACGGAATAATCGATTTGCTTCGCGCAGAATGTGATAACACGGAAGTGTAGCGGACGAGCAGTGCTCGCCCCTACGATGACGTTATACTCCTTTCAAACATCGATATAAAACAATTGCCCTACAAATAACCGCTTGTGTGACAATAACATGGTGACCATATGAAACAATCAAACAACAAAAACAATAAAAGAACACAGAGGCCGCAGGGCGGGCGCAGCGGCGCGCGGATGAACGCGCCTAAGAACCGCGCGCAGAACGCGAAAACGGCGGCTTCCAAACCGGCGAATAAGCCCGCTAAGCCGAAGAAAAAGCCTTCAGCTTCAACCCCTTCCGAGCATACGCAGGTGATCCAGTGGTATCCCGGCCATATGACCAAGACCAAGCGCCGCATCGAAAAGGACCTAAAGCTCGTGGACGCGGTGGCGGAGATCATCGACGCGCGCATCCCGATCTCTTCGCGCAACCCGGATATCGCGAACCTGACCTCCGGCAAGCCGCGCGTCGTCCTGCTCAACAAGTGCGACATGGCGGATCCCCGCGCGACCGACAAATGGGTGAGCTTTCTCAGCCGCGAGAACGTCCGCGCGATCCCTGTCGACTGTAAGAGCGGCAGGGGAGTGGATAAGTTCGTCCCCGTGCTGACCGACCTGCTCTCCGAGCGGATCGAGGGCTACAAGGCGAAGGGCATGGTGAATCCGACCATGCGCGTAATGATCGTCGGCATCCCGAACGTCGGCAAATCGACCTTTATCAACCGTATCGCCAAAAAGACAAAGGCGGTCTCTGCCGACCGACCCGGCGTGACGCGCGGCAACCAGTGGTTCACCGTTTCTAAGGGCTTTGAGATGCTCGATACCCCCGGCGTGCTGTGGCCGACATACGACGATCAACAAGTCGGCGAACCCCGCGCCTGTACCGGCGCGATCAAGAGCGAGGTCATGGATACCGAGCGGCTCGCGGTGCGTCTGATCGACTTGTTAAAGGAGCTGAAAACGCCCGCGTTCATCGAACGATACAAGCT
>JAFRBD010000037.1 GCA_017405065.1 Ruminococcus sp. | reverse complement strand
GGGCGCACAGCCGACCGATACCGTAAAGGCATTATTCAAGAACACAGGCATTCTTTAATTGTAATGCAGCATAATAGTATTTCTAATCATTAATTGCGAAAGGACCATAATAATTATGAAAGACTTACTTCTTACTATTGCACAGGGTCTGGTTGAAGACCCCGACGCGATCAGCGTAACTGTTGACGAGCCCAACGAGGAAGGCACCATCGTTTACCACATCCATGTAGCAGAAGGCGATATGGGCAGGATCATCGGCAAGCAGGGCAGAATCGCCAAGGCGATCCGCACCGTAGCGCGCTCCGCGGCGATCCGCAAGAACGAGAAGGTTATGGTAGAGATCGACTGATTCCACTAACTATTCCATAGCACAGTAAAACGCACCCCGTCGGGTGCGTTTTTGTTTGATCTTTCGATTCTTGGTTTTTAGGGCTTGTTTAATACTAAAACTCCTTGACATACGTCAGTATGCCTGCGTTGTCCGCCTCGCTCTGCGAAATTTTCCGCTAATATCTCACCAATCCGTTTAATCAGAGTTTAGTATAACATTCATAGTTCATATTTTGTTTGGTTCCGGCACTACTTCCCCTTATTGAATTTCTTCACTCTCTCGGATATCTCCTCCAGCTCCTCCCTGCTCATTTCAGGCAGATGCTCCAGTTCTTCGAGGAAGGTGGATACGGTCTCCTTCTCCCTGATCTTGAGATACTCGGTGTAGTAAGCGACTACCACGCCGGGCACCATCGCTACCGTTAGCACGCCGAACAGCGTCACCGCCATCGTGATGATCCTGCCGACGACCGTAACAGGCACGATATCGCCGAAGCCGATCGTCGTCGACGCGACAAAGCAGAAATAGAAGCCCTCAAAGATCCCATGCACCTGCGGCTCGATGAACGATATCAGCGCGCCGCCGATCAGCAGTATGACCAGATACCCCATAAATATCTTGATGGCTCCCGTGCGTATAAGTACCTTTCCGATCCTCTTGAGTGCTTTCATCATGATCTCTCCGTTCCTTGTTTTACGGTTCTATTATATATAACTGCCGTATGCTTTGCAACACAAATACAAATTATAGTTGAAAAACAAACTGCATACGGTTATAATGAAGAAGATATTTATTGAACACATAACCGGTCACCGATCACTTACCACCGGTCACTGAAAAAAAGGATCCATCACCATGCAAAAACAATATCTCGAGGTCGGCAGGATCGTCGGCACCCACGGCATCCGCGGCGAGATGCGGGTCGAGTGCTGGGCGAACTCCCCCGACTTTCTCAAAAAATTCAAAAAGCTGTATCTCGATGAGGGCAGAACGGCGCTCTCTGTCGCCTGCCGCCCGCATAAGAATATCGCTCTGATCGCGGTCAAGGGCGTCTCGACCATCGAAGAAGCCGACCGTCTCCGCGGCAAGGTGCTGTATATCGACCGCGCCGATGTGAAGCTCGAGGAGGGCGAGCATTTCGTGCAGGACATCATCGGTCTGACGGTCGCTGACGCGGATAACGGCGCCGTCTACGGCGTCGTCAACGACGTCCTCAAGACCGGCTCCAACGACGTCTACGAGATGAAAGCGGCAGACGGCAAGCTATACTACATCCCCGTCATCCCCGACATCCTCGACCGCTTCGATTTTGACGAAGGCAAAGTCTATATCCATCCGATGAAAGGACTGTTTGACGATGAGGATTGATATCATCACCCTGTTCCCCGAAATGTGCGAGGCAGTCCTCACCGAAAGCATCATCGGCAGGGCGCGCAGGGCGGGCGCGATCGACGTCTGCTGTCATCAGCTGCGCGACTTCGCTCTTGACAGGCATCGCCGTGTAGACGACTCCACCTACGGCGGCGGCATGGGGATGCTGATGATGGCGGAGCCCATCGCCCTGTGCTATGAGAGTATCTGTGAACAGACAGGCACGAAGCCGCATTTCATCTATCTCTCCCCCAAAGGCGGCACCCTGACCCAGCAAAAGCTCAAGGAGCTGTCCGCTTACGACAACATCTGTCTGCTGTGCGGGCACTATGAGGGCGTCGACCAGCGGGTTCTGGATCGTTATGCTGATGAAGAGATCTCCATCGGCGACTATGTGCTGACCGGCGGCGAACTGCCGGCGCTGGTGCTGACCGACTCCTTAGCGCGCCTGCAGCCGGGCGTTCTCAGCGACGACGAGTGCTTTGAGCTGGAGAGCCACTACGACGGTCTGCTCGAGTATCCGCAGTACACCAAGCCGCAGGTATGGCGCGGCGAAGAGATCCCCGAGGTACTCTTCAGCGGTCACCATGAAAACATCCGCCAATGGCGACGGGAACAGAGTATTGTCGAAACTGCCAAAAAACGTCCGGATATGATCGCGGCAGCCGATCTGAGCGGCGAGGAACGGCGTCTTGCCGAAGAGATCGTCGCCGCGCAGAACGAGAAAAACTCCCTGTAAAATCCTTTTCTTTTCGAAAAATGCAGGAAGTATCATACACAAACCGACCGCCCCTTGGTAATTTTGCACAATAAAAAAGATTTCACGTTTTCGACAGTTATATATCAAAACAAAAATGATTTTCGCCTGTTGACCAACCGTGATTTCAAGGATATAATAAGAAAGCAATCAATTTACTGTATTATATATTCGAAAAAAGAGGGTATCATTATGTACGTTAAGGAAGTATTAGTTCAGAATAAAGCCGGCTTACATGCACGTCCCGCTACTTTCTTCATTCAGAAGGCTAATGAGTACAAGTCTTCCATCTGGGTAGAGAAGGATGAGAGAAAGGTCAACGCTAAGTCACTCCTCGGCGTTCTTTCCCTCGGCATCATCGGCGGAACTGCTATCAAGATCTATGCCGACGGCCCCGACGAGACTGATGCGGTAGAAGGTCTGGTCGAGCTGATCAACTCCGGTTTTGCGGAATAATCTTGAATGTAATGAAGGGCGGATGATCTCATCCGCCTTTTTTCATTCTTTTTCTTTTTGAAAAATGACCATCGCCTGTTTCTTTCTCTTCACACTTGTGTATTACGGCTTGATAAAGCCGCAGCTTTTTATAAGAGTCCGACAAAGCTATACGGATTTTTGCGCAACAGATCATCAAAGAATTTCATCAGCATTTTGTATTATTTTGCTTTGATTACGGCGTATTCCCTCCGTCGCTCGTGCAAAACTGACTCAGAAGAGGAAAGTGCTGAATAATATGACTTGACAACCATGATTCAATGCGGTATACTGTAGTTAGCAATAGGTAACTGAGTTGATAACTCACACTGTCAGCATCCGGTGATCGGGTGCTGATTTTCAGAACATTGGTTAGCGAGCGCTAACTTGCGTCGGGATTAATATGGGACAGACATCAGAGCAAATGATCGTCAACGACCTCGGCGAGATCAAAAACAGGAAACCTGTTCAACTGTTCCTGTCACGACAGGAACGAAACTTTGTATGAGGCTTTCTGCGAAAGGGATCATAAAGCGCAGAAGCAATTTGCGTGCTGCGGGTAAGGGACAAGAGTATATCAAAAACCGTATGAAAGCGCCGGATCATTGATCCGGCTGACCGCTGCAAGATAATAAAGGCTTTCCTAAGGGAGCCGGCGGCGAAGCCGACTGAGGGTTTATCTTTAGAAGTGTTCCGTATAAATCTCATAAAACAGGAGGGATTCATTATGATCAAAACAACAATAACGATCGACGGGATGATGTGCGCCATGTGCGAGAGCCATGTCAACGATACCATTCGAAATAATTTCAAGATCAAAAAGGTCGCATCTTCTCATGCAAAGGGGACGACCGATATCATCAGCGAAAGCGCGCTCGACGAAGCGGCGCTGAGAGAAACGATCGGTAAGACGGGATATAAGGTACTGGAGATCAAAACAGAGCCTTATGAAAAGAAGAAGTTTTCATTCCCGCTGTCATTCCGAGGGAGTAAAGGCTCCCTTTCCTAAGGGAGCTGTCACCGACAACTTGTCGGCGGTGACTGAGGGCTTAAGCGACCGTGGAAATCCCTGACTTTTGGCAATCCCGCAAAGAGGAGCAGCATAACTCTTGTTACATCAAACGTCATAAAAGACAAGGGGGATTGCCGCGTCGGGCAAAATAAGGATTTTGTAATGCCCTCCTCGTAATGACACTGTTACAATAATGTCGATTGAATCGGCAATGATGGGGAACTCCGCAATGACCGGAAAATGAATGGAGGTATATACCATGTCAATCGTACAATTTGAAAACGTCACCAAAACCTATACCAGCGGCGATCATGTGCTGAAGGCGCTGAATCAGGTCAGCTTTACGCTGGACGAGGGCAAATTCGTCGTCATCCTCGGCCCCTCCGGCGCGGGCAAAAGCACGCTTCTGAACCTTTTGGGCGGTTTGGACAGTCCGACCGAAGGAAAGATCACCGTGAACGGCAGGGATATCAGCACGCTGTCCGACAATGCGCTTGCGGATTACCGCGCGGCGACAGTCGGCTTTGTGTTCCAGTTCTATAACCTGATACCGACGCTGACCGTCTATGAAAACGTCGAACTGGTATCTCAGATCTCCAAAGACGCACTCGATGCAAAGCAGATGATCGCAGAGGTCGGACTGACCGATCATTTACATAACTTCCCCGCTGAATTATCGGGCGGCGAACAGCAGCGTATCTCTATTGCGAGAGCGCTCGCCAAAAATCCGAAGATCCTGCTCTGCGACGAGCCGACCGGCGCGCTCGATTCCGAGACCGGCGTCATGGTCTTGAAGCTCCTGCTCAGCATGGCGAAAAACTACGGCAAAACCATCGTGATCGTCACCCATAACCAGAGCATCGCCAAGATGGCGGACGTCGTGATCCGCGTCAAGAACGGCAAGCTCCGCTCGATCGAAGAACAGGAGAACCCCATGAGCGCAGACGAGGTGGAGTGGTGATACTACTCCGTGATAATAAGATATTAGTGATAGATTTCGCAGAGCAAGGCGGGCGACGCAGGCAGGCGCCTGTCACGGAACCCAGCGCAGCTATACGGAATTCAGCGCAATAGATATTAAGGTTTTCATTAAGGAGTAGTATAAATGCTGATACGCAAGTTGTTTCGAACCGCGTGGAGCTATAAGGCGCAGTTTATTTCCATGATCATCATGATCACGCTCGGCATGGGCATCTTCCTCGGCTTCAATATGGAATGGCGTACCATCGAGGTCGACGTCGGCAGTTTTCTTGACGATACCGCCTATGCCGACTACCGTCTGTACTCCGAAACAGGCTTTACCGCGGATGATTTACACAAGATAGAAACCATCGGGGGCGTAGACGCGGCGACGCGCTATCTGTCCGTTACTCTTGACATAAAAGGCGAAAAGAATAAAAGCCTTGCGCTGGACGTCAGCGAGGATTTCAATGTTTCCGCCTTTATCGTGACGGACGGCGACGCGTACGACGAAAACAGCGACGGCTTCTGGCTGTCCGACAAATTCGCCGCCGCAAATGATATTCAGCTCGGCGATACGCTGACGCTCGAGTTTCAGGGCGCAGAGATCACCGGAGAGATCGTCGGTCTGATCAAGTCGGGCGAGCATATGATCTGCGTCGCGGATAAAAACCAGCTCATGCCCGACTACAATACCTTCGGCTATGCCTATATCACGCCCAAAAAGCTCAGAGGCGTTGTCGAAGAAAAGATGAAGAGCAGTGCCGCCGACGAGCTCAGGCAGTCTGGCGTTCCCGAAGAATTCATCGACGACAGTCTTTCCAAGCTGTTGTTTTCCGACAGCGACGTCGACAAAGCGCTCGATCAGGTCTACGCGCAGGTGAATCTGATCTCCGATTCAGATAAAGAAACCTTAGAGGACAACGTCAAAGACAAGCTCGGACGCACCATCATGGTCACGCCGAAGGACGATCATGTCGTCTATAAAGAGGCGATGGGCGAAGCGACGGAAGGCAAGACGATGGGTTCGGTATTGCCGGTATTGTTCCTTGCCATCGCCATCCTCACGATGGTCACCACCATGCACCGTATCGCCGCCAAAGAGAAGCTGCAGATCGGTACACTGAAAGCGCTGGGCTTCAAGAACCGCCGGATCCTCAGGCACTACACGGCTTACGGCTTATTCATCGGGATCGTCGGCACGGCGCTCGGCTCGCTGCTCGGCTTATGGGTATGCAGGCTCGTGATGAGCGAAGACGGCATGATGGGCACCTATTTCGACATGCCCGACTGGGGCGCCGCTGTTCCGACCTTCTGCTATCCCGTGATGATCGGGACGGTGCTCCTGCTGACCCTGATCAGCTTTTTGTCCGTCAGACAGCAGCTCAAAGGCACCGCCGCCGACGCGCTGCGCCCCTATACGCCAAAGAAGATGCGCAAGATGTTTTTGGAGCGATTCCGCTTCTGGGACAGAATGCAGTTCGGCGCCAAGTGGAATCTGCGCGATCTCAGCCGCCACAAGAGCCGTTCGGCGATGACGCTGTTCGGTATCGTCGGCTGTATGGTATTGATGGTCGGCGGCTTGGGTATGCGCGACACGATGGCAGGCTTCCTCGATCTGCTCGATCACGATATCTCCAACTACACCACAAAGGTCAACCTTGCCGATAACGCCGATCGGGATGAAGCGATCTCCCTTGCGGGCGAGCTGGACGGCGATTGGGAGAGTCTGACCGGTATCAGCCTCAGCGGCGATACGGTCGCGCTCGACGTCGTACATAATCCGCACGGGCTGCTGAACATCATCGACGAGGATAACAACCGGATCGCGCTGAGCGACGAGGGCGTGTATCTCTGCCTCAGATTAAAGGACAAAGCGAAGATCGGTGATACGATCGAATTCTCGCCCTACGGCTCTGAGGATACCTACAAGACAAAGGTACTCGGCTACAACCGCGCGATCATGACCGAGAGCGTCACGATGACCGATAACCTTGCCGATGAACTCGGTATCGACTATTCTCTCACCGCGATCTATACGGATCGACGCACCGAAGACGTCCCGTCGTCAGACCTGATCGCCGGCAAGCAGGATAAAGCCCAGCTCATGGAGACCTTCAACAGCTTTGTGCAGATCATGGACAGCATGGTTATCATCCTTGTGGTCGCCGCCGTGATCCTCGGTATCGTAGTGCTGTATAACCTCGGCGTCATGAGCTATGTGGAGCGCTCACGCGAGCTTGCAACCTTAAAGGTTCTGGGCTTTTGCAACCGTACGATCGGCAAGCTGCTGATCTCACAAAACATCTGGCTGACCGTCCTGGGCGTACTGATCGGACTGCCCGCAGGCGTGGGCGTGCTGCACTGGCTGACCACGGCGCTCGCCGGAGAGTATGAAATGAAGCTGATGTTAGGCCCGCTGACCTATACCGTTTCCATCCTGCTGACCTTCGGCGTATCACTCCTGGTCGGACTGATGGTAGCGAGAAAGAATAAGAAGATCGATATGGTAGAAGCGCTGAAATGTGCTGATTAGGAAAGCGTTCGAAAGCGATGCGGGCGTCGCCCACAGACGCTGATGGATAGTTGAAACGGAAATCCAACGCCTTCCCCAAGAGGACAATGCCGCCAATTGAAGGAAAAACGATACAAAAGGCGGAGCATTTCTCTCTTTACGTAGGGGCGAGCATTGCTCGTCCGCAGAACGACGGACGTTTCATTTATCGAAAACGGCAGATAAAAAACAAAGGCTGCTGTCATATCGCTTCGCGAATGTCGCTTAACGCGACACGGACGGCCACTGGTCGTCCCTGCGGAAGCAGGTGTATGCTCCGTGAGTTTCGATTATGTTTTTACGTAAAGGGAATAAACTTCCCCGGTGCAAAAGCGGGCTGGTTATCACGCTTTTCACCACCGGTTGCTTGCCTCCTGTCACTGATAAAACCGCAAAAAGGGGCTGTCGCGTTTCATGCGACAGCCCCTCGTTTTTATTCAGCTATATACTTATGCCTTCGGATGTCTGGCGTCCCACTTCTCAAAGGTGGTCATCTTAACCAGTACGCGCTGCATCAAGGTAACGTCGATCACATCAACATCACCGGAGAGGTCAGCGTCGGCAGCGATCGCGTCAAAGCTTTCAACGTCATAGTCGACCAGCTTGCGCTGCAGAACGGTAACGTCAAGGCTATTGAATACGCCGTTGCCGTCGGCGTCGCCGCGGACATGCTCAGCCTTGATGATCAGGTCTTCGGGACTGACTTCTATCGTTCCTGCCTCATCCGTGAAGCACTTGCCGCACAGCGGGCACTCGAAATGCTCTTTGACGCCGTCTACGCTTGCGGTCGGCTGCACTTCTTCAACATGGGTGAGCGCCGGATGCGCGTTGGGATCGGGATCGGTGTTCTTGGTCTCACGGGAGAGCTCGTCGCCGCACGCGGTGCAGTAGACGACCTCGTCATAAGAACCGCCGTTTACGCAGTCGGCAGCCTTTTCATTCTCGATCTGAACTTCGCCGGGAGTATGAGCAGCCAGCTCGTGGTTCTTGGTCTCGCGGGAGAGCTCGTCGCCGCACGCGGTGCAGTAGACGACCTCGTCATAAGAACCGGCTACCTTACAGGTAGAGGGAGTATCGTTCTCGATCTGAACTTCGCCGGGAGTATGAGCAGCCAGCTCATGATCCTTGGTCTCACGGGAGAGCTCATCGCCGCATACGGTGCAGTAGACGACCTCGTCATAAGTGCCGGCTACCTTGCAGGTAGAGGGAGTATCGTTCTCGATCTGAACTTCGCCGGGAGTATGAGCGGCAAGCTCATGATTCTTGGTCTCGCGGGAGATTTCTTCACCGCACTCGATGCAGTAGACGACCTCGTCATAAGTACCGGCAACTTTGCAGGTAGAGGGAGTATCGTTCTCGATCACGGGCTCGCCGGGAGTATGTGTGTGAGCGGACGAGCCTGCGGGCAGGGTAGAATCGTCATAGCTCCAGGAGCAGCCTAATTCGGTCGCCGTGAATTTCGCCTGAACTTCATCAGATTCGATGATCTCCTTGACCTGATCCTTGGTCAGTCCGAGACCCGCGCCGATATCGTCGATCAGCTTCTGCTCAGTCTTATATCCATCAGCAGTTTCGCTGATCTCGCATTTAAACTTATGCGCGTTCTGATAACCGGTCTTGTCCTGGAAATCGCTCTTATCTTCCGTGAAGAACTCTTTCATGATATCGTAATCGGTCTTGCCTTTCTCGAGGCATTCGCCGACAACATTGCCGATAGAGGAGATCGCCTTGACAGGACCGTACTTGGTAGCGTCCATATCTTTCCAGTAAGCGGCAAGCGCTTGTTTGGTGCTGTCTACGGGGTTCTCAAGCATATCTCCGGTGCTGTAAGCAATATGACCGAAGCAGTCGGTGGTGAAGAACAGATCGTAGGTCTGGTTGGTCCAGTTCTTGCCGTCGGTGCGGACGAAGATGATCTTGTACTGTACGCCGGGGTTCAGGGTGTATCCCTGCTTGCCGTTCTGCGGATCGATCTCAAACACACCGGGCTGACCCTCGGTTTCAGCGCCGATGGACTTGCTGGCGCCCCAGGCAAGAGTCTTCTCAATATCGCCGCCGAAGATGTGGAAAGCGACCTTATTCTTGGTGCCCATTTCCCAACCGGTGCCGTCTGTATCAAAATACAGCTTGCCGGGGTCGGGCGTGAAGCCGTCTGTCGTCGCCGCGTTGGCAGTCACAAAACCGACTGTCAGTACGGAAACGATCATCATTACTGCCAAAAGCAGTGATAAAAATTTCTTTAACATTATGTTACCTCCTATAATGTATAATGGTGCGTATACATTATGCCATAGAATTTCAAAAAATACAACTGTTTTTTTGAGAATTCAGAATAATTTTAATAATAATTTTTATTCGGTTTGTCCATTCTTATGTGATATAGCCGAAATTCTGCCATTTTTCTTTTATCGCGCTATTTTTTTGACGCCGTTTATGCTATAATCTGTGCGTAAGAAAGGCTCCCTGAAATATCAGAGAGCAAAAATCCCCCTTGTCTGAAGGGGGAAACAGGGGGATATACAAAACGGAGCAAAGCGACCGACCGAATATAACGGTTTCTCGCTGACGCTCAATCAATCTATATATCCCTCAGTCGCCATCCGGCGGCTGCTCCCTTTAGACAAGGGAGCCCATAGGGAGGAAATTATGAATACTGCGATCGTAGGCATCAACTGGGGCGACGAGGGCAAAGGCAGAATGGTCGACCTCATCAGCGAAGACTTCGACGTCGTCGTACGCTATCAGGGCGGCGGCAACGCCGGTCACACCGTCATCAATGAATTCGGCAAATTCGCCCTGCATCTGCTGCCCTCGGGCATCTTCCGCAAGGGAGTCGTGTCCGTCATCGGCAACGGCGTCGCCGCGGATCCCGAAAGTCTTCTGAACGAGATCCGCTATGTGCGCGACAAGGGCGTGTCCGTCACCCCCGACAATCTCAAGATCAGCGCGCGCGCCTCGCTTCTGCTGCCGTGGCACAAGGCGCTCGACTGCCTTGAAGAACAGCGCCTCGCCGATAAAAAGTACGGCTCCACCAAGCAGGGCATCGCGCCCTTTTACTCCGACAAATATCAGAAAAAGACCGTCCTCGCGGGCGAGCTGTTCGATGAAAAAGCCTTTTTTGAGCATCTTGAGAGCATCATGGAATGGAAAAACCTGACGCTCGAAAAAGTCTACGGCGCCGCGCCGACCACCCTTGATTCGCTCAGGGAGTGGTACGATACCTACTGCGTACCGCTTATGCCCTTTATCGGCGACCTCGACGACTTTTACGACGACTGCAAAGAGCTGGGCAAGAATATCATGTTTGAGGCGCAGCTCGGCTCGCTGAGAGATATCGACTACGGCATCCATCCCTACACCACCTCGTCCTCCACCATCGCCGCCTACGCGCCCATCGGCGCGGGCTGCCCCCATATGAAGCTCGACGAGATCATCGGCGTGGTCAAGGCGTACTCCACCTGCGTGGGCGAGGGCCCCTTCGTCAGCGAGTGGTTCGGCGAAGAGGCAGACAAGCTCCGCGAGGCGGGCGGCGAATACGGCGCCAAGACCGGCAGACCCCGCCGCGTCGGCTCCTTCGACGTCGTCGCGACCCGCTACGGCGTCAAGGTACAGGGCGCTACCGCCGTCGCGCTGACTAAGATGGACGTTTTAAGCTACATGGATAAGATCCCGGTCTGCACCAAATATATCGTCAACGGCAGCCGTACCGAAAAATTCCCCTTCCCCTCTCTGCTCAACAGCGCTAAGCCCTATACCGAGTATCTCCCCGGCTGGGGCGTCGATATCTCCGGCGTACGCAAGTTTGAAGATCTGCCCAAAGCGGCGCAGGATTACGTGCTGTATATAGAAAAACAGATCGGCTGTTACATCAAGTACGTCTCCGTCGGACCGGAGAGAGACAGTATTATTATACGGTAATAATCTCGCTGTCATTGCGAGGAGCGCAAGCGACGTGGCAATCCCACACCTCTCGCTGTCATTGCGAGGGAGCGACTAAGCGACCGTGGCAATCCCACAAAGAGGAGCATCACTTCTCTCCCCCCGCAAAAGCATCGACTTTGGAGAATATCATGACCTATTACGCTTATATCCTTTCTAACAATTATAATACAACCCTGTACATCGGTGTAACGAATAACTTGATCAGGCGAGTGTATGAGCATAAAAACCATATTGATCCATCTTCTTTCACTGCATAATATCACGTTGATAAGTTGGTATATTACGAAATGTACACGGAACCGGAACTTGCGATAGCAAGGGAAAACAGCTCAAAGGGAGAAACAGAAAATACAAAAACTCGATCATAGAAAAAGATAATCCTCAATGGATTGATTTATACCCATCTATCATATAACTATTATTCCCTTTTTGTGGGATTGCCACGGCTCCAAAGGAGCCTCGCAATGACTGCGCAGGGAAAAGGAGCACCATTATGACAACCAACTACGAATCCCCGTTCTCGGCGCGCTACGCGTCGGACTATATGAAATCCCTGTTCTCCGCACAGACCCGCATCGAGACATGGCGCAAGCTCTGGGTAGAGCTGGCAAGAGCCGAGAGCGAACTCGGTCTGCCCATCACGCCCGGACAGGTCGCCGACCTTGAAAAGCACATCAGCGATATCGACTTCGACTACGCCGCCGAAAAGGAGAAGGAATTCCGCCACGACGTCATGGCGCATATCCACGCCTACGGTAAGGAAGCCCCCTCCGCGGCGGGTATTATCCACCTCGGCGCGACCTCCTGCTACGTCACCGACAACGCCGATCTCGTATTATATCGCGACGCTTTGCTCTACATCCGCAGGGAACTCTTGAAGGTTGTCGCGAACCTCTGCGATTTCTGCGAAAAATACAAGGACATGCCGACCCTCGGCTACACCCATTACCAGCCCGCTCAGCTCGTCACCGTCGGCAAGCGCGCGTCCCTCTGGCTCCAAGACTTCGTGTCCGACCTCGACGAGATCGACTTCGCGATCAAAAACGTCAAGTTCCTCGGCTGCCGCGGCACCACGGGCAGCGAAGCGAGCTTTGTCGAGCTGTTCGACGGCGACGACGATAAGATCAACGCGCTCAACCAAAAGATCGCCTACGCCTTCGGCTTTGACGAGATCTTTGACGTACAGGGTCAGACCTATCCCCGCAAGGTGGACAGCCGCATCCTGAATGCCCTGTCCTCGATCGCCCAGAGCGCGCATAAATTCGCCACCGATATGCGCCTGCTGCAGCACGACCGCCAGCTTTTCGAGCCGTTCGCCAAGACGCAGGTCGGTTCCTCCGCCATGCCCTACAAGCGCAACCCGATGATGTGCGAGCGCATCTGTTCGCTGTCGCGTTATCTGATGGCTGACGCGCTGAACGCGCCGATGACGGTCTCCGTCCAGTGGATGGAGCGCACCCTCGACGACTCCGCCAACCGCCGTATCTCCCTCCCCGAGGGCTTCCTCTGCGCCGACGCGATCCTGCGTATTTTACAGCGCGTCACCGCCGACATCGTCGTCAACACCGACGTCATCAACCGTACCGTCATGACCTATCTGCCTTTTATTGCGACCGAAAACCTGATGATGGAGGGCGTCAAGCGCGGCGGCAACCGTCAGGAGCTGCACGAGATCATCCGCCGCTGCTCCATGCAGGCGATCGCCGCGATGGACAAGGGCGAGCCCTGCAGCCTGCTCTCTATGCTCGCCGAGGACGAGAATTTCCCGCTCAGCGAAGCGGAAATGACCGACGTGCTCGATCCGTCCGACTATATCGGCAGATGTCCCGCTCAGGTGCAGGCGCTCGTCGATAAGACCAGACCGCTCCTCTCCGGCGTCGACCGTGAGAACGCGGAGATCAATATATAAATCACAGTGTCATTGCGAGGCTCCTTCGGAGCCGTGGCAATCCCACAGAGAGAAGCACAGCTTCTGAGACAAGGGGATTTCCACGTCGGGCGTTGCCCTCCTCGGAATGACATTTTTCAATAGGAGGTATACTATGGAAAAAATCTTAGTTCTCGACTTCGGCGGTCAATATAACCAGCTGATCGCGCGCCGCGTGCGCGAGCAAAGCATCTACGCCGAGATCAAGCCCTATAACAAGATCACTGTGGAACAGATCAGGCAGGAGGGCTACAAGGGCATCATCTTCACCGGCGGCCCCAACAGCGTTTCCGATCCCGCCTCTCCCCACTTCGATCCCGCGATCCTAAACGCGGGCGTCCCTCTCCTCGGCATCTGCTACGGCTGCCAGCTGATCGCCCATATGGCGGGCGGAATGGTCGAAGGCGCCGAAGACAGCAGCGAGTACGGCAAGATCGAGGTATACGCGAGGGACAACACCCTGTTCACCGACGTTCCCGCAAAAAGCATCTGCTGGATGAGCCACCACGATTATATCCCCCATCCTCCCAAGGGCTTCACCACCATCGCCGTTACCGAAAAATGTCCCGTCGCCGCCATGTGCGACGAGAGCCGTAAGATCTACGGCGTGCAGTTCCATCCCGAGGTCACCCACACCGAGTACGGCAGGCAGATGCTGCGCAACTTCCTGTACAGCGTATGTCAATGCGCGGGCGACTGGAAAATGGACAGCTTCATCGACGACACGGTGCAGGAACTGCGCGAAACGATCGGCGACAAGGGCGTCGTGCTGGGCCTTTCCGGCGGCGTTGACAGCTCTGTTGCCGCCGCGCTGCTTTCAAAAGCTGTCGGCAGACAGCTCACCTGCGTCTTCGTCGATCAGGGTCTGATGCGCAAGGACGAGGGCGACTTCGTCGAAAAAACCTTCAATAGCCTTTTCGACATGAACTTCGTCCGCATCAACTGTCAGGAAGAATTCTTATCTAAGCTCAAGGGTCTGACTGACCCCGAGGACAAGCGCAGCGTCATCGGCACGGAATTCTACAACGTGTTCTGGAACAAGATCCGCGAGAGCTTCGGCTCCGGATTCTTCGCGCAGGGCACCATTTACCCCGACCGCATCGAAAGCGGCAAGGGCGACGCCTCCAAAATCAAAACCCACCATAATCAGGTGGGCATCCCGAAGGATATTCAGTTCGAGGGCGTGATCGAGCCGCTCAAAGACCTGTTTAAAGACGAGGTCCGCGCCGTCGGCGAAAAGCTCGGTCTCCCCCATGATCTGGTCTGGCGGCAGCCCTTCCCCGGTCCCGGACTGGGCGTGCGCGTGATCGGCGAGGTCACCGCCGAACGCGTCCGCATCCTGCAGGAAGCCGACGCCATCCTCCGCGACGAGATGGACAAGTGTGGCTATGCGAGCGAGATGAGCCAGTTCTTCGCTGTCCTGCCGGGCGTAAAGACCGTCGGCGTCATGGGCGACGAACGCACCTACAGCGAACTGGTCGCCATCCGCGCCGTCACCACCGACGACTTCATGACCGCCGACTGGGCAAAGATCCCCTACGATATCCTCGGCAGGGTCAGTAACCGCATCATCAACGAGGTCGATAAGGTCAACCGCGTCGTCTACGATATCACCTCCAAGCCTCCGGGAACGGTTGAATGGGAATAAACTATCACCCAAAACGCCTTAATAAAGCTGTCATTGCGAGCCCTTTAGGGCGCGGCAATCCCACAAACAGGGACTGCACTTTTCCTGACAAACCTTATAAAAACCGCCCTTAGCTGTATTGATCCATAGCCAAGGGCGTTCATTTTTATATTCGGTTACGCTTCTTTCCAGCGCTTGAGCTGCGATAGATAGCCGTCATACGCCGCCCTGCGCTCGTCGTCCGGGATCCCCTCGGTGTTCGGCACATGCTCCATCAAAAAGTCCAGCAGCTTTTCCTTGCTGTCATAGGCGAATTTCCCGTCCGTGTAGCACCACTTGCAATAGTCCTCGTTCACGCTGCCGTCCGGCTCACGGCTGAAAAGCTCCTCCGTCAGCGGCATCCCGCAGCACTGGCAAAATAATTGATTCATTTCCATTAACAAATACTCCTTTCAATAAAACAGTCGTCGCAAACCCAAAAGCCTCCCTTTTCTAAGGGAGGCGGCACGAAGTGCCGGAGGGTTCCTCACTCGATTTATCGATGTATATACATCCTTGTCATGTCTGGCTCGCCGTCGCCCTGCACCATGCACAGGAATTCCCAGCCGTACCGCTCATAAAAGCCAGTATGATCGGTCACGAGATAGATCGGGCTGATCCCCTTAGCTCTCATATCCTCTACGGCGAGATCCAGCAGCTTTCCCGCGATCCCCCGACCGCGATACGCCTCCTCCGTATACACGGCGCAGACGTTCGGAGCCAGATCCTTTCTGTCGTGAAAATCATTCTCGATCACGCCCAGGCCGCCGACGATATTCTCGCCGTCCAGACAAAGGTACCATCCGTACTCAACCTCTCCGCTGAGGTAAGCGTCCATACATTCCAGATACGCCTCCGCCGGCACGCCCCATTTCGAGTGGAACCACTGCGCGGCTGTATCTTTCATTGCGGGGCGCTCCCGCAGGGTGATATATTCGTATGACATGTTGATCTCTCCTTTTTATCATCCATATACATTATTATATCTGATTATGTACGGGTGTCAAGGCTCGCCTTGCGAAAGCCACGGTTCTGTGATAAGATAAAGTCACTATATCCCCATAAAGCAAGACGGCGCCACGATGACTCAAAGTTTTGTAGAGCAGAGCGTTTGTCAGCCTCCCTTTCCTAAGGGAGGTGCCCCGAAGGGGCGGAGGGTTGAAATCTTT
>JAFRBD010000036.1 GCA_017405065.1 Ruminococcus sp. | reverse complement strand
TGACTCCACTTTTGATGTCGCTTTCTCAGATAAGGAGACTTCGTCTCCGACTCTGATAGTTGACTTCGAAGCAGAAAAACTTAACCAACAAATCTAACTGTACTGTTTTTTATTCTGTCCTTGACATGGGGTACACTTTAATTTGTTTGTTTTGTGCACAATTGTGCTGTACAGTATGTAAAAACCGCCCTCCATCGAGAGCGGTTTCTTTCTGTCTGTTAAGAATGTTGTCAGTCTTTTGCAAAGCTGATGCTGTTTTC
Source organism: Ruminococcus sp. (assembly GCA_017405065.1). Classification (GTDB taxonomy): domain Bacteria; phylum Bacillota; class Clostridia; order Oscillospirales; family Acutalibacteraceae; genus Ruminococcoides. Next base: position 32,706 of record JAFRBD010000036.1, on the reverse strand, counting down.
AAAGGTTTTTCTGAATGCGCCGTCCTCCTCCGGATCACACAGAATGATCCAGATCCGCGACCATTCATCCTCGTCATACGCCAGATAATAGGCGAAAGCATGAGCGCCGGTGTTCGGATCAGACGAAAGCTCTGCAAAGAGTACCTGACGTCCGCCGAGTTCACGCTCCGAAAGACCGTTGGGAGCCGTTTCTTCCAGCGAGCTTTTTGTCATGCCGCCGAACGATCCCTGTCCGAAGGAGATATAGAGACCGTAGGGCGAACCGTTCGCATCTGCTTCGGCGTTGGATGGATTATAATAATAGCTGCGCGACTGGTAGCCGCTGCTGTCCTCGGACGAGGTCTTGAACTGCTCGGGATATTGATATGACATGTAGCAGTCGTCATAATTGTAGCAATCCAGTTCTCCGTCGATCCAGTTCCAGCCGCTGATATCAACTGCTTCTGCCTGCGCCGGCTCAGCAGCATTTGTCGCGGCTTCTGTCTGAGATGCTGTCGGAGCGTCTTTCGGTTCCGCTTCGCTGTTCCCGCCCTGTTCGGCGCTGTTACAGGAAGCAAGTGAGACGAGCAGCAGTAAAGCGATCAATAATGCAGTGATTCTCTTCATTATCTCTCACCCTTACAGCTTTTCTACGATCGACTTGGTATCTCTTGCGATCGCCAGCTCCTCGTTGGTCGCGATAACGGCGACGGGGATGGAAGAATCCTCGGCGGAGATAAACGCGGTATCTCTGGTCACGGCGTTGACTTCCTTGTTCAGCTTCACGCCCGCGAACGCGAGATAGTCGATGACAGCCTCACGCAGAGCGGGCTGATTCTCGCCCAAGCCTGCGGTAAAGACGATGCCGTCGCAGCCGCCCATAGCGACCCAGTACTGACCGATGTACTTCGCGATCTGGTAGTACAGCATCTCGTGAACGAGCTTCGCGCGGTGGTTGCCGGCTTCCTCGGCGGCGGTAACGTCGCGGTCGTCGCTCGATACGCCGGAAACGCCCAACAGACCGGATTTCTTATTGAGCAGGATGTTCATCTCCTGCGGCGAGAGGTTGTCCTTCTCGGCGATGAAGGTGACGACGGAGGGATCCAGACAGCCGGAGCGGGTGCCCATCAGGATACCGTCGAGAGGCGTCAGACCCATCGAGGTGTCGATGACCTTGCCGTTCTTGACGGCGGTGATGGAGGAACCGTTGCCGATATGGCAGGTGATGAGCTTCAGATCCTTGATATCCTTACCCATCAGATCAGCCATTGCGCCGGATACAAAGCGGTGAGAGGTGCCGTGAGCGCCGTAACGGCGGACGGCGTACTTCTCATAATACTCATAGGGAACGGCGTACATATACGCCTTCTCGGGCATGGTGCTGTGGAACGCGGTATCGAATACGACGACCATCGGGATCTTGTCGCCGAAAACCTGCTGACAGCCCCTGATCGCCTGGACATGTCCCGCATTATGCAGAGGAGCCAGCGGGATCAGGCTCTCGATGCCCTTGATGACCTCCTCGGTGACCAGCTCGGGATCACTGAACAGCGCGCCGCCCTGAACGATACGGTGACCGATCGCGGCGACCTCGTCGAGGTTCTTGATCACGCCGAATTCTTCGGAAAGAAGCGCGTCGCTGACGGCGATGAACGCCTTTGCATGATCGGGCATGGGGATCTCTTTGGTGAAAGAACGTCCGTCGGCGGTCTTATGACCGATGAAGGAGCCTTCCTGACCGATGCGCTCACAGTTGCCCTTGGCGATCATCTGCTCGGTATCCATGTCGATGAGCTGATATTTCAGGCTGGAGCTGCCTGCGTTGATAACTAATATTTTCATTAATTCTTCCTCCTGTATTGAAAATTCAACAATAATAACATATACTATAATAGTACAAAAAGCTGAGTATTTCAAGCATTTTTATCCTAAAATCATAAAGTTGGTGTGAATATGAGCCGTGCAGGCGTTATCTGCGAATTCAATCCCTTTCATAACGGACATAAATTTCTGTTAGAGAAAATCAAATCGGATTCTCATGATGATATCGTCTGCATCATGAGCGGCAGCTTTGTTCAGCGGGGCGATATCGCGATCACCGATAAATACGAACGAGCGAAAGCGGCGCTGCAAAACGGCGCGGATATCGTCGTCGAACTGCCGACAGTATACGCTTTATCAAGCGCACAGGTTTTCGCTGATAACGGCGTTCACATCGCCGCTGCACTCAACTGTAACAGGCTGTACTTCGGAGCGGAAAACTCCATCAACGATCTGTCTGAGGTTGCGAGTTTGCTGGAAAACGAATTAATAAACGACAAGATACGTTCTGCAATGAAGGGCGGGCAGTACTATCCCAAGGCGCTGAGCTCGGCGGTCGGAGATAAACATGCTCATATCCTCGAACAGCCGAACAACATCCTCGCGCTCGAGTACATCAAGGCTTGTCAAAAGTACGGTATCCTGCCGATCGCGATTCCGCGTAAGGGCGCGGGTCACGATGAAGATGTGATACGCGACGGGATCGCCTCGGCAAGCAAGATCCGCGAGATGATCGAGAACGGCGAGTCGTACAGACTGCTCACGCCGATGGAGATCGACCGTCCCTGCCGGTTAAGCAGCATTGAATCCGCGATCCTCTATCGGCTCAAAACCACCACGCCGGAAGAACTGCGCCGGATCGCCGACGTCAGCGAGGGTCTGGAATACCGAATCATTGAAGCGGCAAAGCAGTTTAATTCTCTGAACGAAATATATAACGCCGTTAAAACAAAACGCTACACCATGGCGCGGATCCGCAGGATCGTGCTCGCCGCGTTCCTCAACATCACGCAGGAAATGCAGAACACCCCTGTCCCCTATCTGCGCATCCTCGGGTTCAAAGCGGGTCTTGAAGGATTGCTCAGAGGCGCAGCGCTGCCGCTGATCGTCAAGACGAAGACGGATTATGAAAGCCTGAACAATATTTCTGCTAAAGAAATATTTAACGTCGATCTGCGCGCGGCGGAAGCAATGAATATCGCTAAAGGCGGACAGCCGATCAACGAGTTTTCCAACGGCGTCATCAGACTTTGAATCCGATAAAGTATTGCTATTTCTACCGATAACTGATATAATTCAACACAGCAGTTCCAAAGGAGGTGTGTTCATGTCAGACGCCCCATATGTATTCATCAGCTACAGCTCTAAGGAAACCGCTGCAGCCGAACAGCTTCGCGACGTACTGATTAAGAACGGATTTACTTGCTGGATGGCTCCCGCTTCCATTGAAGGCGGCTCGGATTACACCAAAGCGATACCCGCCGCGATCACAAACTGCGGCGCTGTCGTGCTGGTCTGTTCAAAAAATTCACAGAATTCCTATTGGGTAAAATCCGAGATCATAGACGCCATCTCAAAAGGCAAGCCCGTCATCCCGTTCATCATCGACAGAACTGAAATGAACAGCGAATTCAACTTCATGTTGTCCCCCTCCCAGCGAATCATCGCTTATAATGATAAAGCAAAAGCATACCAGTCGCTGATCAGTGCGCTGAACGGACATTTTTATGTGCAGTCGACCGATCCCTCCGTTTTGGAAAAACCGATACCGGCGAATGAACCGAAAGTCGTACAAAAGCCCGGCGGGGGCGCTGTATACATGACAGCGGAAAAGCCGACAAGCTATTCTTTTTCTACGATAATGATATGGATACTTTATGTCATAGGAATGGCGCTGTTTATCTTGTTCTTTAGCAACAGCCCTGAGATAAAGGTCGGTCATATCGAATTAACATCTTTCTTTTTGATCACCATTCTGATGCCGTTTACATTGGTCTGCACCTTCATTATCCGCAGGCACAAAACTGCGCCGATCAAGGTCATCAAAAAGCACAGGATCAATCTGATGATGGTTTTTGTCGCCTACTGGGTTGTTGTCGAAACGCTGAATCTGTTGACCTATTCAGGCGTTCTGTCATCACTGATCAGTAATGATACCGGCTTCGGCAGCGTGATCGCCGTCATATACATCGGCGCTGTTGCAGCGATCATCATAGAGATCGCCTCGACCGCGTCGTTCCGCAAAACAAAATACAAGGTTACATAACGCAAAGGCGCCCGAAGGGGCGCCTTTGTTGCAGGTTATACCGGATGGACTTTATTCTCTTTATCCAGCAGCTCGGAGTTGACGCCGAGCTGTTTATTGCGGCGCTTCTCAAAGAAATCGACCGCTACCTTGGGGAACTGAGCGTAACTGAGGACGTCCTCCTCCTGCACCATATACTGCGGGATCTCGGCGCGCAGTTTTTCAAGCTCAGGCGCCAGCAGATCAGCCGGACGACAGTCGATGGGTTCCATATCGCCGATGATGCGTTTGCGGAACTCAGGATCGATCGGCATCGGCGTGGTGCCGTATTTGCCGGCTACCAGATCCTTGAACTCGTTGGTACACATCTTGTAGCGCTCGCCGGTGATGACGTTGAATACCGCCTGCGTACCGACGATCTGGGAGGTCGGGGTCACGAGCGGCGGATAACCGCTGTCCTGACGCACGCGCGGTACTTCCTCGAGCACCTCGGTGAGCTTATCTTCCTTGCCTGCCTGTTTGAGCTGACTGAGCAGGTTCGACAGCATACCGCCGGGCACCTGATAGATCAGCGCCTTGGCGTCGGTAGCGAGCATCTTCGGATCAAGCAGACCGCTCTTGATGTATTTCTCTCTGAGCGTCATAAAGTACTCGCGGATCGGCGTCAGGCTCTCCAACTTAATACCGGTATCGTATTCGGTACCCATGAACGCGGCGATCATGCTCTCGGTCGGCGCGTGAGAGGTGCCGAGCGCCAGCGGAGAGATCGCGGTATCGATCATATCGACGCCCGCTTCCACGCCCTTCATCAGGCACATGCAGGCAAGACCGGAAGTATAATGGGTATGCAGCTGCAGCGGCAGATCGACCTCCGCCTTGATCGCTCTGACGAGCTTTTCGGTATTGTACGGCGTCAGCAGCGCAGCCATATCCTTGATACAGATGGAATCGGCGCCCGCGTCGGCGATGCGCTTCGCGTAATCGACATAGTACTCGTCGGTAAAGACGGGACCGGTGGTGTAGCTGATCGCTACCTGCGCGTGAGCGCCTTCCTTCTTAGCCGCCTTGATGGCTACCTGCAGGTTCTTGATATCGTTCAGCGCGTCAAAAATACGGATGATGTCGATTCCGTTTGCCGCCGAACGCTGAACCAGATATTCTACCACGTCGTCGGCATAATGACGGTATCCCAGCATATTCTGACCGCGGAACAGCATCTGGAGCTTCGTATTCCTGCAATGATCGCGGATGATCCGCAGACGCTGCCAGGGATCCTCGTTCAAAAAGCGCAGACACGCGTCATAGGTCGCGCCGCCCCAGCACTCGAGAGAATAGAAGCCGATCTGATCCATCGCATCGAGGATCGGCAGCATTTCCTCCGTCGTCATGCGGGTCGCGATCAGGCTCTGGTGCGGGTCGCGCAGCGCAGTTTCTGTTATTAATATCTTTTTAGCCATATGATACTCCTTAACCGATGGTCACTAAGGTCGCCCCTGTATCGACGCTTTCGCCCTTATTGACGCTGACGCCGGTGACAGTACCGTCCTTGGGCGCTTTGATCTCGTTTTCCATCTTCATCGCCTCAAGGACAATAAGAACATCGCCCTTCTTGACAGCCTGACCGTCGGAAACATTCACGGAAACGATGGTACCGGGCATCGGAGCGGCAACTTTCATTCCCTCGCCGACAGTCTTGGGAGCGGCCTTCTCAGCGGGAGCGGGAGCAGCCGCTTTCACGGGAGCGACAGGAGCGGACACAGAGGCTTCGCTTCCCAATTCTTCTACCTGTACGTCATAAGCGACGCCGTTTACGGTGATTCTCAGATTTTTCATATTGTTATCCCCCATTGATCATATCTTAGTTGTATGCTTCTTCGGTAAGGTCGATACGCGCTTGCTCGACAGCATATCGAGCGCCGCGACGAGCTTATCTCTCAAGCCTTCCGGCCCGACGATATCGTCGACATAGCCGTCCTCTGCCGCTTTCACAGCGGACAGATTCGCCTTGACGTAATCCATCGCGAGCGCTTCCTGCTCTGCGACAGGAGCGTCGGCGATCGAATCGTCCAAAATGAACGCAGCCGCCTTGGGCGTGATCGGAGATACGACGGCGTCGGGCAGCGCGTAGACCAGATCAGCGCCTGAAGTCGTGCCCGCTAAGGCGATATAAACAGCGCCGACGGCAGTACCGGAGATGACAGAGATCTTCGCAGCGGTCGCCTCGGCATAAACGGATACCAGCTTGGATGCGTCGGCAAGATTATCGAACCGCTCCGCATCGACTATCGTGATAACGGGAATCGAAAACGCATCACAGAAGCGCACATGCTTACTCATTTTCTTCGCTCCGTCTGCGGAAATCGTGCCGCCCTTGGTGACGATCACGCCGACAGGATAACCGTTCACTCTGCCGAAAGCGGTGCATACGGGCTCGCCGTAACCGCCGCCGACACAGAGAAGCGAGTTTTCATCGGCAAAGTATTTCGGCAATTTATCGGGCTGAGCGTATGCGGGAACGGTCTCGAATGCGGGAGCGGGCTCCAGATTATTGGCGGGGAAATAACCGAGCAGAGCCTTGGCTTTCTCCGTACAGGCTCTCCAACCTTCGCAAACAAAGGAAACAACGCCCGAACCCGAATTCTCGTCGGCAGAAGCCTTTTCGCCTGTCGTGTCGACCGATATTCTCGCATCTTTTTCCATGATAATATAATCAGCCGCTGCTGCGATCAGTGCAGAAGTACCGAGGCAATTGCCCAGAACAACGGAGATCTGCGGAACAACGCCGCTGAGCTTAGCGCTTTTTCTCAGAATATCGCCGTAAGCGGAGAGCAGCTCATATCTTTGCTCCAATCTTCCGCCGACCGAGTGATAAAAACCGACAACGGGAGAGCCGGTTTTCAGCGCCGCGTTATACAGCTTAGTGATTTTCTTCGCCTGAGCTTTGCTCATCGCGCCGCCGCAGACGTCCACATTCTGAACAAATGCGTACACTGCCGTACCGTCAACGGTTCCGAAGCCGGTCACCGCCTCCGCTTTGCCGTCGCCGCTCTTGAGATAAGCGTCGGTCTCGTTGAAGCTGCCGTCGTCAAAAAACGCATTCAGCACATCGTAGGATGAATACTTTTCAGCACCCAAAATCATTCCTCCCAAAAAGACGGATATTTGATCCAAGCGCAAAACATCCGCCACAAATTTCTTCATTTTATATTATATTACAACAGCATCAAAATAGCAAGCAAAAATGCACGGTTTTATAAGAAAAAAGCTCCCGTTGAAGGGCTATGTCCTTAAGTTAAGAAAATGGTATCTCACTGACACTCGGTCAATGAGTACAATTCCTCAGTCGCCAACGGGTGACAGCTCCTTTTCCCAAAAGGAGCCCTTCTTAACTTAATGACACTGCCGCTGCAGGGAGCATGGGAATCAATCATGATGATGATTCAATATTCTGGACAAGTCGCTTTTCATCTTGCCGTCCTTCATTGAAAAGCGCAGGGCTTCCAGCGTCGGAAACAGCACGGGATTATCACATTCGATATAATAGCAGGAATGGTTCAAGCCGTAGGAACCGAGCGCGCGGATGATGGTATCGAGGATACCGTAGATCGATCCATCCATCGCTTTCGGATTCTCCGGAAGCGGCAACAACTCCTCTACAACAAGAATGTAGCCGTTGTGATGAAAGCGGATATAGCCGCAGGGCGCATCGTCCAGAAAGGCATTCAGCGCCTTGCTTTCATTCTGTTCATTTTTCAGATCGGGTTTAACAACAAGCATAGCATTAGTTCTTAGTATTTAGTGTTTAGTTAATTTCTTATTTCTTATTTTTCAGCTCTTAGTTCATCTCCAAAAAGCTCTCACTCGGATTCGGGTCGGCGGAAAGCTTGCGTACCTCGAGATCCGTCAAATCACGATACATCCCCGAGCGCAGTCCTCCGAGCTTGACGCCGCCGATGGCGATCCTCTTTAAACGCGCGACCTCAAGACCGACCGCGTCGCACATCTTGCGGATCTGGCGGTTTCTGCCTTCGCGGATCACGACCTCCAGCACACAGCGTTCGTTATCCTTATCACGGCTGACGACGCGTACCTGAGCGGGAGCTGTCCTTCGTCCGTCGATCACAACGCCGCTTTCGAGCTTTGCGACCTGCTCGTCCGTGATATTCGGACGCACCGTAACGCGATAGACCTTATTGACGTGCTTTTTGGGATGCATGATGTGGTTGGCAAACGCGCCGTCGTTGGTCATCAGCAGCATACCCTCGCTGTCACGGTCAAGTCTGCCGACGGGATACAGCCGGACATCGATGTCTTTGATCAGGTCAGCGACGCACTTTCTGCCGCGCTCATCGCTCATGGTTGTGAGGACGCCGCGCGGCTTATTGAGCATGATATAACGCAGACCCGGTCTCGCGGTGCCGGTGACGCGGCGCTTGCCGACGTATACCTTATCATTGTACGGATCGACTTTATCGCCGATCTGCGCTACACGACCGTTCACACGAACGCGTCCTGCCGCGATCAATTCTTCACTTTTTCTGCGAGAGGCTACGCCGCAGTCGGCGAGCATCTTCTGTAATCTGACTAACTGTGCCAATTCAATAGATCCTTTATCAATTCAAAAATACTTCTTTTTCTGCTGTCATATCCCGCGCTTTGCGATGCGATCAAGTCGCCTTGGGCAACGACTTTTCCGTTGATCGAAAAGGTCGCCTTCCCTATGCAGTCCCCTTTTTCAACGGGAGCGTAAACAAAAGGCGGCAGCATGATCGAGGTTTGGACGGCGTCATGATCCTTCGGTACTACTGCGGTCACTTCCTGTGCGCAGACCGACACCGAATCCCTGTCTGAGCCGACAACGTCTACGACAAGCTCCTGTGTATGAAACGTCTCCCTTTGATAATTGGCAAAGCCGTAGTCATACAAAGAGATATGATCGTCCCAGTCGTCGTGATCATTGAGCGTCACGGCGATCAGGGTCAAGCCGTCCCGCCGCGCCGCGGATACCAGCGTGCGCCCCGCCGCGTCCGTATAGCCTGTTTTACCGCCGATGCAATCATCACAGATACGCAGGAGCTTGTTGTGATTGGGATAGGTGATGAATTTATCGGCAGGATAGATGAAATGTACTTCCATGGAGGTCTGCGACGTGATATACGCAAAATCCTCATTTTGCAGGGCGTATGCCATCAGCAGCGCCATATCATATGCAGTGGAATAATGATCCTCGTCATCCAGACCGCTCGGCGTGACAAAATGGGTATGCGTCATACCGATCTGCCGCGCTTTGTCATTCATCAATGCGGCAAAATCTTCGATACTGCCGGCGATCGAGATCGCGGCGGCATTCGCAGCGTCGTTGCCCGACTGCATCATCATGCCGACGGCAAGATCATACAGCGTGACCTTCTCCCCTCTTCTGAGGTACATGGAGCTTCCCTCGGCAGTCATTTCATCCGTGAATTCAACCGTTCGGTTATCATCTGCCGCTTCTTCCAGTGTCAGCAGCGTCGTCATGATCTTCGTCGTCGACGCGATCGGAAGCTCGCTGTCGACGTTGGACGGCAACAGTATTTCTCCGTTATCGGGACAATACAGAACAAATGCATCCGCAGAGATCTCGATACCGTCCGCGTGTACCGCAGCAGCAGATGACGAAAACACAAGTATTGCAAAAACGACAGACAACAGCCTTTTCATATCATCACCTGATGCAATATATGACGGCAAAAGATGAATTATGAAACGCAAACAGATACAGTCGGCAACCCTCCGACTCCTGCGGAGCCACCTCCCTTAGAAAAGGGAGGCTATACGTCGAAACTGTCGAGATCGTTCTCGAGGTCGGTCTTGTCCTTTTTATCCTTCTTGATAAAAGAAGAAATCTTATCAAAAGCCTCGGGGATCATGCCTACGATACGATCCGCCGCGCCGTCGTACTTCTCGATCGGGATAAACTTCACGTTGCCCTTGGCAATGCTCAAAAAACCCACAGGCTGGATCGTAACGCCCGCACCGGAACCGCCGCCGAAGCAATCGCTGCGGCTGTCCTTTTTCGTCGGCAGATCGGAACCGCCGGACGCAAAGCCGTAGGTGACCTTGGATACGGGGATGATGGTCGTGCCGTCGGGGGCGGTGATCGGATCTCCGATGATCGTATTGACGTCGATCATTTCCTTGATCTTTTTCATGGAAGTGTCCATTAAACTGTTGAGAGGATGATCGCTCATAGTAACAACTCCTTCTATAATAGTGATCAGTGGCAAGTGTCCAGTGATCAGTTGATATACAATTCCAAAAGGGAATCAATTACAGCTTGATCCTGACGATCAGCAGCTTGACTGCCGCCTTGATCGCGGCGGCTATGACAAAGATGACGCGCAGATACGCATGCACATCCGCGTATACTTTTGTCGGCTCGTCGGGATCAAATACAGGCTCGACAACGACATGGTAGTCCCTGCACACCATGATTTTTGAAATGACGTTCACCGCGGGATAAAGCGCCGAACACACCTTGCCGTAATTGACGGCTACCGTCGCGGCATCTTCACCCGACAGCGCGATACCGACGTCGAGCTTTTTGATGACGATATGGGAGAAAATGCTTTTGAGCATACCGGCCGCGATCTTTGCAACGGAAGTGAACAGCGATAAAAGACCGCTGAGTCCCTTCTTTTCCTTGAGCTTTGTCAGGAAATTGGGCTTTTTCTCCTTTTTCTTTTCTTCCTTTTTCGGTTTCTTTTCTTCAGGCTTTTTCTTTTCGGGCTTTTTCTTGTCCGATTTCTTTTTCTTCTCCTTTGCGGGAAGAAGCCGGATTTTAATAAACAGCACCTTGACCGAGAGCGTCAGATCGTCCGCATACTGTGCGAACACCTGCACTCTGATCATCATGATCAGAAAAAGCAGCAGTAAGATACCGAGAATGATATACAGCGCGATCAATTCAGGAACCTTCTACGGCTTCGGTGACGATATCTTCGACTGTACCTGTCACTGTACCGTCATCGGGTGTTTCAGACGTCTCAGCGTCTTGTCCGACGCCTTCTTCGGCATTTTCAAAAATACTGAGCTGTTTGCCTCTGCCGCCCTTATCCTCATCCTTGGGGATGGGAGGCAGCTCGTCCAGCGAACGGATGGAAAAGCAGCGCAGGAAATGGTCGGTAGTACCGTACAGCAGCGGTCTGCCGGGTAATTCCAGCCGGCCTTTTTCCTCGATCAGCCCTTTTGTCGTCAACGAACCGATCACGCCGGAGCAATCAACGCCTCTGACCTGCTCGACAAAGCTCTTGGTCACAGGCTGGTTATACGCGATAACGGCAAGCACCTCCATCGCAGCCTGAGAAAGCGGGATATTGCGCCTGAGATCCATTGCCTTACGCACCTGAGGCGCGTATTTTTTGACGGATACCATCTGATAACTGTTATTGAGACGGATGACGGTGATACCGCGATCCATGGCGGCGTATTCATCCATCAGCGTATTCAGCTGGGTCTCTACCGCGCTTTCGGGTAATTCCAAAGATTCTGCCAATCTTTTGAGATCAACGGGATCGCCCGCCGCAAAAAGTATTGCCTCGATCGAGGACCGATATTCTTTTTCAGTCAAAGCTATCCCTCCTTATTCTCTATCATCCTGACCGTCGCCTCGTCGCCTTCCCCTTCGATGCGGATGCGCTTGCCCTTGACAAGCTCCAATACCGCCAAGAAAGTAGCGACCAGCTCGCTTCTGCCGCTGCTGGATTCAAACAATTCACGATAAGTCACAGTCCTGCCGTGCCACAGGCGGCGCATCAGATGAATGATGCGGGAAGATACGGAAACGATCTTTCTGCTCACGATCCCCTCAAAGGCGGAACGGTCGGGAGGCAGCCTGCGCTGGCCGCGTCCGACGGCGCTGACATATGCCGCGGAAATATCCCCGGGATCATGGATACGATTATAGGTCAAATCAAAATCGACCTTAGACGGCGACTTGGTAAACGTATCGAAATCGACCATCGGCGCGAGCATCCGCGCGATCTCACGGCAAAGCTGATACTCGATCAGCTGTCCGGTCAGCTCTTTCTTCAGATCCTCCGCCTCGTCCTCATACTTGGGCAGGAGCATCGCGGATTTGATATAGACCAGCCGTGAAGCCATCTCCAAAAACTCGGACGCGATATCCATCTCGTTTTCACGCATAAGCTCGATCTGTTCCATATACTGCTCGAGAAGCTCGGCGATCGGGATATCATAGATATCGATTTTATTCTTTACGACAAGCGTCAGCAAAAGGTCAAGAGGGCCTTCAAAGACGTCGAAATGATAAGTGAACTGCTGTTCGCCCACAGGGAGCGTTGCCGCGTCGGAGGGCAGTATGGTGATCTGACTATTCGGTTGTTCAGGCATCATAATCCCTCCTTTTCAGTGATCAGTGACCAGTGGTTAGTGATCAGTTAAGATTTCTTTTATTTAAAGAACAAGAACGGTAATGCCGTAAGCCAGTTCACGAATTTCAGCACATAACCGCTCAGAAAGCTCAGCGGAACGCTCAGCACGCCAAGCCACAGCATCGCGATCAGGATGATGGAAATGATCTGCTGATATCGATAGAACCACATGACCGCTTTATCGGGCAGGAAGATGAACAGGATCTTGGAGCCGTCAAGCGGCGGGATCGGCAGCAGGTTGAACACCGCTAAGCTGACGTTGATCGAGACATAATAGGATAAGAACAGATAAACATAATACCCGAAGCCCTGTCCTGAGAAAAACGACGGTGCAAAGGTATTGATCGCCTGGAAAATCAAACCGCCCGCGATGGCGGCGACGATGTTGGCGACAGGTCCCATCAGTGCGACGATTCCCATATAGAGCTTGGGCTTTTTAAAATTACGCGCGTCGACGGGAACGGGCTTTGCCCAGCCGAAGCCGAACAGCAAGAGCGCCAAGGCGCCGAAGGGGTCGATGTGCGCCAGCGGATTCAGCGTCAGTCTGCCGCGATATTTCACAGAAGTATCGCCCAGCTTCATCGCGGTGAAGGCATGCGCCCACTCATGGAAAGGGAGCACCAGAAAGACGATGAGCAGGATCGCAAACACCTGGGTCAGCGCTGACGCGAAATCCAGTCTGCCGGAAAGTAATTGAATCAGCATAATATCACCTGAAATCGATCAAAACATGATTGACATATCAATACAGAATATAGTATACTATAAACCGTCAAAAATAGCAAGTTGAAAAAGATGAAATAAATTTTATAAAAACTATTGATTTTTTGATCGGATTCTGCTATTATATACGAGTTAATGCATGTATTAATTTTTTAAAGGAGGTGTACAAGCATGGCAAAATGTGATTTTTGCGGCAAGGATGTTAAATTCGGCATCAAAGTCTCTCACTCGCACAGACGTTCCAACAGAACATTCAAGCCTAACGTATAGAGAGTAAAGGCTATTGTTGACGGCACTCCCAAACGAGTACACGCTTGCACCCGCTGCTTACGTTCAGGTAAGGTAACAAGAGCGGTTTAATCAACAGCAAACGACCCCCGAGCTTCCTCGGGGGTTTATTGTTTTATATGATCGGAAAAGGGGCTGTCGCATGAAACGCGATAGCCCCTCAGTCGTGTCGTCCAGAGCGACTCAGTTGTCATCCTGAGCGTTAAGCGAAGGATCTTAAAGTGCCATTTATTCAAATGGATGACAACTAATTGATATCATAATCCTTTCCATTATCGAACCGTCAAAACAGCGGTTTCGTCTTGGCGACATGCTTATAGATCGCGTTATAGTCGAACATATTGACCTTGCCGTCCCCTGTCGCGTCGGCGCATGCCTTTTGATAGGAGCCTTCTTCCAGCTCAGACGTCTTGGCAACATGCTTGTAGATCGCGTTATAGTCGAACATATTGACATTACCGTCCATCGTCGCGTCGCCGATAGGACAGAGCTTCACATCAAGCTGCGTGCTGCCATGGATATCAACCGTATATTCACGTGCAACATGATCACGCTTGGAAACCTTTACGGTGTACACACCGGGTTCAATATCCGGTATGTTGTATTGGAAGATTTTTGCGTTTTGATATGTATGGTAGGAAGCCTTTGTCTCCCCCTCTTTGAACAACAGGATCACCGCTGTATAATTATCAATATAACTCTCACAGGTGCCGGATAAGCTGATATCGGCGTACATCACATCAAACACATACTCCCATGTATGAATACCGACGCGGATCGCGTCATTGCCGCCGATCTTTACCACCGTGGTTTCATCAAAACAGTATCCGACTTTGGGAATATAGTCGACTCGCACCGCATATCTATTATCCTTTCGGAAGTAGCCGTTCTCCGTCAGCTGAGGATAATCGGGGGCTGTATCCAGATACCACTTATCGACTGAAGCAGTATACTTTTCATCGTCGGCCGCAACAGCGTGCATATCGGGATGATCGCCCACGCGGGGAGCCGTCAGCGTACAATCGACCGTTTTGACCGCGATACCGTCGGCGGCGGTCATTTCCAGTTCTCTGATATTATTGCCTATCGTACGAGGCGATTTGCCGTTGATCGTGAATTCAGTTTTATCGTTATCGAGGCGGTAGCCATCTTTGGCGACGAATTCCACGCGCACGGCATATTTCTTGCCGGCTTCAAAGGTATCTCCGGATGAAAGGTGCGGATAAGGGCTCTCGTTGAGATACCAGTATTTCAGCTGCGCTTCATATTTTCCGCTGTCAAGCGATACTGCATCCGTCGCAGGTTTTTGACCCGCAATAGGTGCAGTGATCAAACAGCCGGCGGATGTGATCAGCGTACCGCCCTGTGAAGCGGTCATCACGAATTCTCTCGTATGTTTTCCGACGGAAACAGCATGACTGCCGTTGATCGTATAAGTCGTCTCATTATCCTGCAGACGGTAGCCGTCCTTCGCGGTAAATCTGATCCTTACGGCATAACGCTTTCCCTGAGAAAATACGTCCGAAGCCGTCAGATGAGGATACGAGCCCTCATACAGATACCAGTCGATCACTTCAGCATAATACTTTGACCCGTCAAGCGGGACGGGGTCGAAGTCAGGGTGTTCTCTGCCTACAGGCGCGGATATGGTACAGCCTGCTATGTCGATCAGCTTGCCCGTCCTGATACTCGGGCTGTCGGTCGGCAAAGATAGAGCTGACGTGTCGGCTCTCAAAGCAGTGACCTTAACATAACAACTGACGGTTCCGTACTGACGGTAAACATCGTTTAAAATATCGGTAAAGTCATAACTCAAGTCAGATGTGACCTTTCCGATAACTTTGGTGTTCGGTTCCCTGATATACAGGATCAGCTGATACTGCGCGGCGCCGGAATATGCCGACCAGCTAAGCTGATAATCGCTCCAGAAGATACCGCTGACACTCTGCTTCATGAAAGCGACGCTTTCCGACATGATCAGATTGCTGAAGCGGTAGCCGGACGCTTCACAACGGACTCTGATATAATAATAACATCCCGATACCATATAGGATGAAAGGTCGTAGCTTTCGCCCTCCACGCCGATCACAAGCAGCGGATCATCATCCGAAAGCTGATACAGGTACAGCCGGCAAAGATCGGCTTGAGAAGATCTCTTCCATGAGGCGACGCCGTTTTTGTCCAGCTTGACCTCCTGCGGTTCGTCAAGGATCGGCAATTCGGTGGTGAAGATATTCGATCTGCCGGAAGCGATCACGGTATTTAAATCGTCTCCGTACGCTACCACTTCAACGTAATACTTATCTCCGCCCCAGCCGTATTCCGAAAAGCTCTCGGCGCCGAACATGACCTTACGCTGATGTGATACAGAAACCTCACTCTTGCTGATGCGCGAATAATTTGACCCATCGGCGAAGCTGTTCAGCAGCTGAATCATAAAACCCGACGCACCGGCGATTTCGCTCCATTCAACCGTTGCCGTGTTGGAAGCAGGATCGTAAACACAGCTTACCGTAATCGGATAATAAGATGTTCCGGCTACGGTATCAGCCTGTGTTCTGTTGTCAACTGCCTGTGCCGAAAGCGGCAGCGCACAGAACATAATCAGTATAGCCAATAAAACAGATAAAGAGCGTTTCATGTTTTCCTCCTTTACAGCTGCGGCGAACAGTGAATAACATTTATTTATTTCAGCATAGCATATTTTATCATTATTTTCAATGATTGTTATTTTTCAGACGAAAAAAGCCGCAGATAAAACTGCGGCTCTATCGATTATTGATGTAACAATTCTTCTATAATACCCTTGACGGCATAGAGCGCCTCGTCAGCCTTGGTGATATCCTTACCGCCCGCCATCGCCATGTCGGGCTTGCCGCCGCCGTTGCCGCCGGCGATCTGAGCGACCGCGCGAACGATATTGCCGGCTTTCAGACCCTTCTTGATGGCAGTTTTGGTGCAGAGGCAGGAGAAGATCAGCTTACCGTCCGTAACGGATGCAAGTACCGCGACGCCGTCGTCAACGACCTCGGAGATATTCTCACACATCTTGCGCAGGGAATCGGCAGGCGCGCCGCTGAACATCGCGGTAATGATCTTTGTACCGTTCACTTCCTCAGCATTATCAAGGATTGCGCTGGTCTGATCCTTAGCGATCTCAGCCTTCAGCTTTTCGATCTCCTTTTCCGCTTCTTTCAGGCGGAGCATAACGCGCGCGGATCCCTGAACCAGCTCGAGCGGGTTATTGATATGCAAAGCGGTTGCCGCCTTACCGATCATCATGACGGCTTCATTGATGAATCTGAGGAAATTATGACCCGTAACAGCTTCGATACGGCGAACGCCTGCCGCAACAGAGCCTTCCTGCTTGATTTTGAACATACCGACCTTTGCCGTGTTGTCCACATGCGTGCCGCCGCAGAATTCCTTAGAGAAATCGCCGGCTTCGACCACGCGGACAACGTCGCCGTACTTCTCGCCGAAAAGCGCCATAGCGCCCTTCTTCTTCGCTTCGTCGATAGACATTTCGGTGCAGGTAACGGGAATACCCTCTAAGATAATATCATTGACACGTTTTTCGACTCTGAGCAATTCATCCGCTGTCATCGCCGAAAAATGTGTAAAGTCAAAACGCATGACGTCCTCGTTAACGAGCTGTCCTGCCTGCTGAACGTGGTTCCCAAGCACTTCTCTGAGAGCCGCCTGCAGCAGATGCGCCGCAGTATGGTTGCGCATGATATCCTGACGACGTTCCGTGTCGATCTTTGCGTCTACGGTATCGCCGACGGCTAACGTGCCTGTAGCGACCTCGCACATGTGCATGAATACGGCGGAAGCATCCTTCTGTACGTCGTCGACGTCGATCTCGCAGTTGCCTGCTTTCAGCACGCCGGTATCGGAGACCTGACCGCCGCTTTCCGCATAGAACGGAGTCCGGTCAAGAACGATAACGACAGTATCGCCCTCCTGCGCACGATCGACACGTTCGCCGTCCTTGACGATGGCAAGGATCTTGCTCTCGCACGCAACATCGGTATAGCCGACAAACAAAGTCGCAGAAAGATCGGAAAGATCGATCGCATCGCTGACCCACGCGTCGGCGCCGGCGTTTTTACGCGCCTGACGGGAACGCTGCTTCTGCAGCAGCATCAACTCATGAAAACGATCGACATCGACCTTGATGCCTCTTTCGGCGAGGATCTCACGGGTCAGATCGATCGGAAAACCATAGGTATCGTTGAGCTTGAACGCATCCTCACCGCTGAGAACGCTGATTTCCTCGCGATCGATGATATCCTCCAGCATCGAAAGACCCGCATCGACCGTTTTGGCGAAGTTTTCTTCTTCTATTTTGATGAGCTTGGTGATATAGTCTTTTTTCTCCTCCAGCTCGGGATAAGCGGAAGCATTCTCTTTGATCACGGTATCGCAGATCTGATACAAAAAGGGTTCTGTCCTGCCCAAGAGTCTGCCGTGGCGCGCGGCTCTGCGGAGCAGGCGGCGCAGGACGTAGCCTCTGCCTTCGTTGGAGGGCATGACGCCGTCGGCGATCATAAAGGTGGTGGAGCGGATATGGTCGGTGATAACGCGCAGGGAGATATCCTTTTTATCGTTTTCGCCGTATTTCACGCCTACGACCTGAGAAATGTGCTTCATGATATTCTGTACGGTATCGACCAAAAACAGGTTGTCCACGCCCTGCATCACACAGGCAAGGCGCTCCAGACCCATACCGGTATCAATGTTTTTCTTTGCCATTTCGGTATAGTTGCCCTTGCCGTCGGACTCAAACTGAGAGAATACAAGGTTCCATACCTCGACAAAGCGGTCGCACTCGCAGCCGACGGCACAGTCGGGGCTGCCGCAGCCCTTTTCGGCGCCGCGGTCGAAATAGATCTCGGAGCAGGGGCCGCAGGGACCGGAGCCGTGCTCCCAGAAGTTGTCCTCCTTGCCCAGACGCACCATATGGGAGGGATCTACGCCGACCTCCTTCGTCCAGATATCATAGGCTTCGTCGTCATCCTGATAAATGGATACATAGAGCTTATCGATCGGCATTTCAAGCTCTTTTGTAAAAAACTCCCACGCCCAAGCGGTAGCTTCTCTCTTGAAGTAATCGCCGAACGAGAAGTTGCCCAGCATCTCAAAATAGGTGCCGTGACGCGCGGTGATGCCGACGCGCTCGATATCGGGGGTGCGGATGCACTTCTGACAGGTCGTCACGCGCTTGCGCGGCGGGGTGACCTCGCCGGTAAAGTACTTCTTCATCGGCGCCATACCCGAGTTGATCAGGAGCAGGGAGTTGTCGTCTTTCGGGATAAGCGGAAAGCTCGGAAGGCGAAGATGGCCCTTGCTCTCCATAAAGGATAAAAACCTTTCTCTGAGTTCATTCAAACCCATATACTGCATTTTTCATTACCTCACTTCATCAAATTAGGAATTAGGAGTTAGGAATTAGGAATAAACGGAGGGCGCTGCCCTCACTCGATTTATATGTGATAATCAAATGTAATACAAATCCGAAACGCGTTCACGCGTTTCTCAAAATTCCTCATTCCTCATTTCTAATTCCTCATTAGTTAAAAAAAAGCCCGCCCCAAAACAATGGGACAGGCTTGGCCTGCGGTACCACCCAAATTGCCGTATCAAAGATACGACCGCTCAGATCTCTTTAACGCAGAGTTACGCCGCGCTTTCACACGGAGGCTCAGGGATGGCTGCGCATACTTCCCGTAAGGTCTTTCACCGACCGACCTCTCTCTGCACCGGGTGACGTAAACGCTCGTCCCTTCACAGCCGAAATATATTATAGTACGCTGAAAGCGTAAAGTCAATATCGCGATTGATGAAAAGAACGCTTTTCATCAGCATTATTCTGTCAAATTTCATTACGTTTGCGGATCACGGAGCCTTTCGGGATCGGCTTATCCGCCGTCATATAGAGCCGCTGCATCGGATGCGGCGCCGAAGCCACCTCTTCCCCATCCTCGTTCATCAGCTTCAGGCACTTGACTTCGTAGGAAAAGCCGTCGGGCGGCAGGATATCGAGCGTATCGCCGACAAGAAACTTGTTTCGCTGGGTCACGACCGCGATATTCTGATCGTTGCTGCTCTCCTCGCATACCGCTACGGCATTGTAATGCCGTATGTAACCGCCGCTTTCCGTCTCCTGACCCGGCTCGCCGAAAAAGAAACCGGTCGAATAAGCGCGATGACTGATTTTTTCCAATTCCTCAACGATCCACGGACTGACATGATAATCCGGATCGTCGATGTGATCGAAGTATTCGTCCACCGCGTGACGGTAAGCGTTCGTCGTCACGGCAGTATAGTAATAGGTCTTTGCTCTGCCCTCTATTTTCAGACTGTTGACGCCCGCCTTGACCAGCGCGGGGATATGTTCGATCATGCACAGATCGCGGGAATTATAGAGATAAGTGCCGGTATCATCTTCTGTGACGGGAAAATACTCGCCCTCGCGGTTTTCCTCCATCAGATGATATTTCCAGCGGCACGGCTGAGCGCAGTCGCCGCGGTTGGCGTCACGGCCCGTCATAAAGGATGAGATCAGACACCTGCCGGAAAAAGAAACGCACATCGCGCCGTGAACAAAACACTCGATCTCCAGCTCATCGGGGATCTTGGAGCGCAGCTCGGCGATCTCTTCAAGACGCATCTCACGCGCCAGCACCACGCGCTTCGCCCCTCTATTGTACCACGCCAGAGCGGACGCGTAGTTGATGACGCCGCCCTGAGTGGAGATATGACGCTCGACGTCGGGCGCAAATTTCTTCGCCAGCTCAAATACGCCGAGATCGGCGATGATGAACGCGTCGACGCCGCAGCCCTGCGCTTGACGCAGGAACTCAGGCATCAGCGGTATATCGGCGTTGCGCGGAAGCGTATTGCAGGTCAGATAGACCCTTTTGTTCAATTGATGCGCTTTCTCACAAGCAACATATAATTCTTCAAAAGAAAAATTCTTGGACGCGGTACGCATGCCGAAGCTCTTGCCTGCAAGATACACGGCATCCGCTCCGTAGCGCAACGCCGTGCCAAAACTCTCCGGATCGCCCGCAGGCGAAAGGATCTCAGGTTTATTCATAATAGCCTTCATCAGAATAGCCGTAGTAGTCGTAGTAATAATCGTATCCGTCGTAGATATCGCTGTTGGCGGACGCAGTCGAGCCGTTTTTGATCGCCTCCAGATATGCCTCGTGCTCTTCGTTTGTCACGGAATAATACGGAGTGGAGCCATTTTCGACCTTATCATGGCAGAAATACAGATAGTCGGTCTCGTTGGGCTTGATCGCGGCTTTGATCGCCTCGATACCGGGGTTGCAGACGGGTCCCGGGGGCAGACCGTCGAAGGTGTACGTATTATAGGTAGACTTGAAGCTCGCGCGGATCGACTCGGGGACATCGGATTCCTCTCGATACGGGTAATACATCGTACTGTCGCAGTCGAGCTTGGACACATCATATTCCGCGCCGTACTTCAGACGGTTATGTAAAATAGACGAGATGACGTACATATCATCACGAGACGCCGCCTCCGCCTGAATAATGGAAGCGATCGTGAGGATCTCGTCAAGCGAATAGCCTGTCTCCTCAGCCTCTTCGAGCAGAGTAGACTTCTTGGAATGGTCGAAATACTTTTCTTTATGCAAAACGACCTTGTTATCAAAGTTGTTCAGGAATTTACTGATGACCGACTTCGGCGCCTCGCCGACATAGAAGTCGTAGGTATCGGGGAACAAATAGCCCTCGAGCTTATAATAGCGGTCGGATGCGTTGGTAATATCCTTGAGATAAGAGAAATCCTCATCGAAATAAGTGTCGTTGCACAGATTGAGGAACTCCTGAATATCGGTGATAACGCCATTTTCATGAAGCGTGTTCGCGATCTCCAATACGCTCATACCCTCTGTGATCTGAACGGTTACGATATCGGTACGGTTCACGTTGCTCTGCAGGAAGTTGATGATCGCCTCATAGTCCTTATCGGTCTCGATCTCAAAATCGCCCTGACGGAAGCCCTCTTCAGAAGACGTAAAGGTCGCATACAGCTTGAAAAACCCGGGCTGCTTGATCACATTCGCGTGGTATAAGGTCTTGGCAACGTCGTCCATCGTCGGATCGGCGGGGATATGGATCATGACCTTCGTCGGATTATCCTCGCGGGAGATCGCCATCAGATCGTTGATGCCGACCAGAAGGTACTGTGACAAGATGACCGCCACCAAGACGATCATCGTGATCCACACGAGCTTAAAGATACGGCGGTTGCGTTTTGCCTTACCCTTTTCGATCTTTTTCTCTTCCTTCTTCTGCTGCTTGAGCTGCTTCTTGGAATCGCGCTCGATACGCTTTTTGGTATCGTTATCGGAATAAGAGTTGATCTCTCTGGTTCTCCTGCGGCGTGATCTGGGCGCGTCGGCTTCATACGAAGGATCAGACTCGAACGCCGAATAATCGACAGGCTCCTCATAGCCGGCGTCGGCAGATTCGCCGCGGATGGCTCTGTGATCGGCAGAACGCCTGAACTCTTCCATCTTTTTGCGACGAGTCTCCTCGATAGAATCTTCAGAAGAAAAATTGCGTGGATTATCGCTCATATTTCATACTCCAATCTGTGATTCGTGAATAACCGATTTCAGTCGAGAGCGCCTCGCGGCAGCTCATTACATTCACTTCATGTATCGTGTAAAGCTATCCGTATGGATAACATCCATTTTAATATCATAATCAAAGCTGTGTATCACGGGGACGATGCTGTCTGCATAACACAACGCAGCCTTTTTGCCGGTAAAATCTTTCAGATAACGGTCATAGTAACCGCCGCCGAAACCGAGCCTGAAACCGCGCATATCACAAGACAGCGCAGGACAGACACAAAGCGTCTTATCATCGGGGACGATCGTCTCACATTCGGTTTTCGGCTCCAAGATCCCGTACCGTCCCTGGACAAAATCGGATACGGCGGCAATACGGCGGAAGATCATATGATGATCGTTCATACAAACAGGGTATCCGACAGTCTTTCCGTTTGCCAGCGCTGCATGCATGATCATGGAAGTCGCGATCTCATGCCTGCGCGCCATGTACAGCAGAACCGTATCGGCGTCGCGGTAATCGCGGCTCATCAGCAGGCGTATCTGTATCTCGGCGTCAAGATCATCCTTGCGCTGCCGATCCTCACAAAGCCTTTTGCGCTGTTCAAGAAAGAATTCACGCAAATACGGCTTCTCTGCAGAAGCGGGGTTCGTCTTAGCCATCAGCACTGCATCGCCGACGCGATACGCGCGGCACAAGCCTCGTCATTCACCTGTGCAACGATCGCAAAACCGAAGTCCAGCGCGCAGCCTGCGCCGCGTGATGTAATGATCCTGCCGTCAACGACGACCTTTTCACCGGTGATCTCAGCGCCCTTGAGTTCCTCTTCAAATCCCGGGAAACAGGTCGCTTTCTTTCCTTTGACGATCCCCAAGCGTCCCAGGATCAGCGGAGCCGCGCAGATCGCGCAGACAAACAGATTGTTGTTATATGCATATTCGACCGCGTCCCGAACGCGCTGTTCGGCATAAAGATTTTTCACGCCCGGCATACCGCCCGGCAGAATCACGCCGTTCAAATCATCATTGAGCTTGATTTCATCGATGGTCATATCGGCAGTCACGGGGATCTTGTGAGATCCGGTGATCACCTTGCCGCTTACGCCCACTGTCCTGACCTCGACGCCTGCGCGGCGCAGGATATCAACGGGAGCGAAAGCCTCAGTTTCTTCAAATCCGTCAGCTAAAAAGCAATAAAACATGGTTATCCTCCTGATTCAGTGACCGGTGGTCAGTGATTCGTTTATCATAGTAAAATATATCAATCAACGATCATAGATAGTATACTGTCGCCGATATCCTCGATCGAACGCATCTCGCCGTCCTCGGTACAGTCGATCCGCACCCATCCGAGACGCTCGATCGCGTACAGTGCAGAGCTGCGGCAGCGCATCAGATAGGCAAAATCGCGTTCATGGATATCTTTTTTGCTCTCATCGCCCTGATATCTGCCGTAGATCAGCTTCTGACTGATAGCGGGATCGACGTCGAGAAAGATCACCATATCGGGAGCGGGCAGCTCCAAACGATGATATTCAAAGTCAAAGAGCCATTCGATGTAGCTGTCGCGTTCGGCTTCATCGACCTTCGCCATCTGGTGGATAATATTCGATGTGGTATAGCGGTCGGCTATGATATAATCAAATTCTTCGCAATCCTTACGCCAGCTATTGATATATGACGCGACGCGGTCAACCGCATAGAACGAAGAAGCGGCATAGGCGTTAACGTCGTCGGGGCTGCTGCCGAGCCTTCCGCCGAGGTACATCCTGACCAAAGCGGAGGAGTCGCTGTCGTAATCGGGAAAACTGATGGTACGCGCTTTGAACCCGCGCCGATTCAGCCTGTCGGAAAGCAGCTTTGTCTGCGTTGCTTTTCCCGAGCCGTCAAGACCGTCGATCACGATCAGTTTACATTTATTTTGTGCCATATTCACTCTCTTTACTTATGTGTATGCCGAAAATAAAAGCTGTTTATCATCAGCGTCAAACACAAAAGCACAAACTTTCCTTTTTAATCTTTATTATCATACCACAAACGACAGAATTATTCAATATCAAGTTTGTAACATATATCGAAAGCCTGCCGTCCGAAAAATAGCAAATAAGCCCCGAAAGTCGGGGCTAAGCATATCACACGATACCCATGATCAGCATGGTGATGAACGCTCCCGCCGAACTTGACAAAGCGACGACGATCAGCGGCAGATTGAAATATGCCATCACAAGGGCGATCACCGTACCGACCGCCGCGCTTGCCGTATCGCCTGTCGTGTAGAATATCGCGGGAAAGGTCATTGCCGACAGTACGGCAAACGGAGTATAGTACAGTACGGAATTGACAAAACGGGATTTGATCTTTCCGCGCACGGCGGCAAAGGGGATCATGCGGATCAGATAAGTCGTAACCGCCATGACGGCGATATAAATGACGATACTCATTCTGCCGCCTCCCCTCTCTCCCGCTCAGACACGGGAAACAATAACGCGCCCGCGACGGAAGCGATCACAGCGGCGATGATGATGGCAAAGCCGCCGGAGATCATCGGAAGGCAGTAATGTATCACGACGCTCAGTGCAGCCGCAATCAAGATCACAAACATCACCTTGCGGTTTTTCTTGGCGGGAGGGATAATGATGGCGATAAACATGCCGTACAGCATCAGCGACAGAGCCGCCGTAACCGACGAGGGCATGACGTCGCCCGCTGCCGCGCCGAGCAGCGTGCCCGTGCTCCATCCTAAAAACGGCGTGAAGATCAGGCCGTACATATAAGCGGGTCTCAGCGGTTCCGACTGCGACGATGCGACGGCAAAGATCTCGTCCGTCACACCGTAAGCGACAAACAGGCGGTGCATCAGATGAAAGGACGGATCGAGCTTTTGACTCAGGCTCAGGCTCATCAGCGAATAACGCAGATTGATGACAAGCTGACAAAGGATCATTTCGATCAAAGAACCGCCCGCGGCGATGATACCGACGCCCGCTGCCTGTCCCGCGGAGGTCAGATTCGTGACAGAGATACCGACAGCAGCGAATATCGATAGATTCAGTTGGATGCACAGTACGCCGAAGCCGAACGAAACGCTGAGATATCCGAGCATGATCGGAACGCCGTGCCGCATTCCTTTGATAAAATCTTTCTTCATAGCTTCCTCATAAAGAGCGTTGACATTATCAAAGGGATACCTAAAACAGGTATCCCTAAAAAGTGGCGCGCCAAAAGGGATTCGAACCCCCGACCTTTCGCTTAGGAGTTTTACCATCCTATTATTACGCAGTATCATACAGTATTACAGAATACCGCAGAATCCAAGATAAACAGTGAAAAAATCAAGGTTCTAAATGCTACGTAGTACGTCCTCGTGGCGCCTCGTACTTGCTAATACTACGCAGTCCAATTAGCAAGTCATTAGCAAACACCAGCTATTGCTGTTTGCTCAACTGTGGTTATTATATTATAATTCGACAGGAAATTCAATAGCAAACTACCTAAATACGAAAATTCAAAGGCACTACATCTTAATTGATGTGGTGTCTTTTTTATATATAGATGTTTTATACAATTATATTCTTTAACGGCTTCGCCGCAAACTTATCCTACGCTTATTAACAAAATAAATACATCGAATTGAAAGGAGGGGTATTATGAGTGAAGTCAAAAAAGCACCTGACGGTCTGGACGGGTTTATCGCTCTGTGTGATGATCACAAGGACGAAATGCTGTTAGAGACAGGGAGAAAGCTATATACCGACAAAGACTTTAGCTGTGTCTATTGCCTCGACTATGAAAAGAAGTCGGGCTGCAAGTATAAGGTGTGCCAATACACACCGGAGAAGGTGTGTTGCGGATGTGCTTCTCTGGCGTCAGTGTGGAGATATTTAGCTTTTGAGATCGATCACGAGAGGTTGATTAGAAGGGTCAATCACTACATCAGGATCTGTAAAAGGAAGAAAAGCAATCCGACGGTTTTTTACGATTCTGCACATCAATCCGTTTTTAACAACTGTTATTTGAAGTTGAATCACGAGAATTCCAAGCTCTTAGCTGCCGTGTATCTTCTCTCGGCTGATGAACGGCTCTGGAAATCTGCATGGAGCCATATCAACATGAATGACATATCTTTTGGAAAAATCAAGCCAAAGGTTTTGTCATCGGATACATACACATTATTCTGTGCTGCGAAAGACCTGTATTTTGGTTCGGAGCACTTTTCTTTTTCCGATCTGGCTGATCCCGCTGTCATTGACATAACAAGATTCTGTTTAGTGTTGAACGCATTAGGGATCGTGAGATTCGGCTACAACTATATCAATATCAAAAAATTTTGAAGGAAGGAGAATAACACATGGCTGTTTTCAGAGTTGAAAAAACAAGAGACTTTACTGTCATGAGCAACCACCATTTAAGAAATCCGCGCCTGTCCCTGAAAGCAAAGGGTCTGATGTCCCTCATGCTTTCGCTGCCGGAAGATTGGGACTATACCACAAAAGGTCTCGCCTATATCTGTAAAGACGGGATTGACGCGATTTCGACAACATTGCGCGAGCTGGAAGAACAGGGTTATCTTACCCGTGAACGTGTCAGGATGGCTAACGGTCGCCTCGGCACGGTTGAATATACGATCCACGAACAACCGCAAAAGCCCATTACAGAGCCATTTCCACCTAAACGGGAAAATCCAGTACAGGTTTTTCCTGATCAGGTTTTTCCTGAACAGGACTTTCCTGAACAGGAAAATCCCGCACAATTAAATAAAGATATACAAAGTACGGATAGATCAAATAAAGATAAATCAACAGACAAGAAAGACAAGACGCGCGTGCGCGCGATCCGCGAGCAGATCAAGGACAATATCGAGTACGATATTCTTGTTGAGCGGTACGGCGCCGAGAAGCTGGACGCTCTTGTTGAGCTTATGCTGGAGGCTATTATCTCGGATCATCCCTATTGTGTAATCTCGTCGGAGAAACTGCCGCGGGATATGGTCAGGTCTCAATTACTGAAAATCGATTCATCTCATATCGAGTTTGTCTTAGACGAGCTGAATGAGACGACCAGCAAGGTCGGCAATACAAGAGCTTATGTCCTCTCAGCGTTGTTTAACGCACCTACGAACATGGATAATCACTATCAATTCGAGATCAATCACGATTATCCTATGCACCGACGACGCCGTAAGGCGTGAGGATATATTTTCAAGTTCAGATAAGGAAGGATGATCAAGACCTATGTAACAGACGAACAAATTAAACAGGCGCGGGACGCGGATCTGTTTGCCTATTTGCAGACTTGCGAGCCCGGCGTATTGAAGCGTGACGGTCCGAATTACCGTCACCGCGAGCATGACAGCCTCGTCTATGTATCCAACCGCCGCTTTTGGTATTGGAACAGTCGAGGCAAACGGATCAACGCCCTGGACTATCTGATGGAGATCCGAGGTTACGGCTTTACCGAGGCGGTGACACGCTTGACCGGCGAGGCTGTGCCGAGAGCGTCCCCTATCCATCCGCAGGAGCAGCCGAAGCCGCGCAGACCGGCAAAGTTATTTTTACCGTGGCCGAAGAAATGCGCGACCGGATTGTTTATTTATCTTCTCAAACGCGGGATCAGCGATAAGGTGATCAAGCGGTGTATCAGTCTGGGGTTATTGTATCAGGGCAGCTATAAGCCGAAGAAGGACGAGCCGAAATACATACCGGTCTGTGTCTTTACCGGTACGGATGAAGCCGGCAAGGTTCGGTTTGCTTGTATGCGCGGGCTGTATGACAATCTGAAAAAAGACGTCTACGGCAGCGATAAGGCATACAGCTTTTGTCTGCCGCCCGAGAAAGCTCACAGCAGTCAGGTCGCCGTCTTTGAGGCGCCGATCGACGCGCTCTCTCACGCGACCATGCAGGAACTTGACGGCTGGCAGTGGAACGGCTACCGTCTATCGCTCGGCGGGACTTCTCCCGTTGCGTTGATTGCATTTTTGGAGCGGCACCCGGAGATCCGTCGGGTAACGCTTCACATGGATAACGATTTAGGGGGATTGAAAAATGCCCGAAAGATCAGAGATATGCTGCGTGCCGATCCGAAGTACAAGCATATCCGCGTCGGGATCAATCCTCCCCACCAGGGTAAGGACTATAACGAAATGCTGCAAATCAAATTACAGCAAATCGTACAAGGAAAGCAACGCCACCGCGAAAAGCGTGTGGCTGTTTCAATTTAGGAGGAAATGATGAAGCAAAAAGGAAATGTGGTAAAAATCATTGCAAGCGCGGCGAAGAATCCGAATATCAAGCCCGCCGCGATCCGTGAACTGATGAAGAAGCTGGATATGAACGAAAAGGGCTTTGCGGTCATCATGAATGTCACCGTCGATACCGTGCGGCTCTGGACTGCCGGCGCGGTCAAGCCCTGCGGTACAGCTATGCGTATCATGCAGATACTCAACGCCTGTCCCGAGGTCGTCAACAGCGTTTTCTCAGTGACGGAGGATATTCATGCCTGAACGTCCTTTACATGAGGACTTCGGCGAAAAGATCGGCGGCGCGAAAAAAGACCTTTGGAGATCCCGAGGGCTTTACGCCGACGATCTGGATGAAATGAACGGCCGCGAGGCTGATAAGTACGTTACAAAAGATAACGTCTGGAAAAAGCCTGATTATCAGGCGCTGCACGACGACGGCGTTCCGGTCGATGTCGTGTACTTTATCAAAAAGGTTCGTGACAGTCTGAATGTCAGACCTGTCATTTACCGCAATTACTCTCCCGAGGACCGGAAACAGGTTCAGAAACGGTATATCAATACCGTCCGTCAGTTGCAGGCGGTCATGGAGAAGGTTCGATCTATCGATGACGCTATGCAGGCGTTTGACCGTTTCTATATCGACAATGGATATTTGAAACCGAGCACGGATTCATACGGCAGAAATTCATTTGAAAGAACAAGCGAGTATTCTTTCAATCCTGCCTTATCCTCAAAGCTGTTTTCTACGCTGAGGGTGACGTCGGAATCTAACTTCCGTTATGATTTCACATCCAAAGCAAAAAGAGATCAGTTCCTCGTTCCGAAGGATCAGAAGATACCTCGCGGGTACGATGTACACCTCTATGACGGCAAAGGCTATTCTCGCAGGGATGACTGGCAGGCTGACACCTACTTTGTCACAAAGGGACATTCCATCTTGCAGACAAATATCGTCACCCGTGAAGAAGCGATCCGCTGGGCGCAGGATCATGCGAAAAGCAAAACGAAAGTCGGCAAACGGCGCTTTGTCCCTCCGCAGTTGGAGCATATCAACCGGACAGGTCCCGATTACCGCAACGGTCAGGATATTGTCGGACAGCATTATCTCGATACCTTCGGTTTTCGCGGCGGCGAGTTCGGCAACTGGCTGAATCAGCTCGACCGTCAGGCGTCCCTGAATATGGGCTTTGAGGCTTTGAAGGATCTTGCAACAGCGCTGCATATTTCAGACAAGGATATTGCTTTTGCCGGTACGCTGGCGATCGCGTTCGGAGCTCGCGGCAGCGGCAACGCGGCAGCGCACTATGAACCGCTGCGCAAGGTCATCAATCTGACCAAAATGCACGGTGCCGGCGCTCTCGCCCATGAATGGTGGCACGGCCTTGACGATTACCTCGGCGGAGTGAAAGGCACAGGCGGTATGCTTTCCGATAACGCACGATACTATGAGCCGATGAAACGGCTGGTTGATACGATCAAGTTCAAGTCTGAAACGCCTGAACAGGCGAAGGCTCGTGTTGAACAATCCAATGCGCGGCAGAGAAAATCAGCCGAGGCATGGGTCGATTCCGTGATGAAAAGCTCCGTCTATCATACTGACGAGCCGATCATCATTGAGCGGTATGAGGCGCTGAAAGCTGACTTTTTGAAAGGCGTACCGGATACCGTTTTCAAGCTGAGTGTTCTGAAAAAAGAGATCACCGGGCATATCATTCCGAAAAGCACCTGTCAGGATCTTGAAGTTCAGGAAAGTATCATGCACAGGATTCAGAATCAAGGCGAGCCGCAGTTGCAGCGTATCCAGACCGACTATTACAAGAATTCTCAGAAGATGGGCAGCAGCACCGAAAAGGATGGTGGATATTGGGACAGCGCGGTTGAAATGACGGCGAGGGCTTTTGCCTGTTATGTCAAGGATAGGCTGCCGTATCAGTCGGACTATCTTGTCGGTCACGCTGAGAGCTGCGTCGGACTGTACACCAACAAGGACGGCAGCACCGAGGTCGTTAAGGCTTATCCGCAGGGTGAAGAACGCAAGGCAATCAACGCCGCGTTTGACAATCTGATCGCCGAGCTGAAAAAGGAGCGGGTGTTTACGCATACCGAGGAAGTGCCCTCTCTCCCTATGCCTAAGGAGCAGGCGCCGCAACAGCTTTCTATCCTCAACGATGATAAGCCATCTGTTCTCGGTCAGCTCGCCGCGGCGAAGGTCGCGCAGAAAGCCGCGCCCCACTCACCGAAAAAGGATCATAAACAGTCGTTGTAGGGGGTGATTTTATAGACGATGAA
Source organism: Ruminococcus sp. (assembly GCA_017405065.1). Lineage (GTDB taxonomy): Bacteria > Bacillota > Clostridia > Oscillospirales > Acutalibacteraceae > Ruminococcoides. The sequence goes on along the minus strand of JAFRBD010000036.1, from coordinate 2,076 downwards.
AAGAAATATGAGATAGTTGAGGATGATCTGTTTCTTCCCGGTTGCCGTGTCAAGCTGGAACACAATCTGTATTTGCATGAATTTGACATTACAGATTTATTGCGGAAAAGTCCTGAGGAAGTCCGAGCTTTATATGATCAGAGCTTCAAGAAGGAAGAAAACATGTATGAGATTCTTCAATCCGGCATGAAGGTGTGGGAAAAGGACGCAATAGAAACACGGCGACTGCAATTAGCGCTGAATTATCTCGAGATCGCTCCCGTACAGCATACCGGCAATCAGTGGGTCAAGGATGATAAAGGAAACCGAACGATCAGTAACATGGTGTATAAGATGACCTGCAGCATAACTGAAAATACCCGCTGGAATTTGTGGAGCAGTAACGCTCTCAACAAACGCTGGCATGTTGAGTGGCAGGTTATTTTCAACACTCCGAAACCGCACCATTATATTGTGATCGCCGGAAAGGAGCGCAAGTATTCTGATCGGTATGACGCGGAGAATTATCTGAACGGTCGTATCCGCGCCTTTGCTAAGTATTTTCAGGAGATCTCACCGCCTGTGCCGAAGGAGTATGAATACGCTTTTTCGGAAAGCGGAAGGCTGTTGCCCGGTTATCATGTGGAGGGTGAGGAACCAAAACAGGATAAGGATTCCGTTCTCGGAAAGCTCAGTGAGGCAAAATCGCAGCAGAAGGCCACTCCGGCTAATCCTTCTAAAAAGAAAACGGAGCCGGAAATATGAATGACAGGAGGAAATGTTGAGGAAAGAAAAGTATTACGGCGTGTTTGACTACGGTGATCGACTTGAACCCGGCATAGAACTGAAAATCGAGCATACCGTTGTGGAGGGTTATGACGATAACACTCTGGATTTGGCGCCTGTTATCGCATTAGGGTCAGACGATCTGGCAAAAGCAAGAGACAAGAGCGTTGAAACTGAACAAGCCCTTTTTGAAAAAATCAGAGCTTCGGTTCGTGAGTGGGAGCGTCAGGCGGCGGTTACGAAAACCTATAACCGTGCGCTCGAATATCTCAATACTCCGGCAGCCGAGCATACTTCAAATCAATGGGTACATGAGAATTATCATGACCGCGATACCATCAGTAACAAGGTGTATCAAATGAGCGTGTCTGTTTGGGAAGATACCAAATATGACAGAGCGTCCGGACAGTCGGTACCGATCGCATGGTATGTGACATGGGATGTGCGCACCAATGCTCCGACACGAGGCTATAATGTTGAGATTGCCGGTCAGAACAGAAAACGCTATACCGACAAAGCAGCGGCGCAAAAATACATCGAGGGACGTAAAAAGGCGTTTGCGCATCTATTCACAGAGATTTCGCCGCCTATTCCTCGCGAACATTCTCGACCTTTTATGGTCAACGGCGTTCTGTTGCCCGGCTATACGATACAGGGGCAGGAACCGACGGTATCTACCAAAACAGCCGACGAGATCATCAATGAGATTCTCGGCGTTGATTCTGTAACAAAGGATAAAAAGCCCTCAGTGCTGAAAAAGCTCGCCGAGGGCAATAAAAAAACGGCGTCGGCAAGGGGCGCGGATAAGAAGGAGGAACAGAGCTTATAAAGGTTTTAATGGTGGAACCCGGCAAGGTTCCATATGAAACTGAGATCGAGGGCGGATATAAGAATATTCAAAAGGCTCTCGACTGCGATACTTTTCAGGCGACCTATCCGTTCGAGGATATGGTCGCAATTCTATGTGATGAAGAAGGTAAACTGAATCATTCTAAGCCGAACCGCGCGTTATATGACGCGGATGGTGATATGTATGATATTATCTTCGGCAAGTTTATGGTCGTCGGTCTCGGAGAAGAAAACTTCACCGATTTATCGCCTGAGCTGATGGAGAAGTTCAAGGAGCGATTCAAGCACCCGGAATCATTCATGCAGCTTTGCGGCAGGGTCGTCGCGATCAAGGAGCCGATACCCGGTGAAAAAGCGCCCGGTAAGGCTCAGGGTCAAGAGTTATGATGTGGGCGGCGACGAAAGGCGCTTATCTGCTCACGGTACAGCCGGACGACTTCTTTCCCAATCCGCGGCGTGAGG
>JAFRBD010000035.1 GCA_017405065.1 Ruminococcus sp. | reverse complement strand
GGGCAAGGTCATCTTCGCCTTCGGCTGCGGCGTGCTCACCATCCTGCTGCGCGCCTTCTCCAATATGCCCGAGGGCGTATCCTTCTCCATCCTGCTGATGAACATTCTCGTGCCGCTCATCGAGCGCGCGACCGTTCCCCGTACGCTGGGTTATATCAAAAAGAAGAAGGGGGAGAAAAAATGAGAGTCAAAATCACGCCCAAGGCGATCCTGATCCCCACGATCTCCCTCTTCCTGATCTGTGTGTTCGTCACCGCGGCTTTGGCGCTGACCAATAACGTCACCGCCGACAAGATTGCCGAGAACGAGGCACAGAGCAAACAGGAAAGTATGTTCTCCGTCCTGCCCGAAGCCGATCATTTTGAGCAGGCATTCGAAGATACAGACGATATGTACATCGGTTTGGACAAGGACGGCAACACGGTCGGTTACGCCGTTTCCACCTCTGCCCAAGGGTATGGCGGTCAGGTAAAGGTCATGACCGGTATCAACGACTACGAAATCGTCGGCGTAGACGTTTTCTATAACGACGACGAAACACCCGGTCTGGGAAAAAACACTTCCAATGAAGAATTCCAAAATCAATATAAGGGCTTGGCAACTGACGGTGACATCTGCGTCAGCAAGGACGGAACCGACGGTCAGCCCATAGACGCGGTCACATCCGCGACCATCAGCTCCCGCGCTGTCACCAAGGCCGTCAACCGCGCATGCGTACTCTATCTTTGCTATATGGCAGATATAGGGTTCGATGACAAGATCGACAGTACGTGGGAGGAGCTGAACGGAATGGCAGATCGATTTTCAACGCTTCCTTCCGATAACGTCGACGCTTCCGAGCTTGAAGACTCCGTGCTTAATGAAATCTTAAAGGAGGGTGAATAATGGCTAAGAGAAGTCTGTTTCAGGAATTTACCAAGGGCATTGTCAAGGAAAATCCTGTGCTTTGCCTTGTCTTAGGCACCTGCCCCACCCTCGCGGTCACCACCTCCGCGTTCAACGCCATCGGCATGGGCGTCGCCGCGACGGCGGTGCTGATCTGCTCCAACGCCGTTATCTCCGCGCTGCGCAGATTTATCCCCGATAAGGTGCGTATCCCCGCCTACATCACCATCATCGCGGGCTTTGTGTCCATCGTCCAGATGCTCGTCAAGGCCTTCGCTCCCGCCATCAACGACTCCCTCGGCATCTTCCTGCCGCTGATCGTCGTCAACTGCATCATCTTAGGCAGAGCCGAGATGTTCGCCGGCAAGAACCCCGTCCTCCCGTCCATCCTCGACGGTCTGGGCATGGGCGTCGGCTTTACGGCAGCGCTCTTGTGCATGGGTATCATCCGTGAGTTCTTCGGCTCCGGCTCCCTGTTCGGCATGCCGATCATGCCGGTCAATATCCTGATCTTCATCCTGCCCCCCGGCGGCTTCTTCGTATTCGGCATGCTGATCATGCTGGCGAACAAGCTCAATACCCGCGCCGGCAAGAAGGTCAAGACCACCCCCTGCGACGGCTGCCCGATGGCGGAAAACTGCTCGACAAAAACCTGTGAAAAAACCGAAAATACCGCAAAGGAGGCGACCGTCAATGCTGATTAAATCCCTCGTCGCCGTATTCCTCGCGGCTATCCTGACCGAGAACTATGTTCTTTCCAAATTCCTCGGTATCTGCCCCTTCCTCGGCGTATCGAAAAAGCTCAACACCGCGGTAGGCATGTCCGTCGCCGTCACCTTCGTCATGGTGCTGGCGACCGCCGTCACCTTCCCGATCTACATGTATCTCCTCGTCCCGATGGGCATGGAGTATTTACAGACCGTGCTGTTCATCCTCGTCATCGCGGGTCTGGTACAGCTGGTCGAGATCATCCTGCGCAAGTATATCCCCGCTCTGTATAAATCGCTGGGCATCTACCTGCCGCTGATCACCACCAACTGCGCCGTCCTCGGCGTCACCATGCTGGTACTGCAGAAGGTCGATTCCACCACCGCTTTCACCTATACCTACGGTCACGCGCTGGTCAACGCTTTCGGCGCGGGTATCGGCTTTTTGGTCGCGATGGTCATGTTCGCGGGCGTCCGCGGACGGCTGGAGAGCGCCGATATCCCCAAGTCGCTCAAAGGACTGCCGATCACGCTGGTCGCCGCCGCGCTGGTATCCTTATCCTTCCTCGGGTTCGCGGGCTTTGTCGATAAGCTCATCCCGCTGGGTTAAAGGAGGCGCGCGATGAATATATTGATAGCTGTCGGCGTTGTCGCCGGCGTCGGACTTTTGATCGGACTGATCCTTTCTGTCGCCTCCATCATCATGGCAGTACCGAAGGATGAAAAAGCGGAAGCCATTCTTGAAGCGCTCCCCGGCGCGAACTGCGGCGCCTGCGGCTACTCCGGCTGCTCCGGCTATGCGGCGGCGCTCGCCAAGGGCGAAGCGGAACCGGGACTCTGCGCGCCCGGCGGACTCGCCTGCACCAAGGCGGTCAGTGAGATCCTCGGCGTCAGCACCGGCGCCGTCGAGCCCAAGGTCGCGGTCGTACGCTGCATGGGCTCCCTCGACCACACCTCCTGCAAGGCGGAGTACAGCGGCGTCATGAGCTGTTCGGCCGCTTTGAAGATCGGCGGAGGACTCACCGCCTGCTCCTACGGCTGTATGGGTCTGGGCGACTGTGAAGCCGCCTGCCCCTACGACGCGATCCATGTCAAAAACGGCGTCGCCTATGTAGAAAGCGGCAAGTGCCGCGCCTGTACCCTCTGCGTCAGGGCGTGCCCGAGAAACATCATCGAGATCGTCCCCAAAAAGGACATGGCGATGGTGCGCTGCTCCAACCGCGATAAGGGAGCCGTGACCCGCAAGCTCTGCGGCGTCGGCTGTATCGGCTGCAAAAAGTGCGAAAAGTCGTGCGAACAGGGAGCCGTCAAGGTCGAAAACTTCTGCGCCTATGTCACCCCCGCTCTTTGCACGAACTGCGGCGCGTGCGTCGAAGCCTGCCCCCAGAACTGCATCACCTATTTCAAAGCGAAATAACACAGAAAAAAGCCCGGCACCGCCTGCCGGGCTTCATTATGTCTTTCATAAGCTTCAACCGATCACCGGTCGCTGATAAACCGTCACCAGTTCGCCTTGACCTCGTCGGTCGCGGCCTTCTTCTCATAGTCAAAGCCGCGCGACGCGTCCCACGCGATGACATACTTGCCGCTGTCAGTGATCACGGCTGTCATCTCGATCCCGTCCTCCAACGGCTTGAACTTTCCGTCGTCCCTGATATCCTCGAGGATCTCCTTCGCTCTTGCCGGATCGGCAGAATCCGCGGTAGCCTTCTCGTCGACCGCGCTGCTGAAATCATAGATCTCCACATAAGGATTATTGTTGAAGATGACGCGCGCGCCGTGATCCGCTCCGAGGATATCATAATAGATCTCCTGTACGACAGAGCCGGAATTACTGTCGGCGATAATCTTCACCAGACCCTTGAAATCCTTATCGTAAGCGGATACGTCCTCTGCCTTCGCCTCGTCGGCGGTAGAACCGGCGCTTTGACCCACGCCGAAACAGCCCGTCAATGAAACTGCCAGCGCCAGTACGGCGATCAATGCTATTATCTTTTTCAAATCGATCAGTCCTTTTCATCTTGTTTATCGGAATGTACTGTATATTCTACAATAAATCCTCACGGAAATCAATAGGCAATTCTCACCCTATGCGAAATGCGCTTAAAGCGCGATCTCCTGTCATAATCTGCGCCTTAGCTCATTCGCCTTGTTATATTGACCGAACATCTCATAAAAACCGACCGTATTCACCACCAGATCATGCTCGCGGATACCCGGATTACGGTAAACGATATCGGCGTACTTCAATCCCTTGATAAAGTTTTTGCTCTTGACGGCGGCGACCATGGCGCAGGCAAGACAGCTCACCGCGATCGGGTCGAGCGCGTCATACGTCTCCATGGCGCGGTCGCAGCATTCGCCCGCCAGCGTCAGCGCTTTTTCATTTTCGCCCAGTCCCAGATACAGATACGCCGCTTCTCTCATGGACGACAGCGTGTCGGGATGCGCCTTTCCCAGCGTTTCTTCCCGCAGCCGCCGACATTCCTCCAGTATCTCGACCGCCCTGCGGTAGTCTTTGAGGAAAATATAGGTCTCGCCCCAATTGTGCAGGGATTTCAGCGTATCGGGATGCTTCTCGCCGAGTACCTCCCTGCGCAGCCGATAAACCTGTTCATCCAGCTCGAGCGCTTTTTGGTGATCGCCCAGCCAGCTGTAGGAGATCGACAGATTGGACAGCGACGTCAGGGTATCGGGGTGCTTCTCGCCCAGCGTTTCCTTTCTCAGCCGATAACATTCTTCATTCAGCTCCAGCGCCTTTTTGTGATCGCCCACCATGCGATACGACACCGCCAGATTGGAGAGCGACAGCAGGGTGAGGGGATGCTTCTCTCCCAGGATCTCTTTGCGCAGCCGCCGACACCGGTCGTTGAGCTCCAGCGCCGTCTGCTGATCGCCGTTATGGCTGTAAGCGACCGCCGTGTTGGACAGCGACAGCAGGGTCTCGGGGTGTTTTTCGCCCAGCGCCTCTGTCTTCATCTGCCAGCACAGCTTTCCGTATTCCAGCTCCTTTTTGTATTCGCCCAGATTGCCGTAGGTCATCGCCAGGTTGGAAAGCGTCGTCAGCGTATCCGGATGCTTTTCTCCCAGCACCTTTTTTCGCTGCAGCCAGCAGATCTGATTCAGCTCCAGCGCTTTTTGAAAGTATCCCCCTTCATTATAAGCGAACGCCAGATTATTGAGCGCCGTTAGGGTTTCGGGATGGCTTTCGCCCAGCACTTCCTTTTTCAGCTGATAACATTTTTCCGTCAGCTCCAGCATCCTTTGACGGTCGCCGCATTCGCCGTATTCCCCCGCCAGATTGCCGAGTGATAACAGCGTATCGGGGTGCGTTTCGCCGAGCGTTTCCTTCCTCAGCCGATAACATTTTTCTTCCAGCTCCAGCGCTTTTTGATAATCGCCTGTCCGGTAATGCGCCATCGCCAGATTGCCGAGAACTGCCAGCGTCTCTGGATCCCTCTCTCCCGAGAGCTTCACCCGCAGCGGATAGCACCGCTCCGTCATCGTCAAATACCATTGATAGTCGCCGACCTGGTCATAGATCAGCGCCAGCTCATTCAGCGCGAGCAGAGAATCCTCGTCCTCTCCCCCGTTCACACGATAATAATATCCGTACAGTCTGCGCGCCCATCTCAGCGCTTCCCGATGATCCATCGCCACGCCGACGCCCTCGCGGTACATCTCCCGCAGCCGTTCCATCGCCTCCGGCAGGTCGGCGTTCGCCGCGGCGGTGATCATCTCTTTGCCGCGCTCCTTATTGACCTCCACGTCGACGCCGAACAGATAAGCCATGCCGACGAGGTAGTTTTTCTCGGGGTCATTACGGTTTTCTTCTGTAATCAGCTCGCGCAAACGACTCAAAAACCGCTCGTCAAAGACGCTTTCATCATAGACGTCGATCGGCTCGGGGATACCCGCGTAATCCTGCCGGAGCAGCTCGCGATCCGTCCTGACCATCTCGGCGGGCAGGACGGGCGTGCCGGACTCCCGCGCGGCGGGATATTCCTTTTCCATGATAAAGTTCGGCGCTCCGTCCGGCTTTTCCAGGATACTCGGCGTGACCAGCAGCGCCATCATCCGGCTGTCGTCCAGTATTTTTCTGATATTCTCCATAAAGCTTTCGCCCGGCGTCAAAAACTCGTCGTACCAGATCGCCAGTCTTTGCAGCTCCGGGCGCTCATGGATCATCCGCATCAGCTCGTTGGCGCAGCGGCGATCCTTTTTGCGGTAGCTCAAAAAGATGTACGCGTCGAAAGCCTTTCGCACGCGTTCCACGATCTCTTTGCTCAGAAAAGCCGCGTCAAAAAATCTCGCCATCTTCTTCGCGTAGCTGATCCTGCTGTTGTCGTGATCCTGATCGGAAAGGTACTGCATCTCGCCGAATCTGTCCTCGCGCGCATAGATATCGTCGATCCCGTTTTCCGCCATGATCGGCAGCACGCGGATATGGTGCGCCTTTGCAAACGGAAAGTCCTCGTCCATCGCGCGGTTCGGCTCCGTCAGCAAGCGGAAGGTGACCGGGATGACAAAGAGGTTCATCGTGTTCAGATCGATCTCCCGCGTTTCCTCGTCGAGCGCCTGCGTCATATCCTCCGTATAGAAGACCGCACAGTCGTATACCTTGAAGATATCCTCGCAGATCGATCGGAACGTCCGCTCAAAATCCGTCGGATGACAGGTAAAATACACCTTCGGCTTGCCCTGCGGGCTCGCGTTCCCTTTGGTAACGAAATTCAATTCCGACATGGTTCATCCTCCTGCCGTTCTTTATCGGTCATGATATGACCCTGCGCACAACCGATTATCTTGATTCATTGCTTCCATCATAAACAACGACACAAATATTGTCAATAACCTGATGACTTTTCCCTGTATGGGTCGTCGTTCATAACGCACACAGCCCTTGTCACGCACCCGTCCACCGCGAAGCACATCCGCCCTTCCAAGGCTCCTTTTGGGAAAAGGAGCTCCCGCGCGAGCGGGTGAGGAATCGTACTAATTGACCGAGCGCAGCAAGAAACCTTTTCAGAAGCGTCTGTCCCGATTCCGTCCACCGCGGAGTATATCCCTGCTTCCGTAGGGATGGTCATTGACCATCCGCAGAATGACGGGCGTTTCATTGATCGAAAACGACAGATAGGAGAAAAACGCATCTGCCAAGCGGACGACCACTGGTCGCCCCTACGAAAAAAAGGGTGTGCTTCGCGATGGGACAGAATCGCGGCAGACGTTCTTCACTCTTTACAAAAATAGCTTCCTTCTTATTTCTTATGATTTTCCCCTTTACATCATCGACAAAAAGTGCTAAGATATAAGGTGGAAAAGTGAGTGTCGGTTAGTGATATTCACCAAAGCCAAAATACTGCGTCAGTGTGGGAAAGAGCTCATCCCACCGTAACGCAAAAACAGGAGGAAAACACAGGGCAAGAAACAAAAAAACCATGGACGGCAACAACGCCGCCGCTTGGGTGTCGTACGCGTTCACCGAAGTTGCGGGCATCTACCCCATCACCCCGTCCAGCCCGATGGCTGACTACGTCGATCAGTGGTCGGCACAGGGTCTCAAGAACATCTTCGGCACTACCGTCAAGGTAGAAGAGATGCAGTCCGAAGCCGGCGCCGCAGGTACCGTTCACGGCTCGCTGAACGCGGGCGCGCTGACCACCACCTACACCGCTTCTCAGGGTCTGCTCCTCATGATCCCGAACATGTACAAGATCGCGGGCGAGCTGCTCCCGTCCGTATTCCACGTATCCGCCCGTACCGTATCGTCTCACGCGCTGAACATCTTCGGCGATCACTCTGACGTATACGCGTGCCGCCAGACCGGTTTCGCGATGCTCGCGGAGACCAACCCGCAGGAGGTCATGGATCTCGCCGCCGTCGCCCATCTGGCTACCATCAAGGGCAGAGTCCCCTTCATCAACTTCTTTGACGGCTTCCGTACCTCCCACGAGATCCAGAAGATCGAGGTCTGGGATTACGAGGATCTCAAGGAAATGACCGATATGGACGCTGTCGCGGCGTTCCGCAAGCGCGCTCTGAACCCCGAGCGCCCCGTTATGCGCGGCTCTCACGAGAACGGCGATATCTTCTTCCAGCATCGTGAAGCCTGCAACAAGTATTACGACGCTCTTCCCGCTATCGTCGAAGAGTACATGGACAAGGTCAACGCCAAGCTCGGCACCGACTACAAGCTGTTCAACTACTACGGCGCTCCCGACGCTGAGCGCGTCATCGTAGCCATGGGCTCCATCTGCGACGTCGCGGAAGAAGTCATCGACTACATGAACGCCAACGGCGAAAAGGTCGGTCTTGTGAAGGTTCGTCTGTATCGTCCCTTCCGTGCCGACAAGCTGGTCGAAGCCATCCCCGCTACCGCAAAGAAGATCGCTGTCCTCGACCGCACCAAGGAACCCGGCGCGCTGGGCGAGCCGCTCTTCCTCGACGTCGTCGCCGCTCTCGCTGCGAACGGCTGCACCGCTAAGGTTGTCGGCGGTCGTTACGGTCTCGGCTCCAAGGATACGCCTCCCTCCAGCGTTTTCGCTGTCTACGAGGAACTCGCAAAGGAGAATCCGCGCCATAACTTCACCATCGGCATCGTCGACGACGTCACCGATCTCTCTCTCGAAGAGAAGCCCGCTCCCAACACCGCCGCAGAAGGCACCATCGAGTGCAAGTTCTGGGGTCTTGGCGGCGACGGCACCGTAGGCGCCAACAAAGACTCTATCAAGATCATCGGCGACCATACCGATAAATACGTACAGGCATACTTCCAGTATGACTCCAAAAAGACCGGCGGTATCACCATCAGCCATCTGCGCTTCGGCGATAAGCCCATCAAGTCCCCGTACTACATCAACAAGGCCGATTTCGTCGCCTGCCACAACCCCTCTTATGTCGAGAAGGGCTTCCGCATGGTCAACGACGTCAAGCCCGGCGGTGTATTCCTGATCAACTGCCAGTGGGATGAGGCAGAGCTCAGCGAAAAGCTCCACGCCGAGGCAAAGCGCTATATCGCTCAGAACAACATCCAGCTCTACACCGTCAACGCGATCGACATCGCCCGCGAGATCGGTCTGGGCAAGCGCACCAACACCGTCCTCCAGAGCGCTTTCTTCTCCCTCGCCAAGGTTCTCCCCGCTGAGGAAGCCATCGGCTATATGAAGGAAAAGGCGCAGAAGTTCATGAAGAAGGGCAAAGAGATCGTCGAGATGAACGAGAAGGCGATCGACGCCGGCGCTTCCGCATACGTCAAGATCAACGTACCCGCAGAGTGGGCTGACGCTGCCGACGAGGCTGCTCCCGCCGCCTCCGAGGGCCGCGAGAAGCTCGTCAAGATGGTCGACAGCATCATGAAGCCCGTCGGCAAGATGGACGGCGACAGACTTCCCGTATCCGCCTTCGTCGATTACGCGGACGGTACCTTCGAGCAGGGCGCTTCCGCTTATGAGAAGCGCGGCGTTGCCGTACTGGTTCCCGAGTGGAACAACGAGACCTGCGCGCAGTGTAACCGCTGCTCGTTCGTCTGCCCGCACGCGACCATCCGTCCGTTCGCGATGGACGAGGCTGAGGTCGCCGAGGCTCCCGCCAACATCAAATACGGTAAGAGAGCCGTCAATAAGGTCTACAAATACACCCTCGCTGTTTCTCCGTTCGACTGCATGGGCTGCGGCGTCTGCGTAGGCGTCTGCCCGACCGACTCTTTGAAGATGGTCGCAAGAGAATCTCAGGACGATCAGCAGGCAGTATTCGATTACTGTGTCGCCAAGGTCACCGAGAAGCCCGAGACCACCGCGAAGATCAACCTGATCTCTTCGCAGTACAAGCAGCCGCTGCTTGAATTCTCCGGCTCCTGCGCGGGCTGTGCCGAGACCTCTTACGCGCGTCTGGTCACCCAGCTCTTCGGCGACAGAATGTATGTCAGCAACGCGACCGGCTGCTCCTCCATCTGGGGCGGTCCCGCCGCAACCTCTCCCTACACCGTCAACAAAGAGGGTAAGGGTCCCGCATGGTGCAACTCCCTGTTCGAGGACAACGCCGAGCACGGTCTCGGTATGATGCTCGGTCAGCGCGCGATCCGCGACCGCCTCGTCGAAGACGTCAAGGCGATGGCCGCCGATGAGAGAGCGACCGCTGAGTTCAAGGCAGCCGCCGGCGAGTATCTCGCTACCCTGAACGACGGCGAGAAGAACGGCGCCGCCACCAAGGCGCTGCTCGCAGAAGTCGAGAAGGTCGGCGACGCTTGCCCGCACGCAAAAGACATCCTCGAAAATAAAGAATACCTCTCCAAGAAGTCCGTATGGATCTTCGGCGGCGACGGCTGGGCGTATGACATCGGCTTCGGCGGCGTAGACCACGTTCTCGCTACCGGCGAAGACGTCAACATCATGGTCTTCGATACCGAGGTATACTCCAACACCGGCGGTCAGGCTTCCAAGGCGTCCAACATCGGTCAGGTCGCGCAGTTCGCGGCAGCCGGCAAGGCGATCCAGAAGAAGTCCCTCGCCGACATCGCTATCTCCTACGGCTACATCTACGTGGCTCAGATCGCGATGGGCGCCGACATGAACCAGACCCTCAAGGCGATCCAGGAAGCGGAATCCTATCCGGGTCCGTCCCT
>JAFRBD010000034.1 GCA_017405065.1 Ruminococcus sp. | reverse complement strand
CTCCCAGCCGGTTGAGCGCGTCAGCCAGTCTGGAAAGGCGATCCGGGACGGAATCCAGCCGTCAGTCGTTTCAACATCAGAAACAGCCGGCGCGAGCGGCTCCGCTTCATCCGTTTTGCCGCAGGCGCAAAGAGAGAGCAGGAGCGCCAGCAGTACAAGACTTGCAATGAATCTTCGTTCCATGTATCATACCTCCGTTGATTCGGAATGATCTTTCATCTATAATAAACTCAGGTTTTGTGAAAAATGTCCAAAAGCGGTGACAATAACCTGACCTTCACCTTCGAGTGCGAGAACCTGCCGCGGCTTGTGCAGTTCAAACCCGGATAGCTCCCGATGAAGGGCTTCGGCTTCGGGGATGGCGGCTGGTATCACTATTACGGAGACGACGGAGAATCTTTTGAAACTCAGATCCCCTACAAAATCGAGATCTTTTACGCCAAGCCCGGCTTTCAGCTGGTTGTGATGTACGAAAGCGATATCGTAGAGGAGACCACCTGGGGCGAATATGAGGTCACCAAGCTCGTCAACCACAACCCCTATTGGGGAGATGACAACTATGTGCTTCTGGTCAGCCACTTGTATACGCTGTCGCGGCGGCGGTGCTGCGACAGCGGCGCCTTGAATCGGCAGGGGAGCGCCGAAGGGAAAAGAATCGGCGCTTGCCTAAATCGCGTAGCCCACGCCCCAGACGGTCTTGACATAGGAAAAGGGCTTGAGCGTGTCGTCCAGCTTCTCGCGCAGATGGCGGATGTGGACGGCAAGGGAATCGCTGCGGCTGATATAAAACGCGTCGTTCCAGACAAGCTCGGCAAGCTCCTGCGCGCTCACCGCGCGGCCTCGGTTTTCCAGCAGCACCTGGAGGATGGAAAACTCGGTCGGCGTCAGCGCGACGCGCTCGCCGTTGAGGCGGCATACACGCTTATACGGATCCATTTCCAGATCCTTGTAAGTAAGCTCTTCTCTATATTGCGGCACTGTATAGGCGTCATTTCGCAAAATCATATCCATCGTCTTTCCTCCTTTTCACACAGCCGGGAGATTTCCCGTGCTCATCCGGTCCCTGCCATTTCGCCAAACTGCCGAAAACCGATCTTGGCCCCTTATATACCCTGCCTTTCAGCGCGTTTCAATGCCTTTTTCCGAACTGCCGAAAAAAGCGGTAAAAGTGCGGAATGCCGCTCATGGCTGCATTTTCTTCTTCCCCGTGCTTTCTGAGGCCGGGGCGTAGAGAACGTAGCTGCTCCTCTTTCCCCCGGAAAAAGAGGCGTGCATCCCGGCCTGCTCGACCATTCCCTTTTGAAGAAGAGATTCCAGAGCCAGACGAACCATCACCGACGGAGCAAAGCGGAACGGCGACCTTTCGACAAGCTCTGTGACAGACAGCGGCGTGCCTGAGGCGCAGAGCAGCTCCAGCACGATCCGCTCCATTTTGGAAAGAAGCAAATCATCATCCCCTTCGTGCTTTCTGTGCGCATCATAGCAGGCTTCACGGATTCGATCTATTCTTTCGGCACGAAACGTGGATTCTCCGACACGAAATAAGGAAACGGCCGCATCCCTTGGCCGGGATGCGGCCGTTATCTTGCAGTGCTTTATGCGTTCGGGATTTCCGCGACGATTTGGAACCACGGCTCGCTGTAATCCAGCGCGTATTCGCCCTGCAGCTGCTGCACGATGCGAGCCACCGCCGTCAGTCCGAAGCCATGCTCGGCCTTCGGCTCCTTCGTTGTCTCGATCCTGCCGTCCGCGATCTGAACGCTCGGCGCGGTATTGCGGACGGAGAGGAGAAGACTGCCCTCCAAAACCAGAGAGCATTCAATAATACGCCCCTCCGGCAGACGGACGCAGGCCTCGATCGCGTTGTCGAGGAGGTTTGAAAGCAGCACGACCAGCGCGTCGGTGTGGATTCTCAGAGCGGAGAGATCGCTGACATGATAGCGGACGTCGATGTTCTGCTCCTTGGCCCGCTGGTATTTCTCGTTCAAGATCGCGTCGACGATCGTGTTGCCGGTGTTCGCGACAAGGATCCGGGTGGACTGCTGCCCCTGAAGCTGGTCGATATAACGCAGCGCCTCGCCGCTGTGCCCGTCGCGCAGCAGCTCGCCGATCAGCTGAAGCTGGTGCTTGAATTCATGCGTCGCGGCGCGCTGGGCGCGGTAGCTCTTTTCCAGCGCCCGATAGCTCTCAGTCTGCAGGGCCTTGCTCTGGCTGAGCAGGGCAAGCTCCTTTTCTGCCACGGCTGTCCTATCAAGGCTGTCCATCAGATAGATGACGGCGGCGTTTGCAATAATCAGCACCAGGACAAAGGCAACGACGGACGCCGAGCGTTCGCCCTGTGACTGCGAGTTCTGGTATAGCTGGAAGATCCCGATAATGCTGACGAGAGGGAAGAGGGTCATCAGTATAACGCGGCGAACGTTAGGCGTGCGTATCGCATGAGCGCGCCGAAACCGGTACAAGCCCCAGCACGGAAGATAGTAGAAGCACTTTTCCGCTGTCACGACCAGAACGAACAGCGACTTTTTCCACATCAGCTCAGAAAAGGAAATGCCAAGCAGCGCAGAGATGCCGTACGTGGCCAGCGTGTCGATGGCGGCCAGAAAGAAATACCCGCTCACGAACACAGCCGCGCAGGAATACCAGGGCGCGGAGAAGAGCAGCACCGATGATAAGATACCAACACACACATTGACGGCCTTCGACGCCAGCGGCGGTATCGTGTAGAAGACGGACAGATCATGGAAAATCGCGAGAATGTAAAACACCAGCATGATGCCGAACGTCTTCTGCTTTGAAAACCTTCGCCTTAAAAATGCCGCGTTGAACAGGAACATAGCGGAAATTTCAATCGCGATCCAGACGCAGCTGATGACAATATCCATCAGTGCTTCCCCCTCCACAGCAGATATTGCCGCTTGCAGTCGGCATAGTTCTTCGCGCTGACCGGCAGGCGAACGCCGTTGGAGAGCAGCAGCTCCTGAGAGGAGAGCTTTCGGATATGCGCCATGTTGACAAGGTAGCTCTTCTGCGTCCGCAGAAAGCCGTTTCCGGCAAGCTCCTCCTCCATTTTCCCGATCGCGCCGTAACAGCTGTATGTGCGGTCGGGCTCATAACCCTTACAGCGCACATGATAGATCAGGCTGTGTCCCATAGATTCAAGATAGACGATGTCGCGCACGCCAAGGGCGATTTGCTCGCCGTCGATCAGGATTTTCAGCTCGCTGCGCTCCCGCTGCAGCGCCTCGAGCGCCTGTTCCACACAGCTCGGAAGCTTCTGCGCCAGCTCATCCTTCAAAAGATAGCGAAAAGCCCGCAGCTCATAGCCCTCCGGCGCGTACTCCACATAGTTGGTGACAAAGACAATGACGGCATCGTCGCGAAGCGCACGCAGCCGCCGGGCCACATCGAGCCCGTTGTAGCTCTTCCCCGCAAAGTCGATATCGAAAAAGGCAATGTCACAGTCTGCAAGCGTCTCCTGCCCGATCTCCTCGGCAGAGGAGAATGCATGGATACGCGCCGCGGTTTTCCCGCGCTCAAGGATCGTCTCCACGGCAGTTTTCAGGCGCTGCGCAAAAGCGGTGTCATCGTCGCAAATCACAATCGAAATCATTCTTTCCCCGTCCGCTTTCTATGCTTTCTATCACAGATTATAGCGAATCAGTTCGGCGCTTTCAACGACAATTCGACATTCTTAAGAATCCCTTTCCGCGACAAACTGCGGGAAAAGGACGCAAAAATGCGGCTTGCCGTCTGCGAGAGATGTTGTATAATACCGACAGAAAGATTGTTCCAACAGGAGGTGAGCGGGCGTGAACATCCTGATCTGTGACGACGAGACGCGCTATCTGCAGGATCTGGAGCTGCCGATCCAGGCGTATATGGCCGGGCGCGGCATCAGCGCTTCGATCAACGCCACGTCCGACCCCAAAGCCGTTCTGACGGACGGCGTGCGCTATGATCTCGCGTTTCTCGACATTCAGATGCCGCTCGACGGGATCACGCTGGCACGAGAGCTGAGGGGCCGCAACGAAAAGCTCGCCCTCTTCTTTGTGACGAATTACGACGAGTACCAGGATGATGCCATGGATCTGCAGGCCTTCCGCTTCTTTGAAAAGCCCTTCGATCCGAAGCGCCTGTATGCTGGCCTGGACAAGGCGATGGAGTATATCGACGGCGCCTCGGTGGATCTGTACCTATACAGCGAGGGCGTGCACAAGCGCGTTCTCGTTGACGACATTTTCTATGTCACGCGCGAAAATCGCCGCACCGTGATGGTCACGCGAGACGGCGCCTATCCTACGAAGGAGAGCTTTGACGACTGGTGTGCCCGTCTGCCCGCGGGCTTTTTCTATGCCGTGCATAAGTCCTTTCTCGTCAATCTGCACGATGTCGAGCGCTATTCGTATTCCGAGCTGTACTTAACCGACGGGACGCGCATCCCGGTCGCCCCGCGCCGGCAGGCGGCCTTTCACAAATTCTGGTTCGCGTATCTAAGGAGGCGGTAGGCATGCTCCATTTTATTCCCGCGCTGAGCGTATTTCTTCTGGAAATGCTGATCGCCTATATTGCCTTTTCCTATCTCGGCGAGAGGCGTTTTTCCGTTCCGCTCACCGTTCTGATCGGCGCTGCTCTTTTTGCCAGCGGCGCGGCGGTAAACCTTCTTTTTGCCAACACCTTTTGGATTAACGCGTTCTATTCCGCTGTCATCAACTTTCTGTTTGCTTTTTTCTGCTTCCGTCTTGCGCTGCGTCCGGCGCTTCTGTACGCGGTGCTGATGGATCTTCTTTCCATCGCCTTTGAGAGTGCGACGATCTTTCTCGTCTCCGCGCTCAAGGGCGTGACCATGACGCACTATAACAGCGACCTGACAACGCTTGCGATCGAGACAGGAATCAGCAAAACACTGTATTTTATCGCCTGCCTTCTGCTGCTGCGTCTGTCAAAGAGAAAAGGCGAGAGCCTTGAACGCATCCCGCTCAGCTTTCTTGCCTATCCGGCCTGTACGCTGGCAATTTTCATGGTGCTGTGGACAATCTGTGCAAGCGAGCCGCTGGCTGAACGCAATCAGATTCTCCTCTCGGTTGTAAGTCTTGTCCTGATCTTTTCTACGGTCCTGCTCTTTCTCACCTATCGGCACAATCTGGAGCAGGACAGCGAATATATCCGGATGAAAAGCGAGCTGGGACGGCTGCAGACGGAAAAAACCTATTATGAGATCCTCGAGCACCAGGACGAAGAGCTGCGGCTCTATGCCCATGACGCGAAAAAGCACCTCGCGGCCATCGCAGATCTGAACCACGATCCGAGGATCGCCGAATACCTTGCCGCGCTCTCCGACCAGCTAAAGAGCCACGCCAACAGCTGCCACAGCGGCAACAAGATTCTTGACGTCATGCTCAACCGGACAACAACGGAATGCGCGCTTCGGGGCGTGGCCTTTGATTATGACGTCAAGCTCTGCAATCTCGCAGGTATGGAGGACCTGGACATCGTCGCAATCCTCGGAAACTTGCTGGACAACGCCCTTGCGGCAGCGGGAAAAAGCGAGAAAAAGCACGTCTCGCTCTCCACACTTTGGCGGAACGCTTACCGGGTCATCATCCTGTCCAACAGCTGCGACGCCGAGCCCATCTCGCGCGGCGGCGAGCTGATCACCACCAAGCAGGACCGAAAGCTGCACGGCTACGGCCTGAAGAGCGTAAAGCGGACACTGAAAAAATACAGCGGAGACTATGAGTGGGACTACGACGCTGCAGCAAAGCTCTTTACCGTGACCGTTATGATAGGGGAGAAGGGCTGAAATGCAGAGGAATGCCGAAAATGACCCACTGACCGTACAGGCTTAGCATGGTCGGCATCTTTTCCTTTCAGGAACAGCCAACTCCTCTGCTGTGCCTGGCATCGCAGCGTAAAACCATCTGACTGGCACCTTGCCGGTGGACTCTACACATCCAGTGTAAATGCTGCCGTCGCATGAAATAGATTAGATTCTCTTAATAGAAAAACCACGCGTTTTACGCGTGGCATTGAGTTTTTACGGGCACACGGCGAATCCCTGGCCCCAGAGGCAACCGCCGCAGGCGGGTCCGAGGGAGCCGATGCAGTCGGTCTCGTTCTCCTCCAGCAGCTCGCAGCCGCCGCAAAACAGGCAGGGCGCATACTTGAAGTCATG
>JAFRBD010000033.1 GCA_017405065.1 Ruminococcus sp. | reverse complement strand
GTTTCTTTTTCCTCTCTCTAAAGGCAAATATTGACAGACACCACCAATAACCGGCAAGGAGCAACAGGGACCGGCGGAATGGGACGAACAAAGACGAAGGACGAAGCGCAAAATTACATATATGCGTATTATCAAGGGATAAAGGACGGCTCCGAAACCGTCGGGCGCTGGATCGAACTACTCTATGAGTTCATCGTTCACGGAATCGAAGAAAAGCGCTTCATATTTGACCCAAAGAAGGCGAACAAGGCGATAAACTTCATCGAAACGCAATGCCGGCACTCGGAGGGCGCGCTGGCGCCGAATCTGTTCAAGCTGGAATTGTGGCAGAAGGCGCTTATATCGTGTATGTTCGGGATCGTCGGCGAAGATGGATATAGGCAGTTTCACGAAGTGTTCGTTGTTGTCGGGAGGAAGAACGGAAAGACGCTTTTGGCCTCGGCGATTATGGCGTATATGCTTTTCGCCGATGATGAATACGGGGCAAAGGCTTATTGCGTGGCGCCGAAAGTGGCGCAAGCGGATATTGTCTATAACAACTTTTGGCAGACCGTCACACTCAATAAGGAGCTGGCGGCGAAGGCCAAGCACCGGAAAAGCGATATATACATTGCCGAAACTAATTCTTCGTTGCAGAAGATAGCACTTTCGGACCGGACTTCGGACGGCTTCAACCCGCATTTGTCGGTGCAAGATGAGCTTGCGGCGTGGAGCGGCGACAAGGGCCTCAAAGGATATGAAGTTTTGAAATCCGGCGCGGGCGCGAGGCGCCAACCGATAATGTTTTCAATATCGACGTCCGGATATGTGAACGACAGCATTTACGACGAGCTGATGAAACGATCAACTCGTTTTTTATTGGGCGAAAGCAAGGAAACGCGGCTTTTGCCATTCCTCTATACGATTGACGATATATCGAAGTGGAATGACATAAACGAACTGCGGAAAAGCAACCCGAATTTGGGCGTTTCTGTTTCGGTCGACTATCTACTTGAGGAAATAGTGATCGCGGAAGGGAGCCTTTCGAAGAAGGCCGAGTTTTTGACGAAATACTGCAACATAAAGCAGAACTCGTCTTTGGCTTGGCTTCCCGCCGTGGCCGTGGAGAAGGCCAGCGGCGCGCCGATAGACCTTGAACAATTCCGGAATCATTACGCCGTCGCGGGAATCGACCTTTCAAGAACGACGGACCTTTCGGCGGCGGTTTTGGTTATTGAAAAGGACGGCCGGCTTTACGTCAAGGCGAAGTTTTTCTTGCCGGCTGAAAAGCTGGAAGAAGCCTCGGCGCGGGACGGCCTTCCGTATGGGATATACGTCCAGCGCGGCTTTTTGAAACTGTCGGGCGACAACTTCATTGATTATCACGACGTTTTCGATTTCCTTCGGAACGCGGTCGAAACATATCAGATATACCCGCTCGTTTGCGGATATGACAAATATTCGGCTCAATATCTGATCCAAGAGCTTAACAACTATGGCTTTGTTACGGACGACGTATTTCAAGGCTATAACCTTTCCGGAGTTCTTGACGAGGCGGAAGGGATCATTAAGGACGGCAATATCGACATTGGCGACAATGACCTCTTGAAGATCCATCTTCTAAACGCCGCCTTAAAGTACGAAGCGCAAACAGAGCGGAAGAAGCTCGTCAAGATAAGCGCGACCGACCATATCGACGGCGCGGCGGCCCTTATGGACGCGCTGACCGTTCGACAAAAGCATTGGAAAGAGATCGGCGGACAATTAGTAAACAGGAGAAATTAACGAATGGGCCTTTTTGATTTTATTTTCGGGCCGAAGGCTGGCGAGCCTCGCCGCGAAGCGGAGGAAACCTTCAAGCTTCTTTCGGGATATACGCCGGTTTTCCATACTTGGGACGGCGGGATCTATGAAAGCGAGCTTGTACGGGCCGCGATCGACGCGAGGGCGCGCCATATTTCGAAGCTTAACGTTCAAGTTGTCGGGACAGCGAAGCCGAGCCTTCAAAGCAAATTAAGGCTGGGGCCGAACGCGTGGGCGACGTGGAGCCAAACGCTTTATCGTTTGTCGACGATATTAGACGTCCGGAACACGGCCGTCATAGTTCCGATCATAGACGAGAACGGCGAAACGACCGGTATTTATCCGGTGCTATATAAGGACGCGAAAGCCGTCCAGTATGGCGGCGAGCCGTGGCTTCGAATGGAGTTTTATAACGGCGACCGCGTCGCAATAGAGCTTCGCCGCGTCGGCATTATGACGAAATACCAGTATACGAACGACCTATTCGGAGAAACGAACAAGGCGCTCGACCCGACTATGGACCTTCTAAACATTCAGAAGCAAGGAATCGAGGAAGGCGTCAAAAATGCCGCGTCATATAGGTTTATGGCGACGATGGCGAACTTTATGAACGACGAAGATATTGCGAAGGAGCGCGAGCGCTTCACGGCGGCGAATCTTCGCAAAGGCGGCGGCGTCCTTCTTTGGAAAAACACGATGAAGGACGTCAAGCAGATCGAGGCGAAGCCGTATATCGCGGACGCCGACCAAGTGAAGCTCATTAACGACAACGTCAACCGCTATTTCGGCGTTAATTCCGAGATTCTCGAAAACGCGGCCGTCGGCGATTCTTGGGCAGCCTTCTATGAGGGCGCTATCGAGCCGTTCGCGATCCAGCTTTCCGAAGTGCTAACGAAAATGCTCTTTACGCAGAAGGAACGCGAAAAGGGAACTTACATTATGGCGACGGCGAATCGCTTGCAGTATATGAGCAACGCCGACAAGCTGGCCGTTTCCGCGCAAATGGCCGACCGCGGGTTAATGAGCCGCAACGAAATTCGAGAAATTTGGAATCTTCCGCCGCTCCCGCCGGAAATAGGCGACGGCCTTCCGGTCCGCGGCGAATATTACGACCTTACACAAACACAGGAGGCAACCGATGAATAAGACGATCGAGGACAAGCTCAGGGAAGGGCGCTCTTACCGTTCGATGGAAATGCGCGCCGCTGACCCTTGCGACGCCGGAAGCTATATCGTCGAGGGATACGCTACGACCTTTAATCGGCCGTATACGCTATATCAAGAATCCGGCTGGACGCTTCGCGAGCAAGTATCGCCGGACGCATTTAACGACGCCAATATGGACGACGTCATAATGCAATACGACCACGCCGGACGCGTGTTCGCTCGCAAGTCTAACGGCACTCTCGAACTTGAGGCCGACGAATACGGCCTTCGCATTCGCGCCGACCTCGGCGGGACGGAAATCGGCCGCCAGCTTTACGAGGAGATCAAGGGCGGCTACACCAACAAGATGAGCTTCGGCTTCACGGTGGATAAGGACACCCGCGAGCAAACCGAGGACGAGGACGGAAACGTCGATATTTTAAGGACAATAACCGGCATACGCCGCTTATATGACGTTAGCGCCGTGAGCCTTCCGGCAAACGACACAACGGTTATTTCGGCACGAGCTGACGGCGAGGGAGTTATCGCCGAAGCAAAGACGGAGAGATCGAAGGCCCTTGAGGCCCGCGCCGCAAAAGAAAAAGTTATCGCAATCATTAAGCTTTTAAAGGAGGCTTAAACAATGCCCGAATTTAAGGACATCGAAACCGCCGCCCTCGAAGCAAGGAAGGCCGAGCTTGCCGAACTTGCGACGACCGACGTCGAAGAAAGAAGCCTCGAAGAACTGACCGCGTTCGCCGAGGAAATGAAGGCAATCAACGCGGAGATCGAGGCAAGGAAGAACGCCGAGGCCGAGCGTCGCGCAATGGCCGCGGAGATCATCAAGGGCGCCGGCGAAGTTAAAGCCGAAGCACCCGAAGAACCCAGCGAAAGCAGAAAGGCAACCGAAATGGAAATAAGAAATAGCAAAGAATACATCGACGCTTATTCCGAGTATATCAGAACCGGCGACGATAGGGAGTGCAGAACCCTTCTTTCCGAGAATGGCACCAACGGCACCGTCGCCGTCCCCGAACTGGTTTATGACATAGTCAAAACCGCTTGGGAGAGAAACGGAATTATCAGCAGAGTTAAGAAGGCTTATCTCAAGGGCAATCTCAAGGTTAACTTCGAGATTAGCGCGTCCGGCGCCACCACCCACGCCGAGGGCGCAGAAGTTAGCGAGGAATCTCTCGTTCTCGGAACCGTTAATATGATTCCGGCCAACATTAAAAAGTGGATCGGCGTAACCGACGAGATTATCGACCTCCGCGGCGAAGCCTTCCTCCGCTATATATATGGTGAGCTGGCTTATCAGATCGCCAAGAAGGCCGCCGAGGACCTTATCGATAAGATCATAGCTTGCGGCACCGTCGGCACCACGACCGCCGTCGGCGTTCCGGTACACACCAGCACCACCGTAAACGTCGGCCTCGTGGCACAGGCAATCGGCAAACTCTCCGATGAGGCCGAGGACCCCGTCGTCATAATGAACAAGCAGACTTGGAGCGCCTTCAAGGCCGCACAGGCCGCCAACGGCTACAATTACGATCCGTTCGAGGGCCTTCCGGTCGTGTTCTCTAACCATCTGACCGCGTTCAGCGCCGCCACCACCGGCGTAACCTACGCGATCGTCGGCGACCTCGCCAATGGCGCGCTGATGAACTTCCCCGCGGGACAGGACATCAAGATTAACTTCGACGACAAGACCCTCGCCACCAGCGATATTAATAGGGTTATCGGAAGAATGTTCGTCGCTTCCGCGCCGATCGCAAACAACGCGTTCGTTAAAATCGTTCACTGATCCGGTCGTTAAGGCGGGAGCCTTTTAACGATATGCGGCGGCCTTGCACTATTGCTCCGGCGGGGCCGCCGTTATTTTCGAAGCCGGAGCAGATAAGGAGCAAACAATGAGGACGTTAATCGCGATCCCTTGTATGGATCAAGTGGCCGCACCGTTCGCGCACAGCCTCGCCACGCTGGAAAAGACAGGCGAATGTGTTATCAGTATGAATATTGGTTCGCTGGTATCCGACGCGCGGAACCAGCTCACGAAGCAAGCGCTCGCGAACGAGTGCGATTATATCGTATGGCTTGATAGCGATATGATATTCCCGCCGGACCTTATCCCGCGGCTTATAGCGAGGGCCGAGGAAGGAAACGACATAATCACGGGGATATATTTCCATCGTCGCGCGCCGTTTGGGCCGGTGCTTTATAAGAAGCTTCGCAAAGGCGAACCGGCAGAGAAATATAACGACTATCCGGAAGATAGCTTTTTCGAAGTTGAGGGCGCCGGTTTTGGCGCTTGCCTCGTCAAAACTTCGGTAATGGAGGACGTCGCGCTTAATTACGGAACGTGGTTTTCCCCGTTGGAAGGATACGGGGAGGACGTTTCATTTTGTATGAGGGCGCGAGAACTCGGCTACAAGATTATGTGCGATAGCTCGATTAAGTGCGGACACGTCGGGCAAGTGACCGTCGACGAAAACGTCTACAAGGAGAATTTTCGGGAGGCTTTGATTAAAAATGCTGGCAATAGTGAAACTGGCGCTTCGAATAACAACGACGGCGTTTGATTCCGAACTGCAAGCACTGATTGACGCTTGTATGGAAGAAATGGCCGGACTTGGCGTTGTAATAACGACCGAAAGCGACGGCCAGCCGTCGAGCCTTCAAGTGCAAAGTGCGATAATAGCGTATTGTAAATGGCTATTTGGTAATAACGCGGACGCGGAGCGCTGGCGCGACGTCTATCACGTCAAGCTCGGACAGCTTCAAACAATGACCGGATACACAGATTGGAGCGCGATCAATGGATAGATCGACGCTTTTTTATTTGGTCGAGAATGAGGCGACGCAGAACGCGAACGGCGAATTTGTCGCGGGCGACACTACCCGCGCCGTATTCGGCGACGTCCGGAGCGTTAGCCGCGCGGAGTTCTTCGCGGCCGGCGCCGAGGGCCTTCGTCCCGAATATCAAGTATCAATGTTCGCGCCGGACTACGAAGGCGAGAAGCTCGCAAGATTAGAAATCGGCGGGACTATGTACCAGTTCGCTATATACCGGACTTATTTCGACGGGAACAACGAAACGGTCGAGCTTTATCTTGGCGACCGCGTCGGCGTTTCCGCCGTGGAACTGGGGGCGAACGATGGCAATTAGCATAGATCAGCTCGCCGCCGAAGTGAATCGCCAGCTCGCTCTTTTTCAAGGGGCGACCGACGAAGTCGTCGAGAAAGCCACCGACGACGTCGCTAAAATGACGGTTCAACAGCTCAAGGCGACCAGCCCGCGCGGGAGCGGCGATTATGCGAAAAGCTGGCGAAGCGAAAAG
Source organism: Ruminococcus sp. (assembly GCA_017405065.1). GTDB lineage: Bacteria > Bacillota > Clostridia > Oscillospirales > Acutalibacteraceae > Ruminococcoides. The sequence goes on along the minus strand of JAFRBD010000033.1, from coordinate 21,914 downwards.
CTTAAAAGCCGCTCGCACCATTACGGCCGCGTGATACACGCCGGCGACGGTGAATATCGCCTTACGCACTTACTCGAAAAAGGCCACGACGTCGTTCGTGGCGGGAAAGTCGTCGGACACGCTCCGGCGTACCCTCATATAGCAGACGCCGAGCAAAAGGCGATAGCGGAATTTGAAGCGGAGATTCGCCGAGAAGTGGAGGCGATTAAATGACGATAGCAGACATTAAGACAATATTGTCGAGCGTACAGGGTTTTGAAAATGCCGTCGCGTTTAGAGCCTTCCCCGAAAAGCAAACGCCGCCGCTTCCATTTATCGTGTTCGCCGATACCGGCGTTCGAGCGTTTCACGCCGATAACGTGAATTATTACGTTTGCCCGACGTATACGATCGAGCTACACGAGCGGGTGCGCGATCCGGCGACCGAGCTACTCGTCGAAGCGAAGCTCACCTCGAACGGCCTTACGTTCGACCGAATCATTAACTACGACAGCGCCGAAAAGTGCTGGACGGTATCATATGACATCATCACAAAGGGAGAATAAACAAAATGGCGGAAAACAAAGTCAATTTTGGACTTTCCAAAGTCTATTACGCCGTTCTTACCGAGGGGACAACGAACAGCTGGGCGACACCCGTCCATGTTCCGGGCGCTGTTAGCCTTACCATTGACGACAACAGCACCAGCACCCCGTTTTATGCGGACAACATAACGTATTATCGTTCGTTCGCGAATAACGGCTATTCCGGTACCCTCGAAATGGCAAGGATTCCGGAGGCTATGATGGCCGACGTTTTCGGGATCACGGAAAGCACCACTGACAAAGTAATTTATGAGTATTCCAGCGTTCAGCCGAAGCCGTTCGCACTTCTTTTCCAGCGTGAAGGCGACGACAGCGCCGAGCTTGCCGTTCTTTACAAGGTAACGCCGACAACCAAACCGACCCGCGGATCCTCCACCATTGAGGACGCCCCGACGCCGGTTACTCAAAGCTTCGACTTCGAGGCTTCCCCGCTTACCACCGGAACGACAAAGCAGATCGGACTTATTAGCGCAATGACCGCGGCCGACACGACCACGACCACAAGAAGCGCATGGTTTACGACCGTTAATGTCCCGTCCTAAAGTCCAACTATTAGCGCCGAGAAATGACCCGTACAAGGCCGTTTTTCGGCGCTTTAAGCGAGTAAAGGAGCAACAATGGAAAACTATATCGACCTCGGCGAAAAGCGCGTGAAAATCGTCTGTAATGCGCTTTTACCGCGTCTTTACCGGTTCCAATTCGGGCGCGACCTTATATCAGATATGCGGAAAATGGCGAAGTCCTATAAACGCGTCGGGGAAACCGAGGACGGAAAACCAATATACGAAATTGACGACAACGCCGACTTTTCCGTCGCCGAGAACTTGGCTTTTATAATGCTAAAGCAAGGCGGCGAGGACGTCGGCGAAACAATAGACGAATGGCTCGAAACGATCAGCATAAGCGATCTTTACGCGCTTGAACAAGCGTGTTTCGAGTTATGGCGGGCAAGCGAACGCCAAACGTCAACAGCTAAAAAAAAAGGCGTCAAACCACACGCATAATTAACGGCGCCGTCTTTATGCTTCGTTGCGCGGAACTGAACCTTTCCGACGAAGCCCTTCGGGGAATGGACGTCGGCATGGTTTACGATATGCTCACCGAAAAGGCGAACGACGGCGAGAACTACCCCGTCAAAGGCACTTCCGAGGACTTCAAGAGGATTTTCGGGTAAATGGCAAGTAATAACATCAAGGGAATAACAATCGAGATCGGCGGCGACACCACAGGACTTCAAAAGGCACTTAAAGGCGTCGACGCTGAACTCAAGACCACCCAAAAAGAACTAAAGACCGTCGAAAAGCAATTAAAGCTTGACCCGACAAACACCGAACTTCTTGTTGAAAAACAAAAGCTTCTTAATCAGCAAGTCGAACTTACGGCGAAGCGCCTTGAAACCCTCAAGGAAGCGGGGAAGCAAGCGGCCGAACAACTGGCCGCCGGCGCTATCACTCAAGAGCAATATGACGCGCTTCAAAAGGAGATCACCAAGACCGAGGAAGCGCTCGCGAAGGCCACGAAGGAAGCCAACGAGTTTTCCGTCGGGCTTGAGAAAGCCAAAGGCGCGGCCGATAAACTTTCAAAATCCGCGCAAAGTGTAGCAGACAAAACGAAGGGAATCTCTACCGCCGCCACTGGCGCCCTTGCCGGCCTTGCCGGAATGGCCGTCAACGCGGCGAGAACGGCAGACGACCTCAACACCCTCGCCAAACAATCGGGCTTCAGTACCGAAGAAATTCAAAAGTTCCAGTATGCCGCCGATTTAATCGACGTGCCGGCGGATACCATAATCGCCAGTATGAAGAAGATTCGCTCGAATATGGCGAGCGAAAGCGCGGCCACGGTCGAAGCGTGGAACTCTATCGGCGTATCGGTTAAGGACGCAGACGGAAATCTTCGGAACGCGAACGACGTCTTTTATGAGGCGTTGGCGGGATTATCCGCAATCGAGAACGAAACCGAACGCGACGTTCTCGCTATGCAGTTATTCGGCAAGAACGCGGCGGAGCTATCCGGAATCGTTGACGACGGCGGCGAAAGTTTAAGGGCGCTCGGCGAACAGGCGTCCGAGCTGGGCCTTATCCTCGACCAAGAAACGCTCGATAGCTTGAACGCCGTAAACGACCAGCTCGACACCCTCAAGGCTAACGCACAGGGGCATATCGCGAAGGCCGGCGCCGAAGCTATGGAGGCGCTTCTTCCGATATTCGAGGAAGTTATCGGGTATCTGACCAGCGCGCTTGAATGGATCGGAAGCCTCGACGCGGACACCATAAAGCTAATTGCGACGATACTCGGCGTCGTGGCGTCCATATCGCCCATTGCGGGACTAATAGCGAACATATCCGGAGCCGTGTCAACGTTCCTTACGTTTTGGCCTAAAGTGACGGGCGCGTTTAGTGCCGTGCAAGCCTTCGCGGCGGCGAATCCGATACTTGTTATCGTTGCGGCCGTTGCGGCGCTGGCGGCTCTTATCATTGCCAACTGGGAAAAGATCAAGCCGGTCCTTGACGAGATCGTCGACAAGGTAAAGAGCGGCATAAACGGCGTTATATCGCTGATTAACGGCCTTATAGGCGGCATTAATAATCTGATACGCGGTATTAATTCGATTCGAATTAACCCGCCGGCGTGGTTTACCAGTTTAACCGGCGTCGGGAGCTTTGGGCTTAATATCCCGACAATTCCGAGTATCCCAATGCTGGCGAACGGTGGCCTTCTCACGAGCGGCTCCGCTATCGTCGGCGAAGCTGGCGCGGAGCTTCTACAAATGACCGACCGCGGCGCCGTAGTCCAACCGCTGACGAATAACAACGTAACGAACAACTACAATACGGCGGTTCCGTCCGTCGAAGTCAACTTCACGGGAAGCCTCGCCCAGCTGGCCCGCGTCCTTCAACCGCAAATTGCCATTGAAACCAATCGGAGGGGCTAATGATAGAAGTATACGCGGATAATTATAACTTGACCCCGCTTATTCAGCAGACCGTCGACGTCCGCGAATCTATGCGGAAGATTTACGGGAACAACGGCGGAATGAGTACGGCCGGCGTTGAGTTCGACGATCTTATCGCGACCAAATACGACCCGTCGTTCAGATTGAAACCGCTTCCGGCTTCGGAGTATGCGGCCGTTATGGCAATTATGGAAAAGGAATCCGTTGTGCTTCGTTATACGTCGGTTAAGACGACGGGAGCGCTTCGGACCATTACAGCGGCGCCGCTTGAGCTTGGCGCGCATTATGTAATGGATAGCTACGGCCGCCGAATCTACGACGGCGAGATTATCAGCTTCAAGCAATTAAGCGCGTAATTATGGCAATAACGATACAATACGGCGATTATACATTCGCCGGCACCGGCTCGAATTTGCTCTTGCTTTCGCCGGTTAGCGCGCCGGATATGTTCGAAGTATGGGACCCAATCGGCGAGGCTTTGGCGTGGGATACGTTAACGTTCGGCGTCAAGAGCGACGCGACCGGAACAAAATATATATGGACGGTCGACGACGAAATATATAGCACGTTAAGCAACGAAGAATACGTTATCAGCTCCGGCGACCTTGCAGAATACGAACGCGGCAATCCGGTACAAGTCTATATAGACGGCGCTCTTCTTCGCGAATTTTATCTTGATAATATCGAGGAACGCCGCGGCGGGATTTTTGTTTTTTCGTGCGTTTCCGCCGTTGGCCTCCTTGCGGAACGGCCCCATCTTGGCGGAGTATACGCGGGAACTACGGCGGGCGCGGTTATAGCGGATATTCTTTCAACGATTTCTTACACGATTGACGCAGACGTAGCGGCAACGACCGTGTACGGCTGGCTTCCTTACGACAGCGCAAGGAACAACCTTTCGAAAGTGCTTTTTGCCACCGGTGCAAGCCTTATGAAAACGGCAACCGGCGGCCTACATATCCGATACAATCAACCGACCAGCGCAAAGGACGTTTCGGCGAATACTTTCTATGATATGAACGAAACGCCCGTTCCGCAATACGGCACTATCCGGATCGTTGAACATACCTTTTTCGATAGCGCCAACCAAACGGAAACCGTCGTATACGACAACACGAACAGCGTCACGGCGAGCAATTATCTTGTTGTTTTTGAGGAGCCGATGGCCTCGCTTCGTGCGTCGGGAATAACGATCAACAGCTCCGGCGCCAACTGGGCGATTGTGTCCGGGACCGGCGTTCTATACGGAACGCCTTACGTCCATATCCGACGCATTATCGAACAATCGACCGGAATTAATTCCGCGGAGGTTTTCGAAGTCGAGAATAACGGGTTAATATCCCGCCTTAATAGCGGCTCGGTTATAGATCGCACCGTCAATTATTACGCTAACGCGAAGATTCACTCGATAGCGACGAAGCACACCACCGAGCGGCCCGGCGACATTGTTACATTCCCGAATCTCGACGGAATAACCGTCCCCGGCTATGTTAATTCCGTGGATACCGTTATATCCGGATTCACAAAGGCCCATATGGACGTAATCGGCAACTGGACCCCGACTGGCCTCGGGAACCAATATACGGAATACTTCCTAATTACTTCGATAAGCGGCTCGACAATAACGATTCCAACCGCGCACCGCGGCAAACGCGCGCTTGTTGTGCTTTTTTCCGGTGCATATGGCGGAAGCGGCGGCTATGACGGCGAGCGCGGGCATAGCGGCGCGCCGTTTAGTGATAGCGTCGTGTCCCGCGGCTATGGCGGAATCGGCGGCGACGGCGGAGCGCCTGGCACTCCGGGCGGCCCCGGCAAATACCTAATCGGCGAAATTGCGAGCCTTGCGGCGAGCTATACCGGATCGCTTGGAGCTGGCGGCGCGGGAGGCGCTCGAAACGGCGAAGCCGGCACAATCGGCGGCGACACCGTTATGGGAAGCTTCACAACCGCGAACGGCTCACAGCTTGAAGGCCCTTACGTCAATATGATTGACGGCTCAACTTACGGGCAGACGGGAGCGGCCGGCAACGCCGGCAAAGCCGGCGGAAGCGGCGGCGACCTTCTCGTCGCAGGCAAAAAGGGTGAGGACGGAACGGCCGGCGTGAACTATTCCGGTATATGGACGGGCGGCGCGGGCGGCCTCGGGACGAGATATGGAAGCGTCACGGCTTCCGGCGGCGGAGGAGGCGGCGCGGCGTATGGAGCCGCCGCACAAAACGCGGGAACAGCAACGGACGCCGTCAACCACGCAACAGCGGGCGCCAATGCCGCGGCACCAGCGCAAGCCGGTTTTTACACCGGCGGCGCGGCTGGCAATGGCGGCGGAGGCGGAGGCGGCTCGGCCTATTACTATAACGGAGTCGGCGGCAATTATACCCGTCCGGGCGACGGCGGCCTTGGAAGCGTGGGCGGACAAGGTGCGAATGGCTTTATCCTCGTATACGTTTAGAGGTACAAAAAATGGCACAGTATCAGAGCAGTTTAACAGGCCCGCAGATTGACGCCGCCCTCGAAGATATGGCGGAACACAATTCCGAGGCGTGGGCCGTCGGAACTCGCGAAGGCGTAGCGGTATCAAGCGGCGACGCAACATATCATAATAACGCAAAGTATTATTCAACACAGGCCAGCACCAGCGCAACCAGCGCCAGCTCGTCGGCGTCTAATGCCAGTACCAGCGCGGGCGCGGCGTCTACCAGCGCCAACAATGCGGCAAGCTCCGCAACAGCGGCCGGCAATAGCGCGACACTTTCACAGAGCTGGGCCATCGGCGGAACTGGCACCCGCACGGGCGAGGACACGAACAACGCGAAGTATTGGAGCGAGCAAGCCGCGGCGGCGGCTGGCGGCGGCGTTGCGTCCTTCAATGGGCGCTCCGGGGCCGTGGTCCCGCAAACCGGCGATTATACGGCGGCAATGGTCGGCGCCCTTTCGAGCGATACCGTTATCCCGACCAAGACCAGCGACATTACAAACGACAGCGGGTTTATAACCAGCTCCGCGAACATATCCGGCACCGCGGCCGGCCTTTCTGCGACCCTCGGAGTTAACCGAGGCGGCACCGGGCGCGCGACGCTTACGTCCAACGCCATTCTGACAGGCAACGGAACAAGCGCGGTTAATATGGTCCCGACCGCCGTCGGCGCGGCATACGCAACCGAGGCAAACAGTGCGCTTACCTTCGGGACCCTTCCCGTAGCGCAAGGAGGAACGGGCGCTTCCACCTTTACAGCGAATAGCGCAATAATTAGCGGAAGCACAACGACCGGCGCGTTCACGACAAGGGCAATTACGAACAATACGGCGACGTCAACGGCGCTTACTGCGAACACCAATCTTATAACCGCGAATACGCTTCGGTATCATACGAACAGAACGACGAGCGTCGCCGCAGCAGACACGAATTATACAACCTATATGGCGCGCGGCGTGGCGCTTGTATCGACCGACACCACGCCAACAAACAACGGCCAAATTGCTTGGGTGTATGCGTAATGGGCGGACAGACGAAGATCGGCGGCACCGGCCGCCAAATAACCGGAGGGAAGGCCCTCGTCGGAGGAACGGCGCGGACAATATCTTACGGAAAAACGAAAATCGGCGGGACGGCCTACACGATAAGTTTTAGCGCCCTTCCGGCCGGTTATCAACAAGTAAAATGGCTATACAATAGCGGCGCCCAATATATCAATCTTCCATTCACGACACAAGGCGGTATGACGTGGGAGTTTGAAATGGGAAAAAGCTCGAACGTTGACGTCACCGGCTCAACGGAGTATTACGGCGCGATTGGATACTATTCTTCGAGCGGATACTACAACGTAATTGTTGGCCTATACGGGAGCAATGATAGCTGTGCTATATACGCAAGGCAAGCGCGATCGACAAGGCAGACGACAATATCCGGCGTGGCACACGAGGACGACGTTCTATATAGCGGGAGCGTTTCGTTCGGACCGTCTGCGTCGTCGGGGACGCTGACGCTCGAATATAACGGAACGACCAATACCGCGAGCGGGAACGGCACCCTTTCCGGGACTGGCCGAAATATGCGGCTTTTTCGATCCGACGGATCAAGTACCACGAATTACGGCGGCGCTCATAGCATGATCGGGAAATTCAAAGCTTACGACGCCAACGGAAATGTTCTTTGCGATATGGTTCCGGCCGTGAGAACAGCGGACAACGTCGCGGGAATGTACGACCTCGAAAGCGATACGTTCTATACCAACAACGGCTCCGGCTCGTTTACCGCCGGCCCTAATGCTTAACAGGAGGCACAAATGGAAACAGTCAAGATTAATGGCAACGAATACCCAGCCGTCATATCCGGCGTATACAACGACGCCGTATGGGACGGGAGAGCGTCCAAGTCAATAACGCTTGCGATTGACTATGCGACCGCGGCGGAGCTTTTCGTTGACGGCGCGGCGTGGAGTATCACGAGCGGCGGCGAAGAATACGACAACTCCGATTATAACGTTGCGGGGCCGATAACCGATAATAGGGACGGCACTATCACCGTTAAGATGGGAAAATTAACAGACCTTGAAGAAGCGTATGAGCTGTTATTCGGAGGGATCTAATGAACGCAAAAGCAAAAGCAATCAGGCACCTTTATATGATGGGCCATATTGACCGCGCCGGCGTTATCAAGGCTTACGAGGCCGGCGTTATCACGGCGGAAGAGGCCGCGCTTATACTTGGGACAGATGAATAATATCGTTATCGCGATCATCGGATCGGGAGCGCTTACCGCGCTTATAACAAACATCTTTAACCTTATAAACGGAAGCTCTCGGCAGAAGAAGGTTAATCAGATCTTGCTCCTCGGCGAGATGGAACGCCGTATCGGCAACGCCCGCGTCAAGGGGAGCATATCCGACGAACAACTCAAGATTGTCACGGACATCGTCGAGCTGTACCACGCTGAGGGCGGGAACGGCTACGCGGACGGGCTGATTGCGGAGGCTCGGACGCTTCCGAGGACATAGCATTTTTATAGCGTTTCTGTTGCAATGTGCATAACGTGAAGGAGATACAAAAATGGACGACAACAAGAAATATTACAACGTATTCGTGGGCGAGAAGTGGGAGCTTGACGCCCTTCACGAGCTGGCAACCGGATCTGCCGGTGGAGGCGGCTCATCTCTTCCCTCTGTGACCTCTGCATTGTATATAGTAGTAGATGCGCAGGCGGGGGATTCTGTTGACCCCGATTGGGGTACCATAAGAGTGTCGGGAATGAGTTATACGGACACAAAAGCAAAAATCGTTGCGAAAGAGCCGTTCGGAATAGACCTTTGCGTGTTCAAAGATTGGGGAGATGGTTGGTACGATATGACTACAGGGGTTGCCCGTGTGGAAATATCTTGGGCGAACGTGGGAAGCACCGAAGCAATCACAATCATGGTGGACTCCTTCTTCGAGGGATATTGGCTCCCTAACGGGACTATTACAACGGAATCGCCGTTTAATGGTGGCGGCGGCGCGGGTGGCGGTGGCGAGCCAGAAGAAACAGGAGCATAGCCAATGGAACTCATAATCGAACTGATAGGGAAGATACTCGTAGCGTAACCGGAGAAAACTAATGAAGATCCCAAATAAAGTATACGACGTTTTGAAGTGGATATGCTTAATCGGCCTTCCGGCGACGTCAACGCTCTACTGGTCGTTGTCGTCTATATGGGGCTGGCCGTATGCAGAGCAGATAACCGGAACGATTGCGGCCGTGGGGACCTTCCTCGGCGTCATAATTGGCATATCGACGCGGACCTATTACGGCGAGCAGATCCCGACACCGTACACCGACGAACAGGACGGCGGCGACGATGGGAGCATATAAGCCGCGCCTTACCCGTCCGGAGGCGGGCAACAAATACTATATCCGGAAGGCGTCCGGAGGCTATTCAAGCGCGATCGTCGGTTCGCCGCGCGACGCACAAAACGACGTGCTTCATAATTGCGTCGGGTATGCCGTCGGAAGATTTGCCGAGATCGGCGGGCCGTGGCTTACCCCGGTAAACGCCGAGCTGTTTATACAGTATGCGAAAAAACAGGGCCTCACGATCGAGCAGACGCCCAGCCTCGGCGCGTGTATGGTATGGCAAGGCGGCACGACCCAGCAGGCCGGCGACGGCGCCGGACACGTCGCCATTGTCGAAGTCATAAATCCGGACGGCTCTATCATCACGAGCGAGAGCGGATACGGAGCTTCACGGCCGTTTTGGACGCAGAGCCGCGTCAAAGGCACAAACGGCAACTGGGGCGAGAAGCCGTCGAAATATAAGTTCCTCGGCTTCATAAAGAACCCCGCCGTTGTAGACCTTCCCGACGGCGTCCGCTGGATCGAAGTCGAACTCGGGCCGACGAAGGAGCTTCGCGAAGTGCGCGCGGCCCTCATTGCCGGCGAGAACTATATCCGGCTTCGCGATTTCGAGGACATTCTCAAGATCGCCGACGTCGAATACAACGCCGCCACGAAAAGGCCCGTAATTATCGACTAATCGCGAAAAGCGAGGAAATCGGCCTTATATCGCCGCTTTTAAGACGTCTAATCGCCTGTTTAAGCGACGAAACGGTATGCGGTCGATATATTTATCAACGACATATCCCAAAGCGCGACAGGCGGTTTTAATGGTTTTCCCGTCTGTTCGTGCGTTCTTACCCTCCTTTCTATTGACTCCCCGCGAGAGGGTGCGCGGGGAGAAAATAAATCCCGTACACCTCCGGCCCATTCGCCAGCGTGTCCCATTCGGGATATTGTCCCCGCAGTAATGCGGGGCTTTTTTTATGCCTTAAACACGGCAAAAAAGTGATATAAAAAAGTGATATTTTTACGAAAAAGTGATAAAAATATCTAAAAATACCTCGAAATATCTAAAAATACCTAAACAAACAAAGACCCCGCAAACCATTAAAATTACAACGAAAAAGCCCGAAACCGTTGAAGTTTCGAGCCTTTCGTTTTGGTGGAGTATAGGGGATTCGAACCCTTTTTTAAAAGTTTAATTTCCGTTGATATTTCAACGCTTTTCGATTTTCGAAGTTATACAAAAAGTGATATTTTCACGATTTTTTATCGTTATCATTTTGGTTATAGATAGCGGCAAAGTGGGCGTTCACGCGGTCGTCGACCAGCCGGCGCGTACTATCGAGCGTGTTCTGATAGTTTCGTTTCATCACCGCCGGCGTTTTCCAGCCGCCTCGCTCCATTGCGTATTTGTCGGGGACGCCGATCGCGAGCATTGCGGAAGCGTTCAGCGCCCGCAGATTGTGAAACGTCAATGAAAGACCAGCCGCCGCCATATCGCGCTTAAAGTGCCGATATACTATGTTCCGGTGCCGTGGCTCTATGGGGCCGTCTTTGCCGGTTTTAAGCCACGTTTGATAGACTTGTGACCGATTAATCAGCTCCGCAATAAAAGCGGGCAGAACGAGCCTTCGAAGCCTTGTCGCGGTTTTGCCGGTATCCTTGAGGACGGGGCCGGCTTCCGTATCGACGACCGTTCTCCGGATCGTGATAAACCCGCCGTCGACGTCGGAGCAGTAAAGGCCGCGGATCTCCGACATAGTGAGCGACAAACACAGCGCCAGCAGAACGGGAAGCTCTACGTCGGAGCCGTGGACGGCCGCCATCACTTCGGACGGCTCCGGAAGCTGTTTCGGGGCCACTTGATAAGCCGGAAGCTTCGGGGAGAAGCGGACGCCCGCCAGCTCGGCAAGCGCCGCGGAGATCACTCCCCATTCATTACGGATAGTTTTCGGCGTGAGCGCGGAAGCGCCCTTATTCTTTGGACGGGCGACCTCGGCGTTTATCGCTTGCTGGACCTTCGCGGCCGTGAGCTTCGAAACCGGCGTCGCCATTAGTTCGGGGAAGCCGTTCCGGCGGGCGCGTCTGTATCCGGCGATCGTCGACGGCGAGAGCGTCGGCGTCATAAGTTGGATATATTCATCGACCAGCGCGCCAACGGTGCCGGCGTCAAGCGCCTGGCGGCGCGTTTTCTTCGCGCGGGCGAAGGCCGCCGCCTCAAGCTCCGCTTGCGCTTTCGTCGGGGCCGTAAAGCTCCGGACGTGCTTCTTTCCGCTGGCGTCCGTGTAATCGTACACTTGGACCCGCCAGCTCCCCGCTTTGGTTTTCTTTGCCTTGTTCGCCATTGATTCCTTGCTCCGCTTCTTCTTCGAGGAACGGCGTCCATTCTTCCGCTTGCAGATGATACCCGCGGATATGCGCGAGTTCGTGAAGGTATGTTTCTCGCTGAACCTCGGTCGAATCTTCCTTCCGAAGATATACGTTATAGTCGCCTTCGGCGTCCTCCTTGACAAACCCGCGCACCGTCGGCGGCATTGAGAGATAACGGATATAAATATTATTCATCGTCTACCCTTCCGAGGCGTTCGACCATATCAATAACGATTCTTTTGTCTGCTTCGGTTAAATTGCCGAACGTCCTCAACATCACGCCGTAATTATCCCACATGTACTGCTCAAAATTAGGGACATCAGACTTCTCAGTGAGGAGGTCGTTCATGTCTATCATGAGGAAGCGGCAGATCGCGGCGACCTTGTCAGCGCGGGGTATCTTCACACCCTTGCACCAGTACGAAACCGTTGAAGTGGCAACGCCCAGGGCCTTTGCAAGGTCCGCCTGGGACTTCTTGCGGATCTCCATGTAGTAGTTCAAATTGTTGGCGAATGTCTCGTTTAAGATTTCCATAGTGTCTGCCTCCCACTGTATTGTATATCCGTTCTCTCAATTAGGCAATAAAAAGTTTTACAAATGCTCGTTTTAGTGATTGACAGGCTCACTATAGGAGAGTATATTTTAAGCAGGAGTTCACTTCAGAGAGGAGGTAAAAGGTGAAAATCACACTAAAGGCGCTGCGTGTGAACGCAGGACTCACGCAGAAACAGGCCGCCAGCAGGGTCGGCGTCGCTCCGGCAACGCTCATCAGGTGGGAGGCCGGGAAGACATCACCGACTGTGCAGCAGGTGGCCGACTTGGCAGAGCTTTATGGATGCGAGCTCTCCGATATTTTTATGCCATCTATGCTCACTAAAAGTGAGTAAGGACATCACTATGGAGCTGATAACGATTAAGGACATCCAGAAGCTGTACGGCGTCGGAAGGAAGACGGCCGTGGACTGGGCATCCCGGTCCGGGGCAGCACTGGAGAGAGAGACCAGGCAGAAGTACCTCGTAGACAAGGCGCACCTCGAAGCCTGGCTAAGAAGGAGAAGGTCATGAAAAAGGAATGTTCGACACTTAGGGCGATCGGGTACATCGCCGCCGCGATAGTGATACCTGCGGCTTACTATTTCATGCTGCTGTGCGCGGCTGCATTACTGGGATAAGGAGGAAGACATGGACAAGACAGAAAGGTGGGGCGTTTTCGCCTGGTGGACTATGGACGGCGTCACGATGGCGCAGGTCCGCAACACCTTCAAGAGCAAGAGCGAGGCGGCGGAGCACGCCAAGACCTACAGCATGGACATCTACGACTCTATCGTAGTAGTCCCGGAGGCACACTTCGACGAGTGCTGGAAGCTCATCGGGGCCACCGTGGTGGGAGGTTAGACATGAGACTGTATGACATCGACAGAGAGCTCGAGGCCGCCATAGACGCTGCCTTTGACCCGGAGACCGGGGAGCTGCTCGACGTGGCAGCCTTCGAGAGGATGGAGGCGCTTCAGCTGGCCAGGGACGCCAAGATCGAGGGGGTCGCGCTCTGGGTGAAGAACCTGACCGCCGAGGCAGATGCCTATGAGCGAGAGGAAAAAGCCTTCGCCGCCAGGAAGAAGGCCGCGAAGAACAAGGCCGAGAGCCTCAAGAAGTGGCTGGGCTACGCCCTGCACGGCGAGAAGTTCAAGACGGACAGGACCGCGATCAGCTGGAGGAAGTCGGTCGCCCTGGAGGTCAACGAGGACGCCATCGACATGCAGCGCCTCGGGCCCGAGTTCATTAAGCTCCCGCCGCCGGAGCTCAACAAGACGGCAATCAAGGACGCCATCAAAGAGGGCGCTATCATCCCGGGCTGTCAGCTCGTGGAGCGCCAGAACATCCAGATCAAGTAAGGAGGAACACATGGGGATCGCTGTTCTAATCTTAGGAGCCTCAGGCTCCGGCAAAAGCACCTCGCTCAGGAACTTCAAGACCGGCGAGGTCAGCATATTCAACGTGGCCAGCAAGCCGCTGCCGTTTAAGGGCTCCGGGAAGCTGGCGACCATCAATCAGCCAACCTACGACCAGATCCGGGCGGGGCTGAAGTCCGCGAAGGCGAAGGCGCTGGTCATCGACGACAGCCAGTATCTGATGGTCTTCGAGGAGTTCGACAGGGCGAAGGAAGCCGGCTACGGCAAGTTCACCGACATAGCCCAGAACTTCTACAAGCTGGTGCAGGCGGCAATCAAGGAGACCGGGCCGGACACGATAGTCTACTTCCTGCACCACACCGACGTTGACGAGACCGGCCGTATCAAGGCCAAGACCGTCGGCAAGATGATCGACAGCCATCTCACGCTCGAGGGACTTTTCCCAATAGTGCTGCTGGCAGGGACAGACGGCACGAGCTACTGGTTCGACACCCAGAGCGACGGCTACACGACCGCCAAGAGCCCGATGGGTATGTTTGAAAAGCGCATAGAGAACAACCTCAAGATGGTCGATACAACAATAAGAGAATACTGGGGACTCGCAGACAACAAGGCGAAAAAGGAGGCCAATAATGAGACCACTCACTAACTATAAGAATACCGCCCCGACGGCAAACATCGGGAGGCTCGCGCCTGGCGGCTACGTCGTCAGGATCACCGAGGTCATCGACCACGATGACAAGGAATACCTTGAGATCCGCTACGACATCACCGACGGCCCGGAGGCCGGCCGCTTCGCGGATCCGTTCTATGCGGACAAGCCCTACGCTCACCGCTTCAGCCGCTTCTATTCTGACCGCTCTATGGGGGACTTCAGGGCGTTCATACAGATGATTGACACCTGTAATGGCACCAAGTTCGACGCCGAGCTCGAGAGCGGCAAAGGCTTCAGAGAGCAGAAGCTCGTCGGCAAGCTCATCGGTATCATCCTCAGGGAGGAGGAGTACAGGACCAATCGCGGCGACGTCAAGACGAAGCTCGAGGTCTATAAGGTGCTCGAGGTCGAGAAGATCGTCAAGGGCGAGTTCACCGTGCCGGATCTCAAGCCCCTCAAGGAGGAGCCGACAGCCGGCATGAAGCCCGCGCCGGAGGTGTCCTTCCCGGATCTGACCGACGAAGACATACCCTTCTAAGCCATGATTATCCAGGAGGATAGCCGCCAGCAGGCGGGCAAGCATGACATCAAGCACGCCGCCTTCGGGTCCGCCGGTGACACCATCATCCGCTGCAAGCTGCCCTTCGGGGACTACGCGTTGCCGCCGACCGTGGCGGTCGACACTAAAGCCTCGATGCAGGAGATAGCGCAGAACATCGGCGGGACCAGGGAGGAGCATGAGCGCTTTAAGAGGGAGCTGGTAGCCGCCAGGGACGCGGGGTGCCACCTCTACGTCCTCGTCGAGAACGACGAAGGCATCACCAGCCTGGAGGAGGTCGCCTACTGGACCAATCCCAGGCTGGGCATCAGCCCGAAGGCTATCAACGGCCCGCAGCTGATGAAGGCCATGCAGACGATGCAGCTGCGCTATGGCGTGACGTTCATGTTCTGCCGGCCGGACTGGGCGGCAGAGATCATCAAGAGGCTTTTAAGGAGGGGCACATGAATGACAAGGAGCTCGGCTACTTCACCCTCCAGAGGTCGCTCCTCGAGCATGAGCTCTGGCTTCGTAAGCCCTTCAGCTGGGGCCATGCCTGGGCGGATCTGATAGGGAGAGCCAACTATAAAAAGTCTGAGCACGTCTATGGTGCGCAGCTCGTGTCCGTAGAACGCGGACAGCTCGTCACCAGCCTCCAGGCATTAGCCGAAAGATGGGGATGGTCACGAGGTAAAGTAAAACGTTTTCTAAACGTTCTCGAAATGAACGGAATGTTAACCCTAAAACGGACAGCAAGTGGAACAGTCGTAAGCATTGTAAATTACAGCAAATATCAACTTGCGCAGCCATCGAACGGACAGAGAACGGACAGAAATCGGACAGAGAACGGACAGAGAACGGACAGCGAGCGGACACACTATAAAAAAGATAATAAAGAGAATAAAGAAAATAAAGATAATAATACACTCCCACCTGCCTCCCGAACCTTCATCGGAGCGGATGGCGAGGAGTATGAGGAGGTAGATCATCTGTGAAAAGGGAGGAAGCATACAACCTGATGGTGCTGCTCGACACGCTCTGGCCGAGGTCGGGGCTGCCGGACCGCTCGGACCATACCAGGGTCGAAGCCTGGAAGACGGAAGCGTGCAACATGCTCGAGGGCTACAGCTACGAGGAGGTCGCGGAGGTTTGCAGGGAGATCGCGAGGAGCTCGGAGTGGATGCCGAAGTTCGCGGCCATCCTCAAGGGGCTCCAGGCTAAGACCGGCGAGCAGCAGGAGAAGGGCGCGAGGTACTACCAATATGACGACTGGTTCACCGATGCCGAGGGCTACGAGTGCGTCAGATCCTACACGATCACGAAGACGGCCGACGGCAAGTGGCTCATCCCTAAAGGGATCCGCCGGAAGGCGACCAGGGTGGAGCTGCTCAAGCGCCGGATCCTGACGACGGACGACCTGATCAGGTGGGCCGAGGACGGCACACTCACGCTCGAGGAGTTCGAGACCATCAGAGACGAAAACAACAAGCCTGTCGATGGAGAGTGGAAGCTCGACCACTACACCTTCCAGCCGGAGCGCGTGCTGAGCGTCCTCAAGGGGCGCAGGGTGGACGCTTCAGAGACCGGCCTGGCAAAAACAAAGGAGGCCGCCCTGAGGTCGGTGCAGCAAGCTATGGCCGGCTTCACCAGGGCTGATAACGTTCATTTTGGGGAGAAGCTATGAAGACGAATATAGACATCGGGGTGCTCGAGGCCACGGCCGAGGAGATCAGGAAGGTCGCACTGAAGACGACCGAGTCCTACAAGCTCCTGTTGGAGGCCATCGAGATCCTCAAGGGAGAAGACAATGAAGTACAAGCCAGGAACGAAGCCGACGCCGCCGTGCATGCCGGAGGGGAGACCGTGCACATTGAGGAGGACGGAAGTATGCCACACAAAGGACTGCCCGCACGGCTGGGCGGAGTACGAGGAGGCGGCAAAGGCGTGGAGACAGTCAGTATCAGAGCAGAAGACATCGGAGTGGATAGCAAGCAGAACAAGAACTGGCAAGGGACGCCGGCTGTCGTCATCCAGCACTCGAAACCACTGAAGATCGCCTCGAAGGACCGCCAGCGCGTCTGCGAGGTCTGCGGCCGGGCGTTCACCTGGGGCGAGTCCGGCTTCAAGAAGTCGTGCAGCCAGGAGTGCGAGACTGAGCGCCGTCGCAGGCTGATGGTCGAACGCGCCCGCAAGCGCCGCGAGGTCACGGCCTCCGTCTGGAGCGAGCCGCTGCCGCGCAAGCCCTCCAAGCTCGACAAGAAGCTCAAGGCCCTCGATGAGGCGGGCGTCAGCTACGCCGACCAGCAGAAAAACGAAACCATCGAGAAGTTCGCGAGGATAGAGATATGACGGAGAAGGACAAGATCATCCAGGATCTGCGGCGGGACAATGACAGGCTGCACACAATCATCCGGCAATACATCGAGGGCGTGAAGAACCTCACCGAGGAGAACAAGCAGCTGCGCCGGGAAATCGCCGAGATCCGCGAACAGGCAGACGCCATGATCAAAGACAAGGAGGCAGGGAATGTCAATTAAGCAAGACGTATTCATCAAGCGCCCGGGCGAAGTGCCGAGGCACGTCACTATGAGCCTGCGTCTGGAGAACCTGCAGCGCTACGTCGGCGGCTACATCGAGGTCGTTAATATCACCAGCGACTTCGCCATCATCTGCGACGAGGAAGGTCGCCTGAAGAACAAGCCCTACAACTGCACCATCTGCAACTGCAGTTTCGTGGGCGACATCATCTTTGTGGGCATTGACGGCGAGGAGTTCACGTCCGTCCCGATAAGCTTCAAAGACTTTAAGCACGCCTTCCCGCGTCTTTGGGAGCTGCCGGCATGAACACCAAGACCATCGCCGCCTACAAGATCAGAAATAAAGCCCGCCAGGAGGAGCTCGTGCGGATCTGCTGGCAGTACGCCGACATGAGGGCCGAGCTCAGCGCCCTGGCGACGTCCGCGCCGGAGCTCGATGGTATGCCGCGTGGCACCAGCATCGGCGACCCGGTCTATGCGGCAGCCGTCCGCAGGGAGAAACTCGCAGAGCGCGTCATGGCCATCGAGAGGTGCGCCAGGATAGCCGGCGGCGACTGCTCGCAGGGGCTCCTGATCGGCGTCACCACGCGGGGCAGCTCCTGGGAGTGGCTCGACATGCACGGCGAAATCTACTGCGGCAGGCGGCAATACTACGAGATGCGTGCCAAGTTCTTCTACCTGCTGAATCTGGCGCTATAGGAGGAAACATGACAAAAGACGACAAGCAGCATGCCCGCGACCTGAAGGATATAGCCAGGCGCGACGGCTGGAGCCCGCAGAGGACTAAGTCGATGTTAGGGATCCTGAAGCACACGCCGGCAGAGAACCGGGCGGAGCTCATCAGGGTCATCAAGGAGAGGAGGGCCGAACAATGAATAGCATATTAGTAAAAATCGGGCCACAGTATAAAATCTTTAAGCGCATATATCAGGATTTAATGAGGGGCTGTTTTATGGGCGGGACTCTTCAGGGCCTTCCAGAGGACGAGGATGAGCGCAGCAAAGCGTGTGTCCAGCTCGCTATAATAGCCTTGTTGTCGGACGGAAAAACATCTCTTGAGTTTAATGTTGACGAAATGGCAGAAGCTATAGACGTGATGATGGTCAATGTGACTTGTGAAAAACTCGAGTCTTTAGGGCTTATTAGAATTAATCACGAAAAAAAGGACGAATATGGCTTCCCGGTCGTTGCAGAGGTTTTAATGCCATGAAGACCGTCGTTTACTGCGCGACCAGGAACATCTACCAGAACATAGTCTATTGCGTCACCTCGCTGGCCGAGAACGGCAACATCGACGAAGTGGTCCTGCTCATCGAGGACGACATCTTCCCATACGAACTGCCTATCGACTACCGCGTCATCAATGTGGCAGACCAGCCCTGGTTCGACCGCACCCACCCAAACGCCAAGAAACGCTGGACCTACATGACGATGCTGAAGGTCGTTATGACGAAACTGCTATCGGATCTGGACAGGGTGCTCATCCTGGACTGCGACACGATGGTCGAACAGGACATCTCGGCGCTCTGGTCGCTGGATCTGACCGGCTACTACTACGCAGCCGTCAAACAGCCGAACGACGGCCGGGAGTGGGCCTTCAGCCACGGCGCTGACTACTTCAACTGCGGGGTGCTGCTATGCAACCTGGACGCGCTCAGAGACGGCAAGGAGGACGAGCTCATCAAGGCCCTGCAGACTCGCGAGTGGGACTTCCTGGAACAGGACGCCATCAACGAACTGTGCCGGGGCAGGATCCTCGAGCTTCCCGGCCGCTACAACGTGAGCTACTACACCGTTCCCGACACAGAGCTATATATCCGGCACTACGCAGCCGAGGGCGGCTGGTGGGAATACCCGGAGGTTAGGAGGTACAATGTCAAGTTATGACATCGGCAAAGCTGAGATCGTTGCATGGATCCGCATGCACTACCCGAAGGGCGCGACCTGCCTGGACGTGGGTGCCTGCGACGGTAAGTGGTGGAACCTGCTGGGCGACTACCTGGTCATGGACGCCGTGGAGGTCTGGGAGCCGAACATCCGCGAGAACGACCTCGAGCGCAAATACAGGCGCGTCTTCTGCGCGGACATCCGGCGCTTCTGGTACAAGGATTACGACCTGGTCATATTCGGCGACGTCCTCGAGCACATGCCTGTCGAGGATGCTCAAAAGGTCCTGCACTGGGCCTCACTGATGTCCAAAGACTACATCATCGGCGTGCCGTTTAACTACCCACAGGACGAGATCTACGGCAACCCATACGAGCGACATCTGCAGCCTGATCTCACGCCGAACATCGTGGCGGAGCGCTATCCGCAACTCGAGCCGATCTGGCAGGACAACGGCTATGCTTATTATCACAGGAGGGACGCCAATGGCTACCGGCAAGTATAGCCTCGCAGCGCATCCAGAGGCTCGGCAGCGTGCTCTGTGGCTCATCCGAGACTACCCACGTATCAGGGAGCGGCTCAATGCGCTCGACGGCACATCATCGGGAGCGCAGGACGGCCAGCCGCACAGTCACGATCCGCACAGCGCAGTCGAGGCAGACGCCATCCGCAGAGCAGAGCTGTCTGCACAACTGGGATATGTCGACAAGGGGTTTCAGCACATACCAGCGGAATATCGCAGAGGTTTGTGGGATAATATAGTCAACAGGCGATACTACCCAGACACCGCTGGCATCAAGACGTGGAAAAGGTGGCGTCAGAGGCTTCTTTGGTACGTCGCCAAGTATGCTGGTTTTATTTAGGGGAGGAACAACATGAGATTGATAGACGCAGACGCACTAAAAATCTATGAGCAACTGGAGCCTATGGGGAACGGCAACTATAAGTCCGTTCTGATAGTTTACAAGAAGGACATCGAAGCCGCACCGACCATCGAGCCTGTAAAGCAAGGGCGTTTGGAATGGAGAAAAGAAAAGACGATTTGGCAAACGGGTTATTACTGTTCAGAATGTCAAGCTTTTTTCGGCAAGGATTATGACATGGTAAAGTATTTCAATTACTGCCCTAACTGCGGAAGCCGAATGGAGAGAAGCGATGAGACTAATTGATGCAGATGCGCTTATAAAGAAAGTCGAGTGCCTATTCAAAGACCTTAACAGTACCGAGGACTATATGGGTATCGGATATAATCACGGAGTCGGAGATGGTATAGCAACCATCAAGAACGCTCCGACCATCGACTACCCGATAGAACAAATCAAGTGGGAGCGAGATGTGGCAATCGAACAGCTAAAGTTTATCGGCAAAGGTTTGGGCGAGAAGATGGACGATGTAAAGCCTGTAAAGACAGGGAAGTGGATAGAAGCAACAAATGATGACCCTTGCTATTATTACTGCTCCGAGTGCCATTGGCTATCGGACATAAAGACCCCTTACTGCCCTAACTGCGGAGCGAGAATGGGGGAAAATGATGAGTAAATACATTCATTGGTGCGGAGTGTGCCAAATAAGAATGATTACTGATGCGTTAGTCGATGGGAGCCGTCCAGAAGCAGATGCAGAAGATAACGCTATACAAAATACGTCAACTATCCTTGAAGAGCTACGCATTAGGCGTGATAATTCCGAAGCCATATTGGAAATGGTGATACGCATCAAGGCGTGCCTATGGTAGAAGGGAGCGAAGAATGAGTATACTGATTAAGGGCATGAAGATGCCAAAGGACTGCAATGACTGCAAATTGGTAGATTATGACCCTGTTAGGCTTTATGACTTTTGTGCGGTCTTGAATGTTGATATTGCAGATAGTTCGACAAGGCTTCCTAACTGTCCTCTCATCGAGATGCCGCCGACAATCATCAAAGCAGAGGAAGGAGAAGAAGAATGAAGGTGGTGAGGGTCATTCCTTGTATATGTTCCCCGAATTGGGAAGAAAAGCACATTGAGAGCGGCTATTATGGTATGCCGCAGTTAAGGGTTTACGGCGGCTCTGATAGGTACTTTGAAGCATACTGCCCAAAGTGTGGACGAGGTGGATTGTCTCAACACAAAAGTGCTTATTTAGCCCTAAAAGGGTGGAACGAAATGCAAGAGAGACTACACAGTTTACCAACAATCATCAAAGCAGAGGAAGGAGAAGAATAAAAGGGGCCTCTTTTTCGCAATAAAACGTGCTATTGTGATATTGGCGAAAGAAACCCATAGAGCCATCCTTTCAGTAATCAAGCATTTGCCCGCCCGCGCCGGCGGGCTTTTGCGTTGCTATGCAGATATGAAACCGTTTGCCGCCTCGTTTTACAAGTCGCCGGCGTGGCAAGCTTGCCGCGCTTCATACCTAAAGGCGCGCCCGCTATGTGAAGATTGCCTCGCGCGCGGGATCTACACGCCCGCCGAGATCGTTCACCACGTCCAGCCGATAACGCCGGACAACATTAACGACCCGTCAATTACGCTGGCGTTTGGCAACCTTCGGAGCGTTTGCCGCGAGTGCCACGCAAAGGAACACGGCGCGCGCGTGAAGCGCTACAAATTGGACGAGCTGGGGCGTGTTTCGACGAAGGAATAGCCCCCTGTACAGAAATTTGTACAGCGCCCAATAGACC
>JAFRBD010000032.1 GCA_017405065.1 Ruminococcus sp. | reverse complement strand
TCGCACCGAGAATGAGATTGTTTTCAAGGATTTTTCGGTGCAGAGGAGGAGTAACCCTGACGGGTTGCGATCGACGATAAGCCGATAAAGACTGATAACAACTCATTATCGGCGGTTGTGGTTCGATTCCCGTTACCTTAACCTATAGTATTCTACATGAATATCAGGCTCATGTCAAGAAAAATGCATGCAGCGGTATCTGTTGATCCGATACGGACAACGCCGTTTTCACATTTCATTTGAAAAATCTTTACCGCTATGCTATAATTGCCGTGAAAAGAGGGATACCATGAAACTGAGAAAAGAGGCGGTCGTCACCGCCAGCTGATGTGATTTCAACGTCAGACTGAACGTCAAGGGCACGTTTGATCTGCTGCAGGACTACCTGACCGAGATGCTCGGCGAGCTTGAACTGGACGGCGTATCGCTGCGCGAAAAATACGGCTGTGTCTGGATCTTCACCCGCAACCGCGTCGAGATCGACCGCGAGCTTTTGTGGAAAGAGCCGTATATCGCCGAGAGCTTTATCTCCTCCGCAAAGGGCGCGAAGATGACCGTCGACACCGTCCTCAAGGACACGGACGGCAATATCTGCGTCTACTCGCGCATCGAGATGTGCGTCTGGGATCTTGCAGCAAAGAAGATCCGCCGCATCCGCGACGTCGGCGTGACCTCCGATACCCATACGGAAGCGCCCGAGCGCGAGATCGAGTTCAGCCGCCTCAAGCACGAGGGGCTGGAAGAGATCGACCGGCTGGTCGTCAAATCGGGCGACATCGACTTCATCCGCCATACCAATAACGTATCCTATGTCCGCTTCATCATGAACACCTACTCCGTCAAAGAGCTGACCGAGCGCCCGGTGAAGATGATCGAGGTGCGCTATGCGGGTCAGACCCACGAGGGCGACGAGCTGATCATCCGCAAGGCGATCCGCGACGGCAGAGAGCTGTTCGACGTCGTTTTAGGCGACATGACCGCCGTCGAGTGTGAGATCGTAAGATAATGAGGAATGAGGAAGTAGGAATTAGGAAATAAGGGAAATCCCGCGGATTTTGGATTTCTAAAAACAACGCTTACGATTGATTTGATAGAGTCGTAAGCGTTGTTTTTATTACTATATTAATTGGGGTGAGGGCAACGCCCTCCATTAATTCCTCATTCCTAATTCCTCATTAAAATCTCCATGTTCTCATAGCTCTGCTCGATCTCCTTGGAGTAGGTCTGCGCGGCGGTCACGATATCGCCGCTTTCCTCCGCCAGATTCGCGACGACTTTGACGGACACGATCAAAAACCGTATCACAGCCATGACGTTATCGTCGCCGATCGCGCCGAGATAATACCGATACAGCCAGTGCAGCGAAAGGTTGGTCAGCTCCCTCTCATATCGTGAAAAATCAGGTTGTTTCTCCGCAGCTCGGACGAATAGCAGACGGTTCCTTTCATCGATGTATTCCAACTGTTCGAATACATCCCGATCATTACCGGCGGGATCAAACACAACGCCTGTCACCGCCCTTTGCGCTTCATCGGCGATCCGCAAAAGCCGCTCGAACCGTTCCTCCAACGGAATTGGCTCCTTCAGCGTATCCGCCGCACGTTGACGTGCGTCCAGCAACAGTTGCATGATCTGTGCGTCATAATCCTCACAGTTCTCCGCCTGTATGTCTGAAAAATCAGCATACGCATCGTCTGTCGTCAGGATCAGCCGCGCCGCCTCGGGACAGGCGAGCGCCAGCGTATGCTCCGTGAACACAGTGTAATCCATCGTCAGGCGCGGGAACCGCGCGCAGGTCGCGCACAGGTGCTCCTCCCCCAGCCTGCGGTAGATATCGCAGAGCTTATCATCTCCCCAGAAGGGGCATTTTTTATGCTCGGCAAGGCGGAACACACGGTCGCCGTCAGCATCGGTGAAGATCGCCTCTCTCAGTTTCTCGCCGAAATCTCCCTGTACGGTGCTGTAGAATTGTTCGGTATCGCTGTCGATCACCACGTCCCACCCCTGACAGCAGGAGTCGGGACACGCGGCGGCGATACAGCGGAATGGTTGATAGTAGGTTGGATAATAATGCTTCATAGTCATAGTATACTTTCGGTCATCGGTCATCAGTCATCGGTAACTTGTAACTTGTCACTTGTCACTTGTCACTTGTCACTTGTCACTTGTCACTGATATTATCCGTCAGGTTCATCATAAAGTCAACAAAAACCTCTTGCATTTTTCCCAAACAGTGTTATAATATAATTCGAAAAAAGAAAATGTGCCGATAGAATCATGCTGAAAAGCTCCCGTACATATCATGTATCAGGGCTTGACTGCGTGAGGACGGCACTCCGGAGAATCCTGTAAAACAGATCGAATTGTAGGGGAGGGGCTTGCTCCTCCCGTATATGATCGAGTGCGGGCGTCGCCCGCCGACATACAGGTGCCGAAGGGGCAAGCGCAAAGCCGCGGCTTTGCGTCAATCTCTCAGGCAAAAGGACGGAGCTGAACGGATAACGTGTAATGCGTAAGTCACGGCTTCGGTCGTGACTTTTTTTGATTATTGTGATAATGTCATTCCGAGCGACCGCGGCAATCCCGCAATCCTTTTGCTGTCATTGCGAGGGAGCTTGCGACCGCGGCAATCCCGCAATCCTTTTGCTGTTATTGCGAGGGAGCTTGCGACCGTGGCAATCCCACAAAGAGAGACTGAATGTTCTCTCACATCAAACAGCATTAACTCACATCAAACAGCATTAATAACAAGGGGATTACCACGCCCAAAAAAGCTCGCAACGACTTGATCTTTCATTATTGATTCATTATCCCAAAAGAGGAGGAAATAAAAATGTGGGACAGTTTTTTAAAGACCGTTGAACAGGTCAACGGCGTCATCAACAGCTACGTCTGGGGATGGCCGACCATCATCCTGATCCTCGGCACAGGTCTGCTGCTGACCGTCCGCACCCGCTGCCTGCAGGTGCGCAAGTTCGGCGAATCGCTCAACACGACGATCGTGCCGACCTTCAAGAGCCTCGGCAAAAAGAAGCAGGCTGACGGCAGAGTGCGCTCGATCTCGCAGTTCGAGGCGTTCTCGACCGCGATCTCCGGCACCGTCGGCACCGGCAACATCATCGGCGTTGTCGCGGCGATCCTGACGGGCGGCCCCGGCGCCGTGCTGTGGATGTGGATCTCCGCCTTCTTCGGCATGATCACCAACTATGCAGAGAACGTCCTCGGTCTGTACTTCCGCAAGAAGGACAGCAAGGGCAACCTCTCCGGCGGCGCGTTCTACTACATCGCCTACGGTCTGAAATGGAAATGGCTGGCATACCTCGCCGCCGTCTTCTGCATCTTCGCCGCCATCGGCATGAGCGGCGTGCAGACCAACAAGATCTCCGGCTCTCTCGCAGAAGCCTTCTCACGCGTAACAGGCTCGCCCGAGAACACGGAGCTGGTCAAGCTGATCGTCGGCGTCGTCGTCGCCGTCATCGCGGGCTTTATCATTATCGGCGGCATCAAACGCATCGGCAAGGTCGCTTCCATGCTCGTACCCTTTATGTCGCTTCTGTTCATCGTGCTGGCGATCATCGCCATCTGTACCCACTACTACCGCATCCCCGAGGCGTTCGCCCTGATCTTCTCCAAGGCGTTCAGCTTCCATGCTGTCGGCGGCGGGATACTCGGCTTCACCTTTGCTACCGTCATCAAAAAGGGCATGGCGCGCGGCGTATTCTCTAACGAAGCGGGCTTAGGCTCCTCCGTCATCGCCCACTCCGCGTCCGAGACAAGAGAACCCGTCAAGCAGGGCTTGTGGGGCGTATTCGAGATCTTCTTCGACACCTTCATCATCTGCACCCTGACCGCTCTGATGTTCCTGACCACCTACGACGTCAACACCCTCTCCCCCGATATGGAGGACGCGGTCATGTCGATGTCGATGTTCTCCACCAACTTCGGCGCGTTCGGCACGGCGACCTTCTCGATCATCCTGCCGCTGTTCGCCTTCACCACCATCATCGCGTGGTCGTACTACGGCGAAAAGGGCGTCGAGTTCTTCTTCGGCTTCCTGAAAGAAGAACACCGCAGGATCCCCGTCACCATCTTCAAGGTACTGTATGTCCTGCTGATCGCGGTATCGGCGACCATCCACAGTCAGGTCGTCTGGGATATCAGCGACACCTTCAACGGTCTGATGGCGCTGCCTAACCTGATCTGTCTGGTCGCGCTGTCGGGACTGGTATGGAAGATCACCAAGAACTACTTCGACCGCAAAAAGGGCGCAAAGGTCGAGCCGATGCTCTCGGCGTATCCCGATATGAACGAGGAGTTCAAGCAGGATATCATGAGCGGCGATCAGGAAATGCAATAGAATATCATTGAATCATTCCGGGACGGCAGTGCGAAGCTGCCGTCCTTTTCTTGTATGATAATACTCTTCAGGATCGAAGTATTCGACCCGAATACGTCCCGCTGCAAACTGACAACTACACGTTGATCATCCTCGCTTTGTGTATTATGAATAGAAACGGTGCAAAAAAGCTATTCAATAAGCGAATTGTCTTTTTTATCCATCTATGTTACTATTTATTATATATAAAAAAATCCATACCGCTACACAAAAATATAACACATTATCTAACGCAATTATGAGAGAGATCATCGACATCAACAACAACTGGGAATTCACTCCGAACTGGACAGCGGATTTTGCGCGAGGCGCGGGATCGGGCGAAACGATCCGCCTGCCGCACTCCTGCAAGATCACGCCGTTCCACTATTTTGATGAGAGCGATTATCAGATGGTCTGCGGCTACCGCAAACGGCTTGACCTGAGCGGCAAGGGCAGGCGGCGCGTGTTCGCCGTTTTCGGCGCGGCGGCGCATTACGCCAAAATATATCTGGACGGGAGACCGATCGGCGAACACAAGGGCGGCTATACCTCCTTTGAAGTCGAGCTTCTCACCGAGAACCCCTCTCCCCTGCTGAGCGTCGAACTGGACACGCGGGAGGATCTCGACTTCCCGCCGTTCGGCAAGGTCATCGACTACATGACCTACGGCGGCTTATACCGCGAGGTGCGGCTCGAATTCCGTCGGCGCACCCATATCCGCGATCTGTTTGTCAAGCCGCAGATCCCCCCGTCGATCAAGACAGGCGCAAAGATGAACAAAAAGCTCGTCGGCGGCATTACATTTGACGGCACGGTTGAATGTGAATTCGAGCTTACGAAACAAGCCGACGCCGTGCGGCTGTCGGCATATGAAAAAGACAGCGACACGCTGCTCGCCCGCCGCGACGTCCCCTGCGGCGAGCCTTATACTCTCACCGTTCCCAACGCGCGGCTGTGGGATATCGAAAGCCCCGTTCTGTATGATCTCAAAGCGGAACTGATCAGGGACGGCGAGATCATCGACAGTCTGACCCGCCGCATCGGCTTCCGCCGTATCGAATTCAAGGCGGACGGTTTTTATCTCAACGGCAGAAAAGTGAAGCTGCGCGGACTGAACCGTCACCAGAGCTACCCCTACGTCGGCTACGCGATGCCGCGCTCCATGCAGCGGCTGGACGCGGATATCCTCAAATACGAATTAGGCTGCAGCGCCGTGCGCACCTCGCACTATCCCCAGTCGCACCACTTTATCGACCGGTGCGACGAGATAGGTCTTTTGGTCTTTACCGAGATCCCCGGATGGCAGAATCTCGGCGGGGAGGAATGGAAAAACGTCGCGGTGCGATCCGTCGGCGAGATGGTACGGCAGTACCGCCATCACCCCTCGATCATCCTGTGGGGCGTGCGCATCAACGAAAGCCCCGACGATCACGACTTTTACGTCCGCACCAACGCGGCGGCGCATGACCTCGACCCCACCCGACCCACCGGCGGCGTGCGCTGTCACAAAAAAAGCGAACTGCTCGAGGACGTATATACCTATAACGATTTTGTCCACGACGGCAAACAGCCCGGCTGTGAGCCGAAAAAGGCGGTCACCTCCGACATGAAAAAGGCTTATCTCATCTCCGAGTACGGCGGACATATGTATCCGACCAAGCCCTATGACGATGAAGAACACCGCACCGAGCAGATGCTGCGGCACGCCCGCGTACTGGACGCCGTTTACTCTTACGACGATATCGCCGGCTCCTTCGGATGGTGCTTCTTCGACTATAACACCCACAGGGAATTCGGCGCGGGCGACCGCGTGTGCTACCACGGCGTATGCGATATGTTCCGCAACCAAAAGCTCGCGGCAAAGGTCTACGCGGTGCAGCAGGATGAAACTCCCGTCCTCGCCCTGAGCTCGTCAATGGATATCGGCGATCATCCCGCGGGCAATCGCGGACACGTTTACATCCTCACTAACGCCGACAGCGTCTACTTCTATAAAAACGACCGTTTCATCCGCGAGTACACCCATGCGGATTCCCGATTCAGACATCTTCCCCGTCCCCCGATCGAGATCACCGATTACATCGGCTCACAGATCGCGGAGAACGAGGATTTCACCCCCAGACAGGCGGAGTACGTCAAAGATATCCTCAATGAAAGCAGCCGCTGCGGGATGAACGAGCTGTCCGCCGAAGCCAAGCGCAAAGCGGCATATCTGATGCTCAAGCATCACATGAGCTTTGAAGAAGCCTACCGGCTGTACGGCAAGTATATCGGCAACTGGGGCGAAAAGAGCGTCGTGTACCGTCTGGAAGCCGTCAAAAACAACAGGATCGTCAAAACGATGACGGTTCAGCCGTTCAGACAGCGCAGGCTGAAAGCGCAAGTCAGCCATACCGAGCTGATCGAGGACAAGACCTACGACGTCGCCGCCGTGCGGATCCGCATGACCGACCAAAACGGCAATACCCTATCCTATCTGAACGGCGCCGTCTCGGCACAGCTGAGCGGAGAGGCGGCATTGATCGCCGAAGCTCCCGTCATGCTGCGCGGCGGCACAGGCGGCTTATATGTACGCACAACCGGAAAAAGCGGTAAAGCGACCCTGACGCTCAGCGCACAGGGCTGCGAACCCGTCACCATAGAATTTCATATCCAAGTCAGGCAAGGAGGATAGCAATGGAAGATAAAAGCAAGATCATTTTCGGTAATCCGATCAGCGCCAAGGACTATAAAAAGGCGCTCGCAAGCAAAAGGAAATATCTCAAAAAATACGGCGACGACAGCAAAAAGGCATACGCGGCAAAGCTCGTCGAAAACGCCACCCTGAACGCCCCTCTGGGCGTGCTGGATATCCGTGTCGGCGAGGGTGAAGGCGCGCTTCCCTTCGATGCCGAAAAGGGCATCATCGTCGGCAACATCCGCATGGGCTTCGGTCACTACCGTATCTCCATCGCGATGGCGTCTGCCGCTCACGCGCTGGGCTATACGCCCTACTGGATGGATCTCAACTCCTACAAGGACACCACCTGCACCAAGGTCATCGGCGAACAGAACGACCTCTACAGCCTCGGCTCGCGCCTTTCTCAAAAAAGCAAGCTCTTCAACAAGATCGTGTGGGAACCGATGAACTACGAGGGCTTCCGTCAGCTCTCCTATAACGCCTCCGACCAGAAAAACGCTGAGCTGATGGCGCCCGTCTTCCACAGCATCCCCAAGGACATCCCCCTGATCGGCACCCATGTCTGGCCGGCGCAGGCGGCGATCCACGCGGGCATGAAGCACGTCGTCAACGCCATCCCCGACAACTGGCCGATGGCGCTGCACCTCGCCGAGGGCGCGACCCACACCATCCAGACCCACCAGAGCTACATGGGCTACCGCATCCTCAACGGCTTCAAAAAGAAACAGGTCTTAAAGCCGATGCCCGCGAAGGACATCGTCTACACGGGACATTATATCGACCACGAGCTGGTCGCGAACATTGAAAAGGACTGCGGCGCGAGGCTGAAGCGCAAACAGGACGGCGAGCCGATGCGCTTTTTGCTCACGATCGGCGGCGCGGGCGCACAGCGCGAGCTGTTCGCCGCGGTCATCCAGTACCTGCTCCCCGCCGTCAAAGCGAAGAAAGCCGCCCTCTACGTCAACGTCGGCGACTACAAGGCGGTATGGGATGAGCTGTGCAAAGCGATCCCCGAGCTTGCTTCACTGAGCACGACCCACTTCAACGACTGGGACAACACCACCCGGTTTGCCGAAGCGGCGATCGACGGCAGAGTCGAGGGTGTCCACGCCTTCTGGCACGAGAACATCTTCGAGGCGGTCTACTGCACCAACCTTTTGATGCGTTCCGCCGACGTCCTGCTGACCAAGCCCAGTGAGCTTGCCTTCTACCCCATCCCCAAGCTGTTCTTAAAGCGCATCGGCGGCCACGAAAAATGGGGCGCGATCCACAGTGCGGAAATGGGCGACGGCACCCTCGAGTGCGAGGATATCCCCCACACCCTGCAGATGGTCAGGCTGTTCTTAGAGGAAGAAGCGACCCTGAAGTACATGTGCGACCGCATCAAGGCGAACAAGATCGCGGGTCTGTACGACGGCGCGTACGAGGTCGTCAAATTAGCGATGGGAAAGAAAGGTTAATCGCCTCTTTTGCATCTGCTCGCAGGGGAGGAGCCTGCTCCTCCCGAATACTTTCAATGATATTCAAGTCATTTTCATGCGAAGCAACTGCGACCTTCGCTTCGCGATATCGCCTTTGGCGATACGGGAGGAGCAAGCCCCTCCCCTACATTATCCAACCTCCGGAGGTAAATCATGAAACGCTTAACCAAAAGACAAATGAGGATCTTTGCCGTCGGTCAGCTCGGATGGTCGACCCTCAGCGGCATCATCAGCGCGTGGTTCGTCACCTTCTACCTGCCCACACAGGTCGATATCGAAGGCGGCGCCATCCAGTACATCGTACCCGGTCTGGTCATCGGCGGCTTTCTGACCGTTCTGGGTCTTATCACCGCCCTGTCCCGTGTCTTTGATGCGGTCACCGACCCGTGGATCGCCTCGCTGTCCGACCGCAGCAAGAACCCGCGCGGCAGGCGCATCCCCTTCATGCAGTACGCGGCGATCCCGCTGTCCCTCGTCACCGTCCTGCTGTTCTGCGCGCCGGTCAACATGATCAGCGGCTGGAACGTCGTGTGGATCTCGGTCTTCATCGTGCTGTTCTACCTGTTCATGACCATGTACTGCACCCCCTACAACGCCCTGATCTCCGAATTCGGCAAGACGCAGGACGACCGCATGTATATCTCCACCGCGATCTCCCTGACCTTCTTCGCGGGCACCATGCTCGCCTACACCCCCTTCGTCTTTGCCGGCATGCTGCGCGGCAGCGTGGGCTTTGCGTGGAGCTACCGCATCTGCTTCATCGTGCTGGCGGTCATCTCCTGCATCTGCATGCTGATCCCCACCTTCTGCCTGAAGGAAAAGGAATTCGTCGATACCAAGCCCTCTAACGTCAATATGCTCAAATCCCTCGGCGCTACCTTCAAGAACAAGGATTTCCGCACCTTCGTCGGCTCCGACATCATGTACTGGGTCGGACTGACCCTGTTCCAGACGGGTCTGCCGTTCTTTGTCAAGGTATCGATGAAGCTGGACGAGAGCTTCACCATGTATTTTCTCGGCGGCATGACCGTCCTCTCGGCGTGCTTCTATCCCTTCGTGTCCAAGCTGGTCAAGAAATTCGGTAAAAAGAAGCTCGTCATCACCGGCTTCCTCGGCTTGGCGCTCGCCTATGTCATCGCCGGCTCGATCGGCATTATCGGCGTCACCGTGATCCCCGGCGTAGTCTACGGCGTGCTGATCTGCCTGATCGCCGCGTTCCCGATGGCGCTCTTAGGCATCATCCCGCAGAGTATCGTTGCGGACGTTGCCGAGGCTGACGGTATCGAGACAGGCGAGAACCGCGAGGGCATGTTCTTTGCGGCGCGTACCTTCGCCATGAAGTTCGGCCAGTCGCTCGCGATGCTGGTATTCACCTCTCTCGCGATCATCGGCACCACCCAGAACGCGAACTCCAACGATATCACCGCCTCCGTCACCGGCATGATCCTCGTCGGCTTCGTCGCCGTGGCGTTCTGCACGCTCGGTGCGATCCTGCTCGGCTTCTACAACGAGAAGAAGATCATGAAGAC
>JAFRBD010000031.1 GCA_017405065.1 Ruminococcus sp. | reverse complement strand
TTGCGCTTATCGATCGTCAGACGCTTCTCGGGGTTTTCTCCGACATAAACCTACAGATCCTTGACCGCGCTTTCCAGATAATACTTCGTCCTTTTTGTGTTGACGTAATCGGGATTGTAATAATGGTGGCCGATGAAGACACTCGCGTCGGATGATGAACCCTTGTTCATATTCAAGGGCAGGCAGTTAGTGCGCCCTGCGTGAGCTGGTCTTTCATCGCCTCAGCCTCTGTATCACCTACGCCGACAAAGAAGCTGTCGATACCGGTCAGATCCGTATTTGTCTTTTGGTGGATATACAAAACATCCTTGGTATCGCCGTAGGGCACCGCGTATTCCGCCGGCGCCGTAACATTGCCGTAAAAGTCCTTTTGCGCTGCGATATCGCCGCGATCGACCGTCAGCACAGTGGACAATCCCGGCTCAAAGACCTTTTCTGAGATTTTGATCTCGGTCAGCGCGTCTCCGGTAGAGCTGCCGCCCGAGCTGGTCGTGGTATACAGGTAATACTGCTCGCCGTTCGGGGAGGTGATCGGAACAGGATTCTTTGACGAGAGATTCTGAACCAGCGAGTACTTGGCGCCGTTCACTGTCAGGGTCTCAGTCGGACTCTTGCCCTCCTCAGGCTTGTATCGCAGCAAGCCGTGTACGGCTTTTGACGGATTATCGGTATAGGTCACGCCCAGATAAGCGGCGTTTGTATTATAGCTTTGCGAACTGACGTCGCCGCTGTAATGCGGGTCGTAGGCAGCGCTTTTATTATACCACGCCTCGGCAGGATAAACAGCAAGACTCTGGTTATGGATCTCAGCTGAAGCGCATAGCAAAGCAATATAGCAGGAATCATTGGCGAAATCGTCGTATGTTTCCCGTTCTGCTTCTATCCATTTTGAATCGGGATTATACGTCGCCACTTTTACGGAGGCGATATACCTGCCCTTAACGGGAGCCGCGCGGTTGATATACAGATATGCCGGACTGCACTCGCCGCTTTTATCGTGGAGGTAATAAGCAAGATTGAGCGGATTTTTTTCGTAGGGGAACTTCACATCCTGAACAGAGGCAAAGCCTTCCGGGACCTCTTTGCTGCTGCTGAGCACCAGATCACCCGGCGCTAAAGGCTGATATCCCGACTTATATCCGCAGGCATAAAGCATACGGGGCTGACTGACGGTCGTCTCCCATTTGACGCCCGGAATCACATTATCGACATATTTATTCCAAGAGGTTAAGGATTGTCCCGAATTGACGGTAAAGTCATCGTAATTGTTGAGCTCATAGTGGTAGATGCTGTTTTCCCCGATATTGGTGCCGAGCTGCATAAATACAGATGTGATCCCATATCCTGTCTGTGCGTAGTTGGATTCTTTATTGCCGGTATAGGCGTTGAGCAAGGTCGCAAAGTTCTTCATTCTCGGCGTACCTGCATAGAACTGAACGTCGTACAGCGCACGTTTCGGGTTATAGGAAGTGGTATAGCACAGATAGGTCGTGACGTTGCTCGTTGAACGATACGAAGCGGATTGCAGGCCGATTTTTTCATAGCTCCATTCTCTGCCTTTTGTAAAATCTTCTTCTCCAAGCAGCTTACCGCCGAGCTTCTGTGCATATTCTTTGAGTGACCAGCCGGATTTTTCGGCGTCTTTACCGCTGACGAAATACAGTCCTGAAACATACTCTGTACCGGATGTGTATTTTTCCGAGGGAGAGAAGAAAACATATTTCGTGTTATCCCACTTGTCGGATTGATCACAGGAGTTAAAGTTATACGGCGCGCCGCCGAAATAGCAAACGGCTTCATAGCCTTCTTTTCTGTCGGACAGTTTATCGGCTATCTGGATATCGTCGGCGAGGATCGGCGAGCCGACTGACGCATCTTTTGTATAACAGATCGAGTTGTCGTATCCGTCGTAGCCTGCCGCGGTATATTTGACCGTACCGTAGGTGACCGCCTGAGAGGTGGATTTGATCTTCGCCATACGTATATCGGTAACAGCCGCTTTCTCGTTCGTCGTGACGGTATAGCCGAGATACGAATAGTATCTTATTGTTTTTAAGCCGAATTTTATGCTTTGTGTGGCATTGGGCGTCAAGTTGACGTCAACGACCTTATAACCCTGTTGCGTCAGCTTGTTTTTTGCTAAGGTCTCGTTATCCTCGCAGGATAAATAGAGCGAGGCAATGTATTGTTTCTTTTCGGCGGGAGCGGGCTGCGTTTCTGCCGGAGCAGTCGTTTCCTGCTGTTCTTCGCCCGCGTCGGCAGCTTCGTCCTGTGTCTTTCCTTCCGGCTCATCCTCGTTCTTTACCTCAGTCGTGTTCGGGGTTTCTCCCGGGCAGGAAAAGAACAGGAATACGGCAGGCGCCTCTTTCTCTCTGACGTTCGCGTTGAGATTGGCGGCGAAGAGCTCGTCAAAATTCTTGACCGCCTTATATCCCGCCGGATTCTCGGCGTCGTTTTTCTTTACGATAAACGGCGCGCCCTCGTTAGGCACGACGATCGGCTTGCCCGCCTCGATATTCTGTGAGGAATACAGCGCGTTCCACTGCTTTCCCTCATAGGCGTTCAGGTCAGCCTTGCCGTCGGGGCTTTGTATGAGGTCATACCGCAGCAAGCCTCGGTTGTCGGTATCGTTATGATCGACGCTCAGATCCATTGCTACCGTTGGTATCGTCGTATAGTCGAGGTCGTCACATTCCGGTTTCAAGACCTCATACAGGAACACAATGACCATAACGATGAGGATAAGAAGTGTGGCGATGCGGCTGATTGTTCCGATAAACGCGGCGATTTTTCCGAGACAGCCAAAGATCAGATAAACGGTAAAGTGCTGCCACGCCCAGACAGCCGCGCTTTCTCCGATCCATCCGATAATCGTCACAGGGAGCGAGGCCAATACCGAGATCCCCGCAAGGGATATCGCTTTTGAAAGAATCGTGGAAACGCCGTCGAGCACTTCGATCACCTTGTTGCGCTTCACCAGATTATCCGCCGTATCCTTAAGGTTCGTATATCTTTGCGCGTCGCCGGTGACAGCGCACTCCTGTTCAAAAATCTTTTGATCCACGCCTGTCCATACAGAGATAGACTCGGTGTTATCGTGATCGCGGCAAAGCCCCTTCGCTTCGCCGAGCAATTCGTTGAACTGTCCTTCCGCCGACGAGAGCTCGGTCATATAATACACGCAGCACTGAAAGCCTGTCATCTGTGTGGTGATGATCTGACCCGGGGTCATAGAGGCGATCAGCGGGTAGAGGTTTCTCAGCTCTGCCTTATTACTGAGCGTCAGGTTTCCCATTTCGACAAACCAATCGCCGAGGAGTGTGTCATCGTCGAATTTGTATTGGTTGAGCACGTCATACGCTGAGATATAGAGCGATTCTGTTCCGTGCGCGTTCATTTCCTCTGCGGATACTTCTTCGGGGTCAAGCTCCGGCAGCGTGCCGCCGTTTGCGTTTACCCGTGCCATACCGTTCTGAAATTTGGTTGAAAAGTCCTGAACCAAGGAAGTCAGCCGTTCCGCGTCTGACAGATACTGTCTGTCGAGTTCGGCGTAAGGATCGGTACCGGCTTCGACGCCGTCCTCGTTCTCGGAGAATTCAAGGATATCCTTATTCCGGTATACGCGGCTTGCCCAGTTGTCCTCGGAGCTGTCGGATACACCCAGCGCAAGAAGGTTGAAGGTGGTCGTGCTGACGACAGAAGCCGTCTGTAAAAACAGCTTTTTCAGCATCGCTTTATCGACCGAGCCGCTGACAAAATAGTCGCCGAGCTTCATATTAACGTCGGGTATCTCATACATATTCAGGAATTTAAGCGCTGTCTGCGCGTTGTAGCTGCCTTTCTGCACCTTTTCTTTAAATTCCCCGATTGTCGTATATTCCTCGTCGATCATAGAATCCACGCCCGGATATTGTCTTGCGACAAGGTCGGCGTAGTTGACGGTGCTGAAACCCGAGGTCATCTGCATCATACGGATGTCGGTGATCGCCTCGTCCTGATTCTCGGTGGTGATATAGCCGAGGACGACAGCGTCTTCATCCGTGCCTTCGTTCAGATTTCCGTCAACTGGAATAAAACCGTCCGCTTCGCAGACGCGTTTTGCGTCTTGTACGGTCTTGCCCTGATAGACGCGCACCTCGCTGACGTACTGCGTCGCGGCTTCCTGAGCTCTCGCGAGCATTCCGAACATCTGGAAATGCGCTAAAAAGCCTATGGTAAGGGCAAGCGCGACGGCAAGCGCCGAGAACAGGAATTTATTCGTTTTCTTCATCATCATTTGCGTCGCTCTGTTCAGCATTTGCTTCATCATCCTTCTTGCCCTCCTTTTTCTTTTTTCTGAAATACAGTAATCCTGTCACGCCCGCGATCAGGATGACGCCGCCGATAATGATGATCAGAGAGATATTGTCCGAGATCACGGACGCAAACAGCGGCGTCGAGACCTCTCTTAAGTTTGTCATCGATAAGGATCGCGCGTAATCGTCGGCGTGAAGATATTTGTTCACCTGATATAGGCTGATGTTCTTTCCTACGGTCGCCGAGCCGCTGCCGGTCGAGCTGATCCCGATATAGGAGCCGTCGTACAAGCCGCCGCTGTACATCTTTGCGGATGAGAAGGTGCCGTTTTGCAGGCAAAGGTTATTGACTGCGCCGTTGGCGGTGTTGTTGCGGATAACTATCCTTTCCGCGACTTCGATATCGCGCATAGAATCAACGTAAACGCCTCCGCCGTATTTACCGGCTGCCTGATTATTCGTAACGGATGAATCGATCAGATAGACAAACTTCGATTCGACGTAGATCCCGCCGCCCTTTTCAGCGGTGTTGTTTTCAATGTTTGTTTTGTATATGAGCACTCTGTTGAGTTTGGAATCGGATTCATCATCGTCGTACACATAGATCCCGCCGCCTTCGTTATTGGCGGTGCAGTCATGAATACGGCAGCTGTCAAGCTTGAAATCCTCACTGTGAGTATATTGGCGGTAAGGGAAAATCGGTATCAGGTAGAGTCCGCCGCCGCATTTCGCACTTCTGCAATTGTTGAATTCCACATGATTAAGGGAGGTTTTGCCGCCGGACTTATAGGCAAAACCGCCGCCGTTCTCTGCGGTGCAGTTATTAAATACAGCATCATTGAAAGTAACCGGACACGACGATGAACTATATACGCCGCCTCCGACTTCGGACCAGCAATTATTGAAGGTAAGATTGTCGGTCAGGATTTCAGCTTTGGTTGATAAACGCAAACCGCCGCCGGTGGATCTTGCTTTGCATTCTTTAAAAGTACAGTCAGACATTGTGCCGATATTTGTACTTGTTTTTACATCATATACACAGAATGCACCGCCGATATCGGATTCGCATTTTTCAAAGGTAAGGTCGTTAAAGGTAATCGCAGGTTTGCCCTTACAGGAAATGGCACCGCCGTTTTCCTCTGAGGTGCAGGATATAAACTTTGTGCCTTCAAGCGTCATACTGCCTTCGCAATGAATCGCGCCGCCGTCAGATGCAGCAGTACAGTTGCTGAAAGTACAGCCTTTGATCGACAGTACGCCGCCGGACTCAACTCTGACGGCGCCGCCATTGGCGTCAGTTGCGACCTGATCGATGCCGCCGTTGCCGGTGGAGTCTGTCAGTGACAGTTCACTGCCGGATTTGACGATAAACGTGGTAAGCGCCCAGGCGTTCGTGAGAATGTGTCCGTTAAAATCAAAGTTTATCGCGCCGGATGTTTCAAGCGAACCCCTCGCCGTAGCATCTTCCAGAAGCTGCACCGTACTGCCCCCGGTCTTTATTGCCTGCTTCCACGCCTCATTGACGGTGGGATAAACCGTCGAAGCACCATCGGGAGAAATGACACTGATCTCCTGAATGCCCCATATACGGAAATCCATCGTTTTATCCGAACTGTTGAACGGAGCTGACCATGCGCTGTATTCCTCGTTCATAAGCTCAACATCATTGGCAAAGAACTTGATTCGTCCTGAATGCTTTCTGACGGTGAAGCCGCCGCCGAAATCGAGGTACAGCCGCATAGATTGAGGTACTTTGCTCCAAAGCTCAAAGGTCTTTGTGATCGTATCGCCTTTCGCGAATTCATCCTTGAGATCAAACTGCTTTGAGTCGTCGCCGTACTTGTAGTTGATCTTCAGTGAGGCGCTGTTCCAGCCGGAGGCTTTGGAATCGTGCGTGATCTCTACCTTGTACATGACGCCGGGCGCGTTTTTCGGTTGGGTGACGAGAGCCGCGTTTGCCGGAATACAGATCGGTAAAGCCGAAAGCGCAAGAATCAGCACGAGGACTGCGGATAAGAATATGCTTACCCGCGATCCTGTATTATGTTTTTTGATTGAGGTCTTTTTCATAGGAACCTCCGTATGGTTTTTTTATACTTCTGTTTTCTTCTTCCTCTTTACAAGGATCGTACCGAGGACGCCGAGGACCGCGCCGAGCGCCAATCCGCCGAAGCC
This sequence comes from Ruminococcus sp., assembly GCA_017405065.1. Lineage (GTDB taxonomy): Bacteria > Bacillota > Clostridia > Oscillospirales > Acutalibacteraceae > Ruminococcoides. Next base: position 2,282 of record JAFRBD010000031.1, on the reverse strand, counting down.
CCAGATCGCGATCATGCCGCCGCCTACAGCGCTTGCGGTCATATTGCCCGCTGACTCGTCATAGGTTTTGACGTCATTGCTGAGCTTAGAGAAAATATACATCGAGTAGTCGCCCGCGACGCTCTGCCATACGGTGCTGAAGGTGGAGTAGTTCTTGAATGCGCCGCTGACGACGTTGACCGCTCCCTTTTCGCCGATCAGGTGGACAAAGCCTTCGTAGCCGGAGGGAGCCTTGTTACTCTTTTGTACAACGAAGTCGGGGGTGAGCGGCTTGCCTGCCTTAGAGTTCTTGGAGGCATAGAGCACGAGCCACTGCTTGCCCTCGTCGGCAAGGAGATCGGCGCTGTCTCCCTGCTGTATTATATAACCTTCGCCGACGTATTCCATACGGTTACATTCGACCGCTTTGTAGTTCAGCGTGTAGCTGCCGCCGTCCGCGTCAGTATAGTTATTTACTAAGTAATTTGGGATCGGGAGCTGTTCTATGCTCTTGTCGCGGCAAAGGTCGATGATGGTCATGACTGCGGAGAATACCGCAAGCGCGACTGTTATGAACACAAAAACACGGGATGTAATTACCGAGTAACGGGCATTTCTTACACGGATAAAACTACTATTCTCCGGACCCAAATACTCTCTTGTTGATGCGAACGTTTTGGCATCGAAGATTTCGTCAATAACCAGTTCGTATGCTTGAGGAATTTTCTCAAAACCTGCTGTTGCTATTTTAATAAATCCGCTCCGTGCTGCCATAGAGACAAGCGTCAAGCCGAAGCTCGCAGCAGTCGCCATCCAGCTGATTGCCGTGATCTTTGCAAAGGTGTCAAGCTGCTCCTTCTCGGTACCGGTGGTACCGTCGGCGGTATTGTTCGCGCGCTGTGCGGAACCAGTCAGCGCAACAGAGCCGTCGTCCTTATACAGACCGCGGTCGATATTCTGATAGACCGATACTTCCTTCAGCTTTTCAAAGCCGGAGACGTTCTCCTCGGCATGCTCTTTCCATTCTTCTTCGGACAGGAAAGCGTAGATAGTGAGCTGTTCAAGGCTGACAAAGGGCAGTCCGTAACGCTGACCGTCGGACAGAGAAGCCGCCATCGGTATGAAGATCTCGACGTCCTCGGGGTCGTGCTCTTCAAGGAAGAAGCTGAGCAGCTCGCCCTTTTTGTAATTGCCGCCCTCGTAGTTTTTCAAGCCCTCGTAGATCGAGCCGATCGACAGCCAGTCCTGATATTTCACCAAAGCCGTGGGATCGTTCTTGATATCACCGAAGGCGTTCTTGATGTCCTCTTCGGTCGCGGTGTCAATATGCAGCTTGGAATTCTCGTAGTCGGTCAGCATACCGCGCAGATCGGTGACGGCTAAGCCGAGCGCCGCAGCGTCATCGCCGTATACATTGTCGAGATACTGCACTCGCTTGTTCTCGGTGTTAAGCTCGGGACGCTCTTTCTCTACCTTGTCGAGAAGGTTGTCGTAGCTGGCCGTTGCAAAGCGGTCTATCCATGTATTGTCGGCGGTATCGGTCGCCATCGAAAGCAGGGTCTCGACCGACTTGATGACCTGCGCGTTGCCTTGCATCAAAATGGTGACAAGGTTGGGCAGGTTCTCGGGGTTCGCCGCTTCGACGCTTTCCGAAATACCGACCTTGTCCTGCAACGTCTCGGAGTTGAGCAGGTCGCCCATCTTCATACCGGTATCGTCGTCGGTATATTTATTGAGGACGTCATGAACATAGGTCGCCTTTGTTTTGCCCGCTTTGAGATTGGTGCGGTATTCCTTGATGACCGTCATAAATTCGTTAAGAAATTCCGCGACCTCGGTCTTTTGCTTTTTCAGAAGATTTTTGTAATCCTCAACGCTGTAGTCGCCGTGCATATTCATCACAGCAAGGTCGGTGATCGAGTCGCGTATATTATCGGTGGTCTTGTAGCCCATCATGGCATAGGTCTTGCCGCCGTCGCTGAGGTTGCCCTCGACCGGGGTGAAGCCTTTGTCGCTGAGCGTCTTTTTAGCCGCTTCCGCGTCCTTGCCGTAGGCAACATAGACCTCGGAAACATATTTACCGCCGCTCGCTGCTGCGGATGTTTGCAGGGGGACTATCAGCGCGATCGTCAGCGTCAGTACCAACGCGACGATCATTCTGATTCTTTTCAGTATCTTCATTACACGGTCTCCTTCTTCTTTTTGTTTTTGTTTATCATTATAGCGATGACCGCTCCGATAGCGCCGCCGATAACGAGTCCTCCGAAGCCGAAGATCGCCCACATACCGTCGCCAAGCGTGGA
>JAFRBD010000030.1 GCA_017405065.1 Ruminococcus sp. | reverse complement strand
GGACTTTTGTGACGACTACTTTGACTATGTTGTTGATTTGATCAACAACAGACCCAGAAAACGTCTCGGTTACAGGACTCCTGCTGAGGTTTTCTATGATCTCTTTTCTAAGTGTTGCACTTGACTTGACAATTCACGATTCCTAACTCCTCACTCCTAACTCTTATGATCTGCTCTCATAATCCTCCTCTATCTCGCGGCTCCAGTCCGCTGCCACCGGCTCGCATCTGCGGGCTTTGGATACGGCGCTGCCGACACAGCGGAACAGTACGGCGGTGCCCTTTTTGTCGGCGTGGTAATTCACCGCTCTGTCGGCGCCGATGCCGAAGTGCTTCGCGGTCTGTACCGCGTCGATGTTTGCGCCGATGAAAAGGAATTCCCAGCCGTCCTTTTTCTTTGCCTCGATCATTTTGCGCACCTTGTCGGCGGAATACTCCTTACTGGCGTTCTCAAGCCCGTCGGTGGTGATGACGAAGACGGTGCGGGCGGGGACGTCCTCTTTGCGGATGTAGCGGTGGACTTCCTCGATGTGTTTGACGGTCATGCCGATCGCGTCGATCAGCGCGGTGCATCCGCGGACATAATAATCATCGTCCGTCATAGGCGCGATATCTGCGAGCGGTACGCGGTCGTGGAGCGTTTCGACCTCGTGGTCGAACAGGACGGTGGTGACGAAGCATTTTCCCTCCTCCTGCTTTTGCTTGTCGATCATCGCGTTGAAGCCGCCGATGGTGTCCTGTTCCAGACCTCCCATAGAGCCGGAGCGGTCGAGGATGAACACGAGCTCGGTCGTGCCGTCGGTTGTTGTGTTTTCCTTGAGTCGGACGTTGGTGATTCTTTTTAACATAACAGTACCTCCTGAATGTTCAAACAGCAGGGGAGGGGCTTGCTCCTCCCGAACAGATAAATAATACGGCTGTAAGACTTCTTGACCTTACAACCGTATCTTAGCATTTATTCAGATGGTTTCGGTCGCCTGTCAGGCGACATTTTTTCTACATAATACAAATCGAAGCGAAGCGGCCTGATAAACGAACCGCTTATCACTAAGTAGACGATGATCAATACGGCGCTGCAGTAACAGTGTCATTGCGAAGCCCGAAGCCGTCCTCTAATGAGGACGGTGCCGCAAAGCGGCAGGCTGTGGCAATCCCCTTCCTCTGAAGGGCTTAAGCAGTGATCATCTGCTCCTATCAGGGGGATTCCCACGTCGGGCAATTATAACAAAACCTTTTTCAATGAAAGGGATATCTGCCCTCCTCGGAATGACAACGAATACGAAAACGGCATTAATCAGCGTTTACCTAACAACTGATAAGAGGCTGATCGAATTCATACAGCGCTTCGTTGAGCTGCTGCAGATCATAGATACCGCTTACGATGAAATACTCGACGATCACATCGAATTTTGAGCTGTGGGACAGGGCGTAACCTGCCTTCTTCAGCAGATCGACTGTTTCTTCGAGCGTCAGCTCCAGTGCAAAGGCGAAAGCGATCACGGTGGGCTTGGAGGGGCGGTACTGCGGGTTGGAGCGTATTTTGGAAAACAGCTTGCGGTCGACGCCCGCGCGCTTGTAGCATTCGCTGTCCTTCATCCCGCGCTCGTCGATCAGCCGCAGCAGCGCCTGCTGAAAGCTCTCGTCGAGGGAGCTGAGCCGGCTGTTCAGATCGCTGTATGCGGCGCTTTGCGCCGGCGGTTCAGCTGTCTGCGCGGCGGATTCGATCACGCGATCGTCGATCCTTTCTTCTGCCGCACGTTTCAATCCTGTTTCGGTATTCTTGAAGCGGCGCAAACGCAAGGAAACAAACCCGCATGGAGCGCCGGTCGGAGCGGGGCCGCTGTCGCCAGTGAAGTTCAGCCGCAGATATTCGGCGATGTTGTTGTATAAATCACTGTTTAATCGCATCAAATCACCACTTTATAAGTGAGCAGTCAGGAACGTGCAGGTATAAAAATGTGTCGGTTTCTATCACATATTATCATATCACAAGTGTTATGTGATAACAACTCCTAATTCCTCACTCCTAATTCCTAACTATATCAAACCCCGTATTTGATTTTGATTCGGTTCAGCTTGTTTCCGACGGGCTTTTGCAGGATCAGCAGAAAGATCACGTTCGATACGGCGTACAGCAGGGTGAACGGGATCGCCGAGACGATCGCCGCCGTATACAGCTTGAGGTCGAAGCCGCCCGCATACCACAGCACCGTCCACACGTCCATGATGAACGAGTAGGCGACGCCCGCGATCACGCCGTACAGGATCATCAGCCATCGTGACCGCAGCAGTACTTTTGACAGATAGCCCGCAAAGAGTCCGATCAGTCCGAAGCCGAGCATCTGGAAGGGCGTCCACGGTCCCTGACCGAAGTAGATGTTGGAGATCAGCACGCTCAGCGAGCCGCACAGAAAGCCCGCCTCCGCGCCGAGGTAGACGGCGGTCATCACGCAGATCGCCGTGATGGGCTTGAACAGCGGGATGAAGCGCCCGAAGACTGCCAGCGCCGTCATGATCGCCGTGATCACCATGCGCCGCGAGCCGATGTTTTTTCGCTCAAAGCCCGTCATAAACAGCAGGATCGCCAGTACCGCGATCCCGAGCGAGATGATAATATAACGCTGACCCGCGAAGACAAGGGAGCTGATCGCGACCAGTACGGGGATCAGCACGAAGGGGATGAGGTATTTCATCGTTGTGCGCAGGTTTTTGTTGTGTATCACGATCATGACGCGCCTCCGTTGAGCCGTATCAGCTTTGCGGCGCGGTCGGCGGTATACGCGCCGTCGTAACGCGGACGGGTGATGCGCGAGGCGGCGGTGGTGTAGAAGCGGTTGCCGCTCATAAAGCCTTCTGTCGCATCGACTGCGGCGATCTGCCCCTGTCCGAACAGGGCGCAGCGATCGGCGCAGAGTGCGGCGAATTCCGTATCGTGGGTGATCAGCAGGACGGTCGCTCCGTCCGCTTTCAGCTTTAAAATGATATCGCGCAATAGTTGTTTGGCGTAATGATCCAGTCCCTTGGACGGCTCGTCCATGATGATCAGACGCGGATCGGTGGACAGCGCCTTGCACAGCGCGACCAGCTGCCGTTCGCCGCCCGAGATATCGTAGGGGTGGCGGCTGTACAGCGGGCGCAGGTCATAGGGAAGCTTATCGACGATCGCTTCACAGCCTTTAAGCTCTTCGCCGACCGTTTCACGGATAAAGACGCTCTCCGTATCCTGCGGGAGCAGACTGAGATTATTTTGATATAAGGTGCCGTTTTTGTACGCTTTCAGCGGCTTGGAAAAGAGCTTCACCGTACCGCTGTACGGCTTGCGCAATCCCGCGATCACCGCCGCCATGGTGCTTTTGCCCGCGCCGTTTGCGCCTAAAACGGCGAACACCTCGCCGCCGCAGACCTCCAATGAAAGGTCGCGCAGGATATCTTTACCGTTTCTTTCATAACGGAAACAGATGTTTTTCAGCGACAGGACGGTTTCTTGTTCCGTGCCGAGCGTTTCGTTCTCCAAGGCTTTGATCTCGTTGCCGAACCGTCTGACAAAGCGCTGTCCCTCGCGCACGTTCAGCGGGATTTTTCCCGTTCCGCCGACAGCACGGAAGATCCGCGCCGCCGTCGGCAGAAATGCGGCGGATCGGCTGTCCGTGTCGATTTGTGCCGCGGCTTCCTGCGGCGCATCGTTATATTTGATCCGACCCTGATCGAGGATCACGATACGGTCGGATATCGCAAACAGCTCCTCTGTGCGATGCTCGCAGAGCAGCACCGTCACGCCCGTTTCGCGGTTGAGGCGGTACACGGCCTCGATGAACCTTGCCGCTGCGATCGGGTCGAGCTGTGCCGTCGGTTCATCGAGCAGGAGCAGCTCGGGGTCGGCGGTCATCACTGCCGCTAAGTTCAAAAGCTGTTTTTCACCGCCGGAGAGGGTCGCGGTATCGCGCTCTATCCAATCGGCTATGCCGAAATACGCCGCTGTTTCCGCGATGCGGCGGGCGATATCCTCGCGCTTTGTGCCGAGGTTCTCGAGCGTGAACGCGAGCTCGTGCCACACCTTGTCGGTGACGACCTGCTCCTCGGGGTTCTGCGCGACATAGCCGATCTTTTCGGCAGAGTTGCGCGGGGACAGGGTTTCAATATTCCGATCGTTGAATAAAACTTCGCCGCTGATATTGCCGTTTTGCCGCAGTTCGGGCTTTAACAGACGGAGCAGGGTACTTTTGCCCGAGCCGGTCGCGCCCATCAGGGTGATGAATTCGCCTTTTTCGATCGTAAGGCTGATAGCGGACAGCGCGTTTTTGTCGCTGTTCGGGTAGGTAAAGCTCAGGTCTTTGACAGTAACAAGCGCCATCGTATCGCCTCCTTTGCGTTCAGAATCATCGGCAGCACGCTGAGTATCGCGAACGCCGCCGCTCCTGCCGTTCCCCACGGATTCAGCAGATCCATTCCGAGCGTCGGATAGTATTCCGCCCGGCTCTGCCATACGCCGACAGCCGTTACCGCCGCCAGCAGTATACAAACGATGATGAAAATGATATCTACCATATGGACGCGATACACCGCGTACGAGGTGCGCCTGCCGCAGCCGTAGCCGCGCGATTCCATGCTCTCGGCGGTGACGACGCCGTTCTCGAGCGTCCATGTAATCAGGATACTCAGTACGCGCGCTCTGCCGCAGACCGCGTCGATCGGGTTGCCGTCGTCATACAGCCCTAATGCGCGCTGACTGTCGCTGATCCTGCGCCAGCGAATACGCAGGAGCGATACATAACGGAGCGTCATCGACAGCAGGAGCGCGAGCTTCGGCGAGATGCGTCCGAAGAGGTACAGCACCTTATCACAGGTGAGCGCCCGGCTCAGTTCGCGCAGGCGGTACAGCGCCGCTGTCAGCATCGCCGCCGCAGACAGCCCGTAGACCGTCGCTTCGAGGGTGATCGGGCGGTCGTTGAGGTAGAACAGCACGGTCATGCCCTTATGTACGAACAGCGGATTCAGCACCGATGCGACGAGAAAGACCAAAGCAAAGACGAGGTGCGTCCGCCGCTTTGCCGTACCGGTCAGAATACCGCTGAGAACGGCGGTCACGAGCGCGATACCGAGCAGCAGCGGGTTCATCGAGAACATCGTGACTGTCAGCACACAGAGGTAATATACCGCGACCGAGAGAGGATTCAGTTTTGTGAAGCGCATGAAGATACCTCCGATGCAATTTGAAATCAAAGCCTTACCATTGAGGTACTAATCAATAGTTGAAACGGTAATCCAAAGCCTTCCCCTTGAGGGGAAGGCGGGCTATTCGGCTCCCGAAGAGCCGAATAGGTCGGATGAGGTGGAACTTTCCAAATAATCAATGAACGAGATAGAGCAGAAACGCATCCACCTCATCTGCTTCACTGCGTTCAGCACCTTCCCCTCAAGGGAAAGGCTGAATGAATACAGCAGTCCGCAGTTCCTCATTCCTATTTCCTCATTCCTAATTATCTGTAAGATCCTTTCCGATATCGGTCGTATACAGCCATTCGATTTTGTCGCCGTCGCTGACGGTACAGCTCTGGCATCCGACGTCGGGGAATTCGCCGTTGACGCGGTACATCCAGCCCGAAAGATCGCCGTAAGCAAATTCGTACAGGCTGTTGATGCCCGCGATATACGCCGCGCCTTCCGCGCCGCGGTTATCAAGTAAAATGTTATTCGCTTTCGCCGCCTGTAAGAGGACGTCGTATACCGTGTCGCCTTCGTCGGCTGTGAAGGTCGCGGTATCGAGGATCACGCCGTCGTCCGGGATGTAGTAATTCACTTTTTGGCGATCCTTGATCGTATCACAGCGGATGCTGAGCGTGACGGTGATATCGCCGTCTGTTTTCGCGGGTTCTTTGTAGCTGTCAACCGATCGGAAGTCGGTCAGCAGGATGAACAGGATCCCTGCCGCGGCGATGATCCCGACGGCGATATAATGCTTTTTATTGCGCTTTTTCAGCAGATAAAGTACGGCGCACGCGCCGCCCGCCGCGATCACGATCCCGAGGATCGCGTACGGTTTATAGCTGCCTTTGCCGCCTGTTTCATCGGCGGAGGCGAGTTGTGTATCTGCGGAAGCGCTTGACTGAAAGCTGCCGTGAGCCCGTTTGGCGATCGTTGCGGGAGCGCTTTGTGCAGGAGATTCCGTTTCGCTGACACTGACCGTCATCTTTTCACCCGAGGCGTCGGTCGCTTCGATGTATCGCTGACCGTTGATGACAATGATGCGGCTGCCGTTTTCATCCGTCTGCGGGATATCGGCCGCATCGCTGTTTCCGGTTCGGCCGGAGCTGTCCGCGTTCGGTCTATCCGTATCATTGCTTCGGTTCGGATTACCGGAAGAGCCGCCGGAACCGTTGCTGCTGTTGTTATTCTGCGGTGAGTCGCCGCCGCTGCCGCTGTTGTCGGGCGGCGCGCTGTGGTTTGCGTGATCGAGCAGATACAGCGAGCCCTGTCCGTAACAGTACCGCTTGTATGCCGTCAGCGCGCAGAACGCTTCTTCAGTCGCGTTTTCGTTGGAGGTATCGGTATGGGCAAAACTGCCGTCGGAACAGCGGTATGCCATCATGGCGTTCATCACAGAGTTGCCGTTTTTGATGAATCTGCCGTCTGTCTGCGCATCGATCCCGAGCGCGGAGAGGGCGATGACGACCTGCGCGACGCTCTCACAGTTTTCCGCGCCCATGGTCTTGAAGCCGCCGCTGTCGAGCTGCTTTTGTGATAAAAGATCCAGTCCGCTGTCCACTGCCGCGCTGACGTCGCTTCTGCCGCAGTGGGGGGCTAACGCCTGTAACGTCATCGCGGTGACGTCCGCGTCGCCATACGATCCCATCACCGCCCAGCCGCCGTCGCTTAGCTGCCACGAGAGGATCTCGGATACCAGACCGTCCGTGCTGTACAGAGCGCTGTCATAACCGTTGTTGAGCAGATGCAGTCCGAACACAAGGCTCATCAATCCCAGACCGCCGATCGCTTCATCGGCGGTATCGGCGATATAGCGGTCGGTGCTGCCCGCCGCCGCCAGCGCGAACGCGTATTTCTCACGGCTCGCGGCGGAGTATACTTCATGCGTGTCAAGGTAATTGAGCAGGGCGTTTACGTAGTGCGAAAAGTCATAGTTCCCCGACTGGGAGAGCGCGACCGCGTAGAATTCCGCGCCGACGCCCGCGCTGTCGTACAGGTGATTGTCGATGAAATCCTGATAGCTTCCGCAGCCGTTATATGCGACGATACCGTCGCACAGGCTTTGCACCTGAGCGACGGTATAGGTTTCGCGGGCGTTTTCGGCGCGCGCTGACGCCGCTGTCAGAAACAACAGCGGCAATATCAGCAGGACGGCGAAACGCTTCTTTATTCGCATATTTCTTCTTATAGATCACGATCGCGATGATGATACAGCACAGACATACGGCGGCGATCAGGATCCACAGCCAGAGCATGGTGGCGTCGCCGGTTTTGGGCGTGCCGGAAGAGGAGCTGTCCTTGGTAGCCTGATCCTTGGTAGCCTGGTCCTTTGTCGCAGGAGCGGTCGTGGGAGCGACGGTTTCCTTGACTGGTTCTGTTGCTTCGTCAAGCTCTGTGGGTGCTTCGGTCGGCTTAATCTCATCGGGAGTGGATTCCTCAAAGCAGGAAACAGTCACGATGCAGACGGGAGGAACAAGTTTCTCGGCAGCAGAAGCAGCGCTGACGAGATATTTGCCGTTCTTCTCAAAGGTGATCGCCGCCTTGCCCTCTGCGTCGGTTACAGCACCTGTCGGCTCGCCGTCTATGGTGAGCTCTGCGTTTGCGACAGGCTTGACGGCAGAAACCCAGTTGCCGGTCCCGTCGTCTTCATAGCCGTTCTTCGACAGCGTCAAGGTCAGTTCGCCGCTGTCGCTCAGCTCAGTCATTTTGACGTCAAAGAAAGAGTATGTGTCCGAAAAATAATCGGTATCGGTATAGACGAACGCTGCGACATAATCGTTCTCTTTCACGGAATCGGTCATGCTCCACGCCAAAACGTCGTTAATCAGATAGCCGTAGCTGCCGCCGTTTGCAACGCCCCACAGCTTCATCAGCGAAAGCCCCCACTTGGTCGTCTCGGTGGCGTAGCCTGCCGCCGCGCCGCCCTCGTAGAACTGCTCGTGAGCGGCGTACAGTACGTCGTTGACGGTCAGAACGCCGTCGGAGTCGATGTCGGTGACGGTCACGGGCTCGTATGCCAGCGCGAGCTTGCCGTCCTTATCGGCGATGGTGACGTATACATTTGTGCCCTCGTCTGCACAAGCGAACATCACGCCGACGGAAAGCACGAGCGTCAAAGCTAATAATACAGAAACAATCTTTTTCATTTTCATACCTCATTTCTTTCATTGAGCGGCAAGTGATCCTATGATAGGACGCGGACAAAGTCCGACCGGTTACGGATCACTGACCACTGAAAACTGACAAATAAAAAAGCTCTTTCCGAAGAAAGAGTACGATAATCAGGCATAAAGCGGGAAGCCTTATGCTGAAATCGCACGCTTCCTGCCAAAGTGGCTTACTGCGGACACGGCAGGTCTCCCGGCTGATGAGGAAGCATATGGCATATGCGCGGAGGGGAACCTTCTCGGAACACTCCAATGGTATTATCCCATCCTCTGCTCAATCACGGTAGTGGCGGCTGCTCCGGATTCGAACCGGATTCCCTATTAATCTAATCGGTAATAGCGAGCTTTGGCTCAGCGTACAACATTTCAAACCGTATCCGTATTCAATTACCTGTATTATACATGGTTCAAACGATAAATGCAATATCAAAACGGTTACAAATATGATGAAAACAGCCCGATCCTTTTTAAGAGAATCGGGCTTTGGTATCATTTATTCCTGTTGAAGTCGATGGTGATGGTATCGCGGTGCAGGTTCAGCTGAGTGGTGCGGATGCCTGCGGCGGTGAGCATCTTTTTGGAGGCGATGGTCTCGGGCAGATCGGCATATTTGTCATAAAGGTATACGATCTCGGCGATACCGCTCTGGATGATCGCCTTGGCGCACTCGTTGCAGGGGAAAAGGTCGACATACAGCCTCGCGCCTTCGAGCGACTTGCCGTGTGCGTTGAGAATGGCGTTCAGCTCTGCGTGTACGACATACTTGTACTTGGTATCCTCGCCCTCGCGATCCCACGAGAAGGTGTCGTCCGAGCATCCGTAGGGGAACCCGTTGTAGCCTGTACTGAGGATACGCTTGCTCTTGTTGACGATGCAGGCGCCTACCTGGGTGTTAGGATCCTTGGAGCGCTTTGCGGCGAGAACCGCCACTCCCATAAAGTATTCGTCCCATGAGATATAATCTTCTCTTTTCATCATGACCTCCTGATTGGTATATTTGAAAAATGGTGACCGTATATATTATTCAGAATAAGAACGGAGGAAGGGATCAATTGATCCCTTTCAGCTTATTCAGACATTCCGCGCAGACGGGCTTGCCCTTAAAATCGGTCAGATCGTCGCTCGCGCCGCAAAAGATACAGCTCATGCCGTATTTCTTGATCACGATCGCGTCCGGCTCGGTAAAAAGTTCGATGGTGTCGTCGGTGTGCAAGTCATATTTAGAGCGCAGGGGCTTCGGGATCACGATGCGCCCCAGCTTGTCGATTTTACATAAAAAACCTGCGGGTTTCATAATTCGGTACTTCCTTTACAGCATTTGTTGGTTTCTGTCAAGATTTTACCAAAAACAGGTAAATTTGTCAAGATATATATAAAGATTATTGATTTTTGTGAATATTATACAAAGAAAAGGCCTGATTTTTTATCACTTGATCAGTGCCTACTTAACCAACTTAATCAGAAAGGACAGGGGATAAGGTGTCATATGTATTCGGCGCGATGCTTGCGGTATCCCTGCTGTACGCCGCGATCAGCGGGAATTTAGGCGCTGTGAGCGAAGGGCTGCTCGATGCGGCGGGCGGCGCGGTGGAGCTGTTGATCTCGATCAGCGGCATGCTGATCATGTGGTCGGGCTTTATGCGGATCGCAAAGGACTGCGGGCTGATCGCGAGGCTGTCGCGGCTGTTCGCTCCGTTTTTGAAAAGGCTGTATCCCGACGTCGACGCGGAGTCTGACACTTTCCGCTGTATCTCCATGAATCTCAGCGCGAATCTGCTGGGGCTGGGCAACGCCGCTACCCCTTTGGGGCTGGAGGCGATGCGGCGGCTCAGGCGGCACAGCGGGAGCGATACGGCGACTGACAGCATGGTGACCTTTGTGCTGATGAACACCGCGTCCATCCAGCTGATCCCCACGACCGTAGCGGCTCTGCGCAAAAGCTACGGCTCCGCTCAGCCGTTCGATATCCTGCTTTGCGTGTGGCTCACCTCGGCGGCGGCGCTGACAGCGGGGCTGACTTCGTCGTATCTTCTTAGGAAGCGTCATCAAGTAAAGAAGGCTTCTTTTGGGAAAAGAGCTGTTACCGAATAGTGACTGAGGAATTGTGTTAATTGAACAAGCCTTCACAACTTTTTGAAAGCGGAACATTTGAGGAGGGAGCAATGGAAGCGGTCATTCCGGTCGTTGTCACGGCGCTGTGCGTCTTCGGATTATTCAAACGTGTAAATATCTTTGACAGCTTTGTCGAGGGAGCGAAGGAGGGGATGCAGACGGTCAGATTCATCGCGCCCGCCATGATCGCGCTGTTGACGGCTGTCGGTACGCTCCGCGCCTCGGGAGCGCTCGACGCTTTAGCGGATCTTATCCGACCCTTTGCGCAGCGGATCGGCTTTCCCGCGGAGCTGGTGCCGATGGCGCTTCTGCGTCCCGTATCAGGCTCGGGAGCGACTGCGCTGCTGACGGGTATTTATGAAAGCAGCGGGCCCGACAGCTTTGTCGGGCGGTGCGCGAGCGTGGCGGCAGGCTCGACCGAGACCACCTTCTACGCCGTGACCATGTACTACGGCGCGGCAGGGATCAAAAAGATCCGTCATACGCTCTTTTCGGCGCTTCTGGCAGATTTCACGGCGATCGTATTCAGCGTGCTGACGGTTAATCTGTTGATGAGGAATTAGGAATAATCAGGAGTTAGGAATGAGGAATTAGGAATTATCGGAGGGCTCTGCCCTCGCCCGATTTGTATTTCCAAAACATAATAGCTTGTACGATAGAAATAACGCTCATGACTTTTCAAAGAGTTATGAGCGTAACTGTTATATGTCGTTTTATCAATCCAAAAGCCGTCAGGCTTTTCCACAATTTTTAATTCCTCATGATTCCTAATTCCTCATTGTTAAGCAAAGTGTACAATTTTCTCGGACAAACCCCTGAGGGTTGGCGCAGTTTGGCACTTGCAAAAAGCGCGTGTTGATAGTATAATAACTATGTTTAGGCTCATTGAGCCGGATGTTTGGAATTTATGCTATATGGAGGATAATATGGCTCAGAATAAGAAAATGGTCGAGGCGATCACCGGCCGCGACGAGGATTTTGCAAAATGGTATACCGACATTGTCAAAAAGGCGGAGCTGGTAGATTACTCTAACGTGAAGGGCTGTATGGTCATACGCCCCTACGGCTACGCGATCTGGGAGAACATCCAGAAGGATCTTGACCGCCGCTTCAAGGAGACCGGTCACGAGAACGTCTATATGCCGATGTTCATCCCCGAAAGTCTTCTGCAGAAGGAGAAGGATCACGTCGAGGGCTTTGCGCCCGAGTGCGCGTGGGTCACGATCGGCGGCTCCGAAAAGCTGACCGAGCGTCTGTGCGTCCGTCCGACTTCCGAGACCCTCTTCTGTGAGCATTACGCGAAGGTCGTCAACACCTACCGCGATCTGCCGAAGCTCTATAACCAGTGGTGTTCCGTCGTCCGCTGGGAAAAGACCACCCGTCCTTTCCTGCGTACCTCCGAATTTCTGTGGCAGGAGGGTCATACCCTCCACGAGACCGAGGAGGAAGCGAGAGAAGAGACCCTGCGTATGCTGCAGGTATACACCGATTTCTATAAAGAGACCCTCGCGATCCCTGCGGTCGTCGGCGAAAAGACGCCCAAGGAGCGTTTTGCCGGCGCACGCGAGACCTACACCATCGAGCCGATGATGCACAACGGCGTCGCGCTGCAGGGCGGCACCTCCCACTACTTCGGCGACGGTTTTGCGAAAGCCTTCGATATCACCTATCAGGGCAGAGATAACAAGCTGCATTATCCGCATCAGACGTCCTGGGGCGTTTCCACCCGCATGATCGGCGCGCTGATCATGGTACATTCCGACGACGACGGTCTTGTCCTGCCGCCGAAGGTCGCGCCCGTTCAGGTCGCCATCGTCCCGATCGCACAGCATAAGGAAGGCGTTCTGGACAAGGCGAACGAGCTGTATGAAGCGCTGAAAAAGCAGTTCCGTACCAAGCTCGACGATTCCGACCAAAGTCCGGGATGGAAGTTCGCCCAGTACGAGATGCAGGGCGTGCCGATTCGTCTGGAGATCGGCCCCAAGGATATCGAAAAGAACCAGTGCGTGCTGGTGCGCCGCGATACCAGAGAGAAGCTCTTTGTCTCCCTCGATAATATCGGGCAGGACATAGCCGCTCTGCTCGTGAAGATCCACGACGATATGTATAACCGGGCGCTTGAGAATATGAAGGAAAAGACCCATGTCGCGCTCAACTTCGACGAGTTTGTCGATATCGCCAAGAACAAGCCCGGCTTTATCAAGGCGATGTGGTGCGGCGACGTCAAGTGCGAAGATAAGATCAAGGACGTGACCGGCGGCGTGAAATCCCGCTGCATCCCCTTTGAGGAGGAACACCTCTCCGACGTCTGCGCCTGCTGCGGCAAGCCCGCCAAGCACATGGTCTACTGGGGGAAACAGTATTAATTGCCTCCCTTTTCCTAAGGGAGGTGCCGCGAAGCGGCGGAGGGTTGCCGTTTCTGTTTTTGCTCATTATGATAAGGTGATTGGAACACGGCGTTTCAACCTCCAGTCACCTGCGGTGACAGCCCCCTTAGGAAAGGGGGCCTCGTAAGGTTTATTGATTGATAGAGAAAGGAGCGGTACTATGCCGATCAAAATACCCAACGGCCTGCCGGCGACACAGATTCTCGAGAGCGAGAATATCTTTGTCATGCAGGAGGATCGCGCGACGACTCAGGATATACGGCCGCTTCGCATTGTGATACTCAACCTCATGCCTACCAAGATCACCACCGAGACCCAGCTCATGCGCCTCTTAGGCAATTCGCCTTTGCAGGTGGACGTCGAGCTGCTGCAGATGGCGAGTCATAAGTCGAAGAATACATCCGAAAAGCACCTGATGAAGTTCTATAAGACCCTCGACGAGATCCGTGAGGAGCGCTTTGACGGCATGATCGTCACCGGCGCGCCGGTAGAACAGATAGCGTTTGAGGAGGTAGACTACTGGGACGAGCTGTGCGAGGTCTTTGAATGGGCAAAGAAGCACATCTATTCCACAATGTTCATTTGCTGGGGAGCGCAGGCAGGGCTTTATTACCGCTACGGCATCGATAAAATCGACCTGCCGAAAAAGCTCTTCGGTATCTACAACCATATGATCCTGAATCCGAAGCACCCGCTGATGCGCGGATTTGACGATTATTTTCTGATCCCGCACTCGCGTTATACGGGCGTTCGCACCGAGGATATCGAGAAGATCCCCGAACTGGAGATCCTCGCGACCTCCAAGAAGGCGGGCGTCGCGATCATCTGCTCCAAGAACGGCAGGGAGTTCTATCTGCTCGGTCACTGCGAGTACGACTACGATACTCTCGCCAAGGAGTATTACCGCGACGTGGAGAAGGGGATCGATATCAGCATGCCGTATAACTATTTCCCCGAGAACAACGTCAACCGCAAGCCCGTGATGACATGGCGTTCTCATGCCTCGCTCTTATACGCGAACTGGCTGAACTACTATCTGTATCAGCAGACGCCGTACGACCTCGAGGAATTGAAGAAGATGTATTATGATTGAAAAGAAGCCGGCCTTTTGGGGTCGGCTTCTTTGCTGTCCGGGCGTGTAAGCGAAACCGTTGTCGGATAGAAACCATCATGCCGATCATCTTTTTTTCGGCTGCTGTGAAGCTGTCGCGATCGCATTGACAGAACTTGTCTTTTTTGACAGGCTCGATTTGTGCGACTTTTTGCGAAATATGGTTTACATTTGTCGGCATTTATGATATATTAATATAGATTCCGTATACATTTATATGACTATATGACTTTTTTGATTGGGAGGATACATATGTTCAAAAAAGGCGTTTCACTTTTATTGGCTTTGGTGATGATCTCCGCGACGTTTGCGGTTTTGCCTGTATCGGCGGCTCAAGCGGATGAAGAGATCGTCGATGAATATGCGGCTGTCGGCATTGTCCCCGAGAGCGGCGGCGACAATGAGACCGAGATCATGACGAATCCTACCGTAAATGATCAAGCGGAAGAAACTGCCGCGGAAACCGAGCGGGGCGGTCAGCTCCATATGAACGGCGGTTATCTGTCTTACAGCATCGATCTTGAAGCCGGAACCGTGATGATCACCCGCGGTGATTCTCTTACGGGCGATCCGGTCATTCCTTCCGAGATCGAGGGTTATCCCGTTACCGCGATCGATGACTACGCCTTGTTGAAGCAGGAGGTGACCTCTGTCACGGTTCCCGACTCCGTAAAGGATATCGGGATCAAAGCGATCGGCTATTTTGACAGGGATGACGACAGGAGCAATAGCGATATCGCCATCAAGGGCAGCGAGCTGAGCGCGGCTGAATACTACGCCGAAGAAAATGGCTTCCGGTTCGTCGACGTCAACGCGGACAAGTATCCTCATATCACTTCTTTTGAAAACACCGAAAAGGGCGCGAAGATCAAATGGAGCGCATTCAACGGCACCGACTATTACCGCGTCTACTGTAAGAACACGAACGGCGAGTGGAACCGTCTGACCTCCACCTCCAAGCGCGAGTATGTCGATACCTCCGTCAAGGGCGGCGAGACCCGCGTCTATACCGTACGCGCGTTAAACAGCAAGGACGATTTTGTCTCCGATTACAGCCGCAAGGGGTGGAGCAACCTGTTTATCGAAGCGCCGACCGTGTCGCTGAACAACGACGAGGACGGCGTGATGATCAAATGGAACGCCTGCAAGGGCGCAGAGCGCTACCGTATCTATTATTACGGCAAGGACGGCTGGAAAAAGATGGCGGAGACGACCAAAGCGTCGTTCCTCGACACCGACGTCCGTTCGGGCAATTCCTACACCTACACCGTCCGCTGTATCTCCGCCGACAGCAGGGACTTCACCAGCGATTACAAAGCGGGCAAGAAGATCCGTTACGTTGCCGCGCCGCGCATCACTTCTTTTGAAAACACCGAAAAGGGCGCAAAGTTCAAGTGGAATGCCTGCAAGGGCGCGGACTTCTACCGCATTTACTATAAAAACAAGGACGGCGGCTGGACAAGGCTTGCGTCCAAGTATCTGACCGAATACACCGATACCTCCGTCAAGCCCGGCGAAAAGCGCGTCTATACGATCCGCTGTCTGAACGAAAAAGAGGATTTCGTCTCTGATTATGTAGGCAAGGGCTTTGAAAACACCTACATCGAAGCGCCGACCGTGTCGCTGAGCAACCACGAGGACGGTGTAAAGATCGCGTGGAACGCCTGCAAGGGCGCGGAGCGCTACCGTATCTATTACTACGGCAAGGACGGCTGGAAAAAGATGGCGGAGACCACCAAGTCCTCCTTTGTCGATACCGACGTCCGCTCGGGCAACAGCTACACCTACACCGTGCGCTGTATCAGCGCCGACGGCAAGGATTTTACCAGTGACTATAAGGCGGGCAGGAAAATACGTTACGTCGCCGCGCCGCGCATCACTTCTTTCGAAAATCTGGACAACGGCGTGAAGTTCAAATGGAGCGCTTCCAAGGGCGCGGACTTCTACCGCATCTATTACAAGAATAAAGAAAGCGACGGCTGGACGCGTCTTGCCTCCAAATATCTGACCGAATATACCGATACCTCTGTCAAGGACGGCGCGACCCGTATCTATACGATCCGCTGTCTGAATGAAAACGAGGATTTTGTCTCCGACTATGTGGGCAAGGGCTTTGCCAATACCTACTTTGCCCCTCCCGCGATCGATTCTGTGACCGCGCAGGAGGACGGATGGCTGGCGGAATGGGAGGCGCGCGAGGGCGTTGACGCTTACCGCCTCTACCGCAAGACGCTCGGCGGCTCCTGGAGCAGGCTGTTCGACGCTGTTCCCGAATCGTCTTATCTCGATACCGGGGTCGAGGAGGGTAAGATCTACGCCTACACGCTCCGCTATCTGGACGACGAGGGCGAGCTGATCAGCGGCTACACCGACAACGTCAAGTATTATCAGGACGGCGAACCCGTCGACGGCAAGATCCGGTATAACGACAAGACCTATTTCTTTGACAAGGGCTATCTGCGCTCCGGACTGCAGCGTATCGACGGCAAGCTGTACTATTACAATGAAAACGGCAGCATCAGCAAAGATGCTATCGTCAAGAGCGGTTCCGATTACTATTATGCCGACAAAAACGGCGTTTGCTGTGAGAGCGAGGAGATTTGCCTTGCCGCCGAATTCATGGCGAAGAACTGCAAGGGCGACACGTTGAAAGAGAAGATGAAATCCGGCTTCATGTATCTGGCGGACAACTTCCCCTATCAGCGTTACTACGATCCGCCCAAATCCGCTTCCGATATGCCGAGAATGGCTACGACCTGTTTCAAGAACCGCAACGCCAACTGCTACCGCTACGCTGCGGCGTTCTGCTGCCTTGCCCGTATCGCGGGCTACCGCGCGCGCGTCGCCATCGGTACCACCGGCGGTCTGCCTCACGGCTGGACCGAGGTTTACGTGGACGGAAAATGGCTGATCTGCGATCCCGACGCGAATATCCCGCAGTATCATATGGCGGATTATGCCGCCTATATGATGAAGAGTCATTTCTGGCAGCTGAGCAAGAGCTTCTCCGCCGAGCTGACCATCGAGAACGGCAAGGCTGTCTGGAAGTGATCGATAGGCGCTGCCGCGCTGCACGCGCGGTAATGACTGAAAGAAAGGCTGCTATATATGGTATTTAGCTCCCTGACATTTTTATGTGTGTTTTTGCCGGCGGTATTATTGCTCTACTCGCTGGTACCGAATCTGAAATTCCGCAACGGGCTGCTGATCGTCGCCAGTCTGGTATTCTACGCCTACGGCGAGCCGATCTATGTACTGCTGATGATCTTCAGCTCCGTGCTCAACTACATATGCGCGCGGTTTGTGAGAACCGGTAAACACGGTAAGAACAAAGCCGCGCTGATACTGGCGGTCATCGTCAACCTCGGTATCCTCGGCATATTCAAGTATACCGGCTTTTTGGTCGGGACGGTCAACGATATCTTTTCGCTGTCGATCCCTGTGCCGCAGATCGCCCTGCCGGTCGGTATCTCTTTCTTTACCTTTCAGGCGCTGTCCTACGTGGTCGACGTGTATCGCGGCGACGCCGAGGTGCAAAAGAACTATTTCAACGTGCTGCTGTACATCTCGTTCTTCCCGCAGCTGATCGCCGGCCCGATCGTCAAGTACCGCGATATCGACAGGCAGATCGTCGACCGTTCGCAGAGCATCGATAAGATCGCCCGCGGACTGCGCCGATTCGTCTGCGGTCTGGGCAAAAAGGTGCTGATCGCCAACACCATGGGACAGACGGCGGATATCATCTTTTCGTCCGATATGAGCGATGTTTCGCTTCCGGTCGCATGGCTGGGCGCGATCGCCTATCTGTTCCAGATCTACTACGATTTCTGCGGCTATTCCGATATGGCGATCGGTCTCGGGCTGATGTTCGGCTTCGAGTTCAAGGAAAACTTCATGTACCCCTACGGCGCGGCGAACATTCAGGATTTCTGGCGCAGATGGCATATCTCCCTGTCGACCTGGTTCAAGGAGTATCTGTATATCCCGCTGGGCGGCAACCGCAAGGGCAAGGCGCGCACCTATCTCAATAAGATGATCGTCTTCTTCTGCACCGGTCTGTGGCACGGCGCGAGCTGGACCTTTGTGCTGTGGGGCGTTTACCACGGTCTGTTCCTCCTCTTTGAGGGCGCCGTCCCTGCCGTCAAAAAGCTCCCGCGCGTTTTGGCGCATCTCTATACGCTGCTGGTGGTCACGGTCGGTTTTGTGCTGTTCCGTGCCGACACCATCGGACAGGGCTTTACGATGATAGGCAAGATGTTCGCGGGCTTTGACTTCACCGACAGCTCCCTGAGTCTGGCGCTGTCCCAGCTGACCCCATGGTTCCTTTTGATGCTGGTCGCGGCTGTCATCGGCTGTGCGCCCATCCGTCCGCTGGCGGATAAGATCCGCGCGAACCTGTACGGAGGGGCGGAGCTGACCGCGGGATGGAAAGTCGTGCAGATCGCGCTGTATGTGATGGCGTTCGCGCTTTTGTTCTGGTGTATGATCCGCCTGTCCGCGACCTCGTATAATCCCTTTATTTACTTCAGATTCTGAAAGGCGGCGTGATGATGAAAAAAATATTCCCGCTGCTTTTCGTGGTCCTGTGCATGGCGATGTGCGTGATCCCCTCATTAGGGATGACCTTCCATGCGACGAACGAGCGCATCGGCAATGAGACAGAGACCCCCTTTCCCTCGATCAGAACGGAGGAAGGCGGCTTCAACAGCGGCTATCTGCCCGATCTCGGCAGTTATTTTGAAAAACATTTTGCTTTTCGTCCGCAGATGATCGATACGGACGCCCGCGTACAGTCAACGCTGTTCGGCGTCTCCGACCTCGATACCGTGGCGGTCGGCGGGGACGACTGGCTGTATTATACCGCTACTCTCGATGATTTTCTCGGCAGGAATACCCTTTCCCGGCGAGAGATCAACGGCATCGTCCATAATCTGGGACTGGTACAGGAATATGTCGAGTCGCAGGGCTCGCAGTTCCTCTTTACCGTTGCTCCCAATAAAAATACGCTCTATCCCGACAGTATGCCGTATTATTACGGCAAGGCGGCTTCGGATGAACATAACCGCGACCTGCTGAATGCGGCGCTCGCGGACAGCGGCGTGAACTATCTCGACCTGTTCGAGCTGTTCCGGTCGCAGGATGAGACCCTGTACTTTAAGCAGGATTCCCACTGGAACAACAAGGGCGCGCGGATGGTGTATAACGCGGCGCTTGACGCGCTTAAAAAGAGGCATGACGATTACGGCTCCGTCGAAGAAAAGCGTGTAAAGGATCATCAGGGAGATCTGGCAAAGATGCTGTATCCCGCTTCACAGCTGACGGAGTACGATTATCAATATGATATCGGCGAGTCATACGCTTATGTGACCCCGACGAAATCGGTGGAGGACGCTCGTATCGTTACCGAGAACCCCTCCGCGAGCGGCTCGCTGTATATGTACCGCGATTCGTTCGGCAATTCGCTTCTGCCGTTTTTCGCGAGCGCGTACCAAAGCGCGACCTTTACCAAGTCGAAGCCCATCAACGTGGCGCTGGATAACCGGAACGGCATGGCGGATACGGTTATTTTTGAGATCGTGGAGCGCAACGTCTCGTGGTTCTTGGAAAGCCCACCTGTCATTCCGTCGCCCAAACGCGTGCTGAATATCGGCGAGACGGTCGAAGGAAAGGCACAAGTGAGCGGTAAAATACTGGAGGCGAACACACAGCTGATCGCGCTGACTGCGTCCGTTGACAGCAGCCTGTGCGCCGATGACGCTGTGCTGTATATGCGGGTGAAAACGTCAGACGGCAAATCCGACGACTATGAGGCGTTCGCACAGCTCAGCGATGAAAACGGAGATAACTTTGTCGTCTATCTCCCTGCGGCAGATTATGCCGGCCGCGAGTCGGAGGTCGATCTGATCGTCGGCTCCGACGGCGGCTTTACCAAGGTTTATCATACTTCGGTAGATAAAATAGATCCTATCAAATAATTTTAAAAGGAGAAACCAATATGCAGAATAAAAAGACATTTCTGAAAGCGGCGGCTCTGCTGGCGGCGGTATGCCTGCTCATGAGCCTTCTGGTCGCCTGCGGCGGCGAGGAGGTCAAGCTGGAGATCAACGACATGGGCGTCAAGACCGAGGTCACGACGTCTACCGACAAGACCGTCAAGCAGACGCTCGAAGCGGCTGAAATCAAGCTCGGCGACAAGGATGAGACCGAACCTGCTCTCGACGCCAAGATCACCCCTGAGACCAAGGAGATCCTTGTCAAGCGTTATGCGAAAGTCACCGTTGTTTGCGGCGATCAGAAGAAGGAAGTCGAACTCGTCGGCGGTACCGTAGCCGACGCGATCGAGAAAGCGGCGTTCAAGACCGAGGACGGCGTCACGCCCGATGTTCCCGCGACCGATTATGTCAAGGACGGCATGACGATCAACCTTGTCAAGGGCATGAAGGTCGAGCTGACCGTGGACGGAAAGACGACCGAGTGCGCTACCAAGGCGGCGACCGTCAAGGATTTCCTGAACGAACAGAAGGTCACCCTCGGCGAGGACGACGAGGTCAGCGAAAAGCTCGACGCCGCGATCAAGGACGGCATGAAGATCACCGTCAAGCGCGTGGAGTATAAGGAAGAGACCAAGACCGAAGAGGTCGACTTCAAGACTGAAGAGCAGTACAGCGATTCGATGGCTTCCGGCGAAAGCAAAGTGACGCAGGAGGGCGTCAAGGGCGAGAAAGAGGTCACCTACAAGGTCAAGTATGTCGACGGCAAAGAGGACAGCCGTGAGAGTATCAGCGAAAAGGTCACAAAAGAGCCTGTCAATAAGATCGTCACCTACGGCTCGGCTTCCGGCGGGGACAGCGGCTCCGACGACAGCGGTTCAAACGGCGGCGGCTCCGATAACGGAGGCGATTCCGGCGCTTCGAGCCAGCAGGAAGAGGTATATGAGGTATCCAGAGTCGATTATCCCGATTGCGACGGCTCCGGTCACGGCTATTATCACATCGTCTATTCCAACGGCAAAGAGGAAGACGTCGTGTATTGATACAACAAGATATGCTTTTGAAAAATCGCTTTCAACGAGTACAGAGAACGACGATGCGGCAATCCTCTTGACGTTAATACCGTTGGAGGTGACAGAAATGTTCTGTTCCTCTTTGTGGGATTGCCACGCCCATGAGGGCTCGCAATGACATTTGACAGATAAAAGAAACCGGCTCGAATGAGCCGGTTTTCGTTTGCGGTTTTTACTGATTTCTGCTCGAAGTACTTGCGACGACTTCGATCTTATTGTCCTTCGGCGTGTAGTTCACGTGAACGGATTTGCGTTTATCCTCGCCGATGGAATTCTTATATGTCGCTTCGGCGAGCGGTTCGCCCTTATCCTTTTCTTCAGTGTACTCATACACGGCGACGTCATACTCGCCGCCGGGCAGGAAGAACGCCACGGAAGCGATATCTTCCTTATCCGTTATATAGCTGCAGGCGGCGGAATATGTCTTTTTGGTCTTTCTGTCGGTCATGGAGATGGTGAAGGTCGGCTTCTCGTCTTCATCATAAGCGGGATTTCCCGAGGGAGCGGAAGACGCCTTGGAGGATGCTTTGGAAGACGCCGCAGAGCCGGAAGACTGCTGCACTTCAGGCTGTTCCTCCTGTGCGGGAGGATCAGCTTCATGACTGATGTTTTTATTGTCATCGTCGTTCGCCTCAGGAGCGGGAGAAGAATCGACTGCCGACGAAGCGGGCGATGGTTTGCCGAAGGGATCTTCTTTGGGTGAAGCAGAAGAAGACGTGTTCGCCGGAGCTGTGTTGTCGACCGCATCGGCAGAATCCGCCGTCGCGGTATCCGATGTCGCGCCGCCTGTTTGCTGTTCGCCGCAGGCGGCAAGGGTAAGGCACAGCGCCAGCACCGTGACGATCAAAAGCAGTTTCAGTTTCATATCATTACTCCTGTGTCAGAGTTCATAAAGCCGTTTTATGACAAAAGGGGGGATACCGGTTCGCCAATCGCAAAGGGTACATCCATCCTTACAAGATGCCGCTGGATGAATGTTACGTCGATGATATCCGCTTTTGCGTTACCGTTAACGTCGGCGGCGCCGAGACAAAAACCACAGTTGATCTTCATGCCTATGATCTTACGCTGGATCACGGTGGCATCGGTGGATTCTACATCGCCGCTGCCGTTCGCGTCGCCGAGCAGGTAGGGGCCTTTTGCGGGGATGATCCATGCTTCATGATCCTCGATCTCGATCAGCGCCGTTGCAGTCGGCTCGAACCACTTGCCGCAGGTCGTGCAGACATAATGCGCTTTCACGCCGTCGGTCGTCGCGGTCGCGCGGATGACGTCGACATATTGCAGGTCGTGATTATGGATTGCGGTGAACTTCGGGAACAGCTCGAAATCCTCGTACACGGGCTTGGAAAAGTCAAAGGGATGTTTCAGATCACGGTCGGAGTACCAGCCTTCGAACACCATGTCCTCTTTACCGAGGTCTTCGGGAGCGGGACAGGTCTTGCCTTTCTCGACCGGGATGTAGGAGAGGGGTTCTGTGTCATTAACGTCAAGATAAAATGCGCCGTAACACAGATCTGATTCAGCGACGATGTAGGGGAAGAGATACGTATACGTATATATCGGCTGAGAGAAATCCACCTGATTTGTCAGCGCGCGGTCGGAGTACCAGCCGAGGAATTCTTCATCCTCACCGTATTCGGGATCTTTGGGATATTCCATCAAATCGCCCTTGGCGCACAGATAGCCGTACATCGGATAGTCGGAATCGGGAGAAGCGAACACATTCACGCCGATCGCCTGATTCTCGGGCACGAAACGCGCATAGATCGCAGCATCTTCGTACAGCGGTTTGCTGAAATCGAAGCGGAAAGTAAAGGACGGGCTCGTGTACCAGTCGATGAAGGTCAAGCCCTCCCTGCCGGGATCCTCGGGACGCGTGGGGACGTCGCCGTACGCATACTCAGCGTATACGACAGGATATTCACTGTCTGCGTCCAGGTAGACGGCGATGTACACTTCGCTGCCGTCACCCGCAGCAGTTGTATCGACGGGCGCAGCGCCGACCGATACCGCCGTGATCAGCAGCATCGCGAGACATAATAATACGGACAGGGTTCTTTTCATGGTGATTCCTCCTTGAAGTTCTTAGGATGAAAGCAATGCGGGAATTCCTGTTGTATGGAAAGGTTCTGCTCCTCTTTGCGGGTAATGTCGTTAAGGAACATACTCGAAAAGCGCGGAGCAAATACCTGCTTCCGTAGGGGCGAGCATTGCTCGTCCGCAGGATGACGGGCGTTATTGTTATCGAAAACGTCAGATAGGAAACAAATGCTGCTGTCACATCGCTTCGCGAATGTCGCTTGACACGTGTGTCCGCGACACGGACGACCGCTGGTCGCCCCTACGAAAACGCATGATTTGCTTCGCTTTGACGCTTCAATTGATGACATTATTTTTGCGGGATTGCCGCGGGCTGAAGCCATCGCAATGACAGCGTCTGTTACTACTCAATTAATATTCAATGAACCGTCCGAGGTCGATGCGCACGATCTCGTGGCTGACATGGCGCTCGGATACGGGGATCATGTCCATATAGTCGCCGTAAAGATAGCTCAGATACTTGTCCCATTCCTTGGGGATGGGCAGCTTGGTATCTTCAAAGTCAACATAGACCGCTTCATCGAGCCATTCCTCGGGATAAGCGCCGCGCTCGACATTGCGCCCCATGCTGTCGTACAGCACGCCTGTGTCCTTTTTGTTGTAGCGGTTCATCATACGATTCTGCATTTTTTCGAGCGCCTTTAAGGGAAAGATCGCCTTGATCACGTCACCGATAAAGGAGACGAATTTGTTGTTGGCGTTCATCGGCGTGCCGCGCCATTTGTTGAGCACCAGCCATCGCAGCTGCGCCGTCATCTTCATGTGGAGCTTCTGAGAGAAGCGCTTGTTCGACGTCTTATCCTGCGCCAGCACGTCGAGGAACACGCCGTTGTGCAGGTTCTCGAACCTTGCCGAAAATTCGGTGGACAGGATGGTATCGTTCAGTCTCAGCTTCGTAAAGGCGAAGTGATTCGCTTCTTCGGTGTTCTGGTCGGTGATATAATCCGGAAGCTCATAGGGAAGTACCGTCAAAAAATGTTCGTAGTCCCTGCGGAGCATCATGACGTCGGCGTCGTCGTCCCACGGGATGAATCCCTTGTGACGCACCGCGCCGAGCAGGGTGCCGCCGCCCAAAAAGTATTTGATGTGATGCTTTCGGCAGATGCGGTCGACCTCCTTGAGAAAGCCGAGCAGGGTATGCTGTACCGCGGTCAGCTTTCCGTCGTAGGAATCGCTGAACATAAAGACTTTATCGGAATCCTCCAGCGCATTTTTCGCGATCAGGAACCCGTCCTTGGCGTTGACGAGAGGCGTCCAGCCGAGTTTTTTGAGCTTATCGCAGCTGACGGAACACCCGTGCGGACGCAGTCCGTTTTTTTCGATGCCGACTTCAGCGCCGAATAACTCTTCTGTCACGGCGGCAAGCATCAAGGGGGACAGCGCGCTGTTTGTTTCGCCGACATTATAAGTTTCGCCGCTGCTGCATACCAGCATGCCGTAATACAGCGCGGTGATCAGGTCGTTGATATAGACAAAGGTCGTCTTTCTGCCGTGAGGCGCAAAGGTCAGCTTTTTGTCCTCCGTCAGGGGCTTGAGAACCTTTTCGGTCATCTCAAGCTCATCGAAGGGCGCGATCAGCGCCGCAGAGCGCAGGGTCGTGACCGGAAAGCCGTACGTATGCGCCGCTCCCGCGAAGATGTTTTCGACGCATTGGAGCGCGATCGCAAAGAGGTTATCGGACGCAAAAGTCGTGTCGGCGTATTCGTTCTCGGACAGCGACATTTCTCTGTCGGGCGTGCCGTAGACAGCCGAGGACGACAGCAGGATCACCCGATGGGGGTTCGCATGAGCCAGCGCGGAGGTCACGCGCATTGCCCTGTCGATACAGGATGAAAAGCTCTCTGTATCGTCCAAATCCGTATAGCGCAGGAAACCCGCTTCGATGAAATAATCGACGGCGCTGAGTTCGTTCAGCTCCCTGACCGTGAAATCGTCATCCTCATAAAGGGTGGAGATCCACTCGCCGACGGATATGACTTTCATGTTCAGTTGTTTTTCTTCATTGAGATGCAAAAGGCTGTACAGGATCGTGCGGTGAAGATCGCCGCCGCCCGATACCGCCACGGTCTTTTGCCGTAACCCGTCGAGCGGAAGACGCTTGTCGCGCAAAACGGCGAGCGCCGTGTCCAGCTCATACTGGTTGAGTTTGTTTTTAAGAGGCATTGATAACTCCGGATAAGAATATCATTGCGACACTGAAATCTTCTGGCGGTTTATGGCACTTTATGCGATAGAAAAGAAAGTGCGCTTCTTTGTGGGATTGCCACGCCCTAAAGGGCTCGCAATGACGGTTTTTAAGCTGTTTTCCGCCCGCCGTTTTCAGAACGCAGTATAGATGAGCTTTGCAAAAGGCGGAATCGGGTGAAGCGTCACGCTTCTTCCAAGATCGCTACCGCTCTGCGGATACCTTCCTTGAGATCGACTTTCGGCTCCCAGCCGATGGAGCGGATGCGCTTGTTGTCCATGATCTCGGGGGTGGGATCGAGCGGCGAAGGCTCGGGCATGACCTCGTCCTCGGGATTCGCGAACGCTAATTTCATATTCCTTTCGGGGAAGACCTCGCACGCCGCCTGCGCAAAGCCGCGGATGGTGGTGTTGGACGCCTCGTTACTGATGTTGTAGGGCACGCAGTTCTCGCCGTCGAGCAGAACGTGCAGCATTGCGGTGACCGTGTCGGTGACATAGCAGAAGGAGCGGTTGGTCGCGCCGTTGCTCTTTAAGAGGATATCCTGTCCGCGGACGATGTTCGCGATGAACTGCGCCCATACGCGGTCGTCGTCGAGGCGGCTCGCGCCGAAGATGTAGCTCGGACGGACGATGCGGATATTCATGCCGTACTGTTTGGCGTAGCTTGCCGCTAAGGTTTCGGCGGCGCGCTTGCCGATGGCGTAGCAGTTCTTGTAGGAGGTGAAGTCGACATAGCCATTGTCGTCCTCCTCGATATAGGGCTTGCCGGTATAGAGCGTACCGTATACTTTGAGCGACGAAACGACAAGAGAAGCCTCGCTGCCGCTTTCCTTCGCAAAGTTCAGGGCGTTCTCGGTGCCGCTGAGGTTAGCGCTGATGGTGCCGACGGGATCGCGCTCGAATTCGATGTTGCTCGCCTGAGAAGCGGCGTGGATGACGAAATCGGCTCTCTGAGCCTTGATCGGCTCGGTGATGTCCTGTACGATCAGCTCAACGTCGTCGCGCTCTAACAGCTTGCCGAACTTCTTCTTTGCAAAGTCGCCGAAGCGCTCGAGCGCCAGTACCTTGATATTGTCGCCGTAAAGGTCGTTTCTGAGCAGGATGCCGCAGGTCATGTAGTAGCCGATAAAGCCGCCCGCGCCTGTCAGCAGGAGGGTCTTGCCCTTGAGCTTGTCCCATGAGATCGGGGCGTTCGCGATATCTTCCAGATTGGTATAGATACTCTTTTTGACGTAATCTTTTACCTTATATTCCATACTTCAATTCCTCCTTGGCGAATTTCTTGTAGTTCTCATAATAATACTGCGCGCGCAGGGTGGTGAGATCCTCGGGAGTGGTGACCTTGATATTGAAGCGCTCGCCGAGGAAGATGTGTACCTTCTCGCCCAGCTCGATGAACAGCTCGCTGGAGGACACGGGCTCTAAGATGCCGCGCTTGTACGCCTGATCGTGCGCCCAGAGGATGCGCTCCATGGTGTAGCCCTGCGGCGCCTGCGTGATGTACATGGTCGAGCGCTGGTAGCTCTTGCCGCAGGTGGCGCCGTCTTCGGAATACAGCAGAGAGTCGATGGACGGGGTGACGGGCACGGCGGTTTTGTGCTTCTTGGTCTCGAGGATACAGTCGGTGATCAGCTTTTCGGACAGCATCGGACGCACGCCGTCGCAGATAAGGATGATGTCCTCGGGATCGCGGGAGAATTCGTGCGTCGCCACTACGCCGTTGTGGATGGAGTCAAAGCCGGTCGCGCCGCCGGGAACGATAGACTTGACCTTCGGTACGTTGAACTGCTCGATCAGCTTTTCTAAATGACCGATCCACTCCTCCTTACACGCGACCACGATATGGTCGACCATCGGATGGCGCGCGAAATGCTCCATCGTGTGGATGATGATGGGCTTGCCGCCGACCTCTAAGAACTGCTTGGGCAGGTCGACGGATTTCATTCTCGCGCCTTTTCCGCCCGCAAATAACATCGCTGTGATCATAGTTGTTTTCCTTTCCTTATCCGATATGTATATCCTAAAACAATCGGTTGAGATCGCCGCAGCCCTCACGGGCTTCGCAATGACAATTATGATAAATTCAGGATACAATTATACATCATTATTCTATCACATAGGAGCACGGGTGTCAACATGGATAAAGTTTGTAAATCCGCAACAAAAAGGGCAGGCTTGACAGCCTACCCGAAAAAGACGTTTTTCACAAATATCTCAAAGCCGATGGCGATCAGGATGATACCGCCGACCACCTCGGCGCGTTGGAAGATACTGCCGAAGCGCCTGCCGATCCACAAGCCGAACATGCAGATCACGAAGGTCACCGCGCCGATGATCAGCGAGGCGATCAGCGCTTGTGTCCACGCGTATTCCGCGATCGTGAAGCCGACCGACAGCGCATCGATCGAGGTCGCGATACCCTGCAAAAGCAAGAGGGGGATCGTCAGCGTCCGCGCTTCCTCCTCCTTGCCGCGAAGACACTCCACGATCATCTTGATACCGATGAACAGCAGCAGTCCCAGCGCGATATAAGGGATGAACTTTTCAAACACCTTGAACCAGCCGATCACCGTGGTGACGAGGAACCAGCCGATCATCGGCATCAAGAACTGGAAGAAGCTGTATGTCCCCGCGATCGCGAGGGCTTTGAAGCGGCGCATCTTCGGCTCGGCAAGACCGTTCGCGATCGATACCGAAAAGGCGTCCATCGCCAGCCCTACGCCGAGTAAGGTTGAGTTAAAAACAAATAACCACATATTATAACTTGACCACCTTGGATAATCTGTTGGAGAGGATCACCGCCGCGGCGAGCTTGACTGCATCGGGAAGCAGGAAAGGTACCACGCACAGCATCAGCGATTCGCCGACAGGCGTTCCGGTCACGAGCATGAACCATACCGTTCCGACGAGATAGCAGGCAAGGATGCCGAGGATCATGGAAAGCGTCAGCGGCAGGGCTTTGCGCTGAAAGCGCTGTGCCGCGATCCCGATGATCAGTGCCGCCGGCAGAAAGCCGACGATATAGCCGCCCGTCGGTCCCGCAAGGACGCCGACGCCGCCCTTCATCCCTGCGAATACGGGCAATCCCACCGCGCCGATCAGGATGTAGATAAAAACGCCGAGCGTCCCGCGCTTCCAACCGAGCATTGCCGCGCAAAGGCATACGCCGAAGGTCTGGAGCGTGACGGGCACCGTGCCGATCGGGATGCTGATGATCGAGCATACTGCGATCAGCGCCGCGAACATAGCGGTATAAGCCATATCCTTTACGGATAGGATCGATTTTTTGTTGTCATGAGCATTGTCAGACATCGCTGCACCTCGCAATCAGGATTAGAACCGATTTGATTATACTCCTTCACAAAGGGAAAGTCAAACGCCGCAGCCTGACAGCAGGAATCCAAACCAGCCGACGATCGCCGTTTTCGGCAAATTCGGACCGTTCCCTTCCTCCTATGAGCTGAACCCCCTTTCAGCGCTTGACAAACGATGTTTTATCGTGGTAAAATGTGACAACACCAAAAACATACTTTGTTGATGAAAAGGAAGTGGATTTATGAGCCGTATCATCATCACTGCCGACAGTACCGCCGATATCCCCGAAGAGATCGCAAAACAGTATCAAATCCGCATTTCGCCGCTGCACGTGCTGTATGACGACGAGGACTTCACCGACGGCGAGGACATCACGCCCGAGTATATCATGGAGCGCTATGACGAACGCAGGCAGCTGCCCTCTACTGCCGCGGCGACGCCCGAGGAATATCGCCTGTTTTTCAAGCGCCTTATCCGCGACGGCTATACCGAGATCGTCCATATCGCTTTCTGTTCCGATATGTCCTCTACTTATCAGAACGCCGTGATCGCATCTCAGGAGTTCGACGAGAAGATCTATGTCGTCGACAGCCGCTGTCTGTCAGCCGGGATGATGCTGCTCGCGATCCGTGCCTGCGAGTTCCGGGACATGGGTTTTTCGGGCAAACGCATCGCCGAGCTGATCGGCGACCTGACCGAGAAGAACATCGGCGGATTTCTGCTCAGTCAGCTCGAATTTCTGCACAAGGGCGGGCGCTGCTCGAGCGTTTCACTGCTCGGCGCGAACCTGCTGAACATCAAGCCCTCCGTCGTCGTCAAGGACGGTGCGATGACCGTGGCGAAGAAATACCGCGGCAAAGACGAAATGTGCCGCATCAAGTATATGCAGGATCG
The DNA here is from genome assembly GCA_017405065.1 of Ruminococcus sp. Lineage (GTDB taxonomy): Bacteria > Bacillota > Clostridia > Oscillospirales > Acutalibacteraceae > Ruminococcoides. The sequence goes on along the minus strand of JAFRBD010000030.1, from coordinate 3,796 downwards.
CTTCGCCGAATTCGAAGGGCAGATCGATACCCGCCGCATCATCCTTCATACCACCTGCGACCTGAGCGACAAGGAGCGCAGGATGTATAAAAAGGAATTGAAAAAGCTGATCAAGTGCGACGAGGTCATCGTGTCCACCGCCGGCTGCGTCATCACCTCGCACTGCGGTCCCGGCACCTTTGCCCTGTTCTTTATGCTCAAATAAGAGCATTGCTTTTCTGCGTTTTTAAGCCTGTTCGGAACTTCCGCACGGGCTTTTTTCTTTTTTGAATTTTTATGGAGTCCTTTTCCGGAAATATGCAGATATGCAGCCGATGATTTTTTATTCAAACTTATCAAAAAATGGCTTAGGCAAGGGGAAATACGCTGTTTTTTACGGTTAAAATATCTAAAAACCATTAATATTTATATCGATTTTTGCCAAAGTTTTTAATTCGTTCTGTTAAATATGGACAAAACAATTTTTGTATGTTATAATTCTGTCACCATAAGGCGAGGGGAGAGGATAACATGGCAAGCAATTTAAAAGTTATCATCACGAATCCCCAGACGGTGATCAAGATCCCTTCGGGTACGCGTATGCTTGTGCGCCGCAGCTGTAACGCTGCTTTGGAGTTTGAGCATTACGATAACCGGATCGATATCCATGTGGTTTTCGCGGATAACGAAATGCTTCATGGGCATGACGAGAAACGCGTCAGCAGCTTTGAAGCGCCTGAGGTGATCGCCCTCCCGCCGGAGGAGGAAGGCAGTCTGGGAACGCTCATCATTTCGGTTGAGCGCGTTACCGAACTCACAAAGGTGTATAACCGTCCGTTTGAAATGGGTATCGTTTTTTCCGCGGTACACGGCGTCCTGAATCTGCTGGGTCAATATTATACCGACCAGAGTTCCAAGGATGCTCAGATGCACAAGGAAGCGAAGATACTGACGCTGCTCGGTTATTCGCCGATCGTCGGATATGACAGTTGAATGTAGATGATCGCCCGCGGCAGCGGGCGGTTTTGCTTTTCTATCGGAATTCTTAAGAACGGAGAAACAGTTATGACAGAATTACAGGCGATACGGGAGCGCCATTCGGTGCGCTCCTATCAGAAAAAACCGATTGAACCTCAGCTTGCACAGGCGCTGAAGGAGCGTATCGATGAGCTGAACGAAAAATATGATCTGCACATGCAGTACATCGAGCCGGCGGGCGCGGTATTCAGCGCATTTACCAACAAATTCACCGGCTTCGGCAATGTGCCCGCCTATATCGCGATGATCGGCAAAAGAGAAGAAGGGATCGAAGAACGCTGCGGCTTCGTCGGCGAACAGCTGGTGCTTTACGCTCAGACGCTCGGGCTGAATACCTGCTGGGCGGGTATGTTCAAGCGCAGGCAGGTAACGGCTGAGATCGGAGAAGGCGAAAAGCTCGTGCTGGTGATCGCCATCGGATACGGTGTGACCGGCGGCCGTCCCCGCCGCTCGAAGAAGATCGAAGACGTCACCGACGTACGGGAGCTGCCCGACTGGTTCAAGAACGGGATCGAAGCGGCGCTGCTCGCGCCGACCGCCGTCAATCAGCAGAAGTTTTTCTTCACCCTCGAGGGTGATATCCCCTCTGTAAAAGTCAGCGCGAACGGTCCCTTTGTCAAGCTCGATTTAGGTATCGTGAAGTATCACTTCGAGGTTGGTTCGGGGAGAAAGGTTTTTTGAACGAATCATACAGATAGAAACAACAGCGCTTCCGCGAAGGGAGCGCTGTTGTTTGTATAAAAAAATAAATTTTCTGTTTGTTGCGTTGTTGCGAGCATCCTATCCTGCAAGAACTTGATCGGTCAGATCCTTCATTCCTCCCGGTACTCGTCCCGCATCCATTTGCGCATGGCCGTATAGACCGTGCCGAAGCGTTTCGCGCCGTCCTCGGGCATATTATCGCTCGTGACGCGGATGTAATCGCCCTTGCCGTCGGGAAATTTGCAGACATAAGCCTTGCCGCACAGGGCGATCCCTTCGCGCCTGTTCCAATCAGCCATACCGCAGTTTTTGACGGCGGTCAGCATTTCCTGCGCGCCCTCTAACGGGATGAGGTAAACCGTGAGCGTTTCGTGATCCGTACCGCCTTCGGCGTACTCTTCCAGCTTTGCCAGGGTGTTTGAATAGGTATACAGTACCATCTCATAATAAGGCTGTTCCTCGGGCGTGCCGACCGTGCGCTCATAGTAGTCGAGGAGCATGGTGTTTTCCTGCGCGTCCTTATAGGTTTCGATATCAAACTGCTTGTTTTTGCAGCAGCCGAACAGAGAGAACATGATTATCACCGCCGTTATCAGAATCAGGATTTTTACCGCATTTTTCATGTGAATCACCGCTTTGAATCCATCTGACTTAAGCATATCATAATGATGAAGCAGTGTAAAGGATATTTTGCCTGAAAAACGGCTGATTTATTGGCGTTTTCCTCAATCTTTATATTGACTTATACCTTTTCTTAGTCTATAATGTACATAAGCATAGCCGGATTCATCGGACACGAGCGAAACCGGTAAATTGTTCAAATCAAAGGAGGAAAAAGCTTATGTATTACACAGCAGAAGTATCGAATATGTGTCCTGTCGCTAAGGGCGCATATCACGGCCCCGCTCCCATCCCGGAGGAGGGTCAGTGGATACAGGCAAAAGAAATCAAGGATATTTCCGGTTTCACACACGGCATCGGCTGGTGCGCTCCCCAGCAGGGCGCCTGCAAGCTCACGCTGAACGTCAAGGAAGGCATCATCGAAGAGGCGCTGGTCGAGACGATCGGCTGCTCCGGCATGACCCATTCTGCGGCGATGGCTTCCGAGATCCTGATCGGCAAGACTCTCTTAGAAGCTCTGAACACCGACCTTGTATGCGACGCGATCAATACCGCGATGCGCGAGCTCTTCCTGCAGATCGTTTACGGCAGGACCCAGAGCGCTTTCTCGGAGGGCGGTCTGTTAGTCGGCGCTTCTCTGGAGGATCTGGGCAAGGGTCTGCGCTCTCAGGTAGGTACTATGTTCGCTACCAGAGAGAAGGGCCCCCGTTACCTCGAGATGACCGAGGGCTACTGCTCTCAGGTCGCGCTGAACGCGGATAACGAGATCATCGGTTACGAGTTTATCAGCCTCGGCAAGATGATGGATTTCATCAAGGCCGGCATGGACGCCAACGAGGCGCTCGAAAAGGCGAAGGGCCACTACGGTCAGTGGGATAACGCGGCGAAGTATATCGACCCGCGTAAAGACTAAGGGAGGTGCACAGTATGGCTTTATTTGAAAACTACGACAGAAGAATCGCTAAAATCAACGGCGTTCTCGCTGAGTACGGCATCGCCTCCGTTGAGGAGAGCCGCGAGATCTGCAAGGCTGCGGGCTTCGATCCTTATGAGATCGCCAAGACCATCCAGCCCATCTGCTTCGAGAACGTATGCTGGGCTTACTGTGTAGGCGCCGCCATCGCTTTGAAGGCAGGCGCGAAGAACGCCGAGGAGGCTGCCCGCTACATTGGTATCGGTCTGCAGAGCTTCTGTATCGACGGCTCCGTCGCAGAGAACCGCAAGGTCGGTATCGGCCACGGCAACCTCGCCGCGATGCTCCTTTCCAACGAGACAAAGTGCTTTGCGTTCCTCGCGGGTCACGAGTCCTTCGCCGCCGCTGAAGGCGCGATCGGTATCGTCCGCAACGCGAACAAGGTTCGCCAGCAGCCGCTGCGCGTTATCCTGAACGGTCTGGGCAAGGACGCCGCTCAGATCATCTCCCGCATCAACGGCTTCACCTATGTACAGACACAGT
>JAFRBD010000029.1 GCA_017405065.1 Ruminococcus sp. | reverse complement strand
GGGGAGGAGCTGGGCGTTGATTATCTCTGCTCCGATTTTAAGAAAAAAGAGGGCTACAAGCGGTCTATGGAGCTGAGCCGACAGTACGGACTATACCGGCAGAGCTATTGCGGCTGCATCTTTTCCCAACGTGAAGCGAAGGAAAAAGCATAAGCCGACCAACCGAATACAGAATAGAACCGAAGTCTTTGGCATAGAAATATGGCAGAGACTTTTTTAGTTAGGAGTGAGGAGTTTATGGCGGGATTTGCCCGCACCCGATTTGTATATGACAATCATCTGTATATGCCAATCAAGCGCAATACAAATCAAAACACGAAGTATTTTCCGAAACTCCTGACTCTTCACTTGATAAAGCGGTGATATCTATTTCGACCTTCCTGATATTCTTACTCTTCTCCCTCGGACTGCTCCTCATCATCCGCGGCGGCGACCGTTTTGTGGACGCGGCGGCGTGGATGGCTGCCGCGTCGGGCGTCCCGCCGTTCGTCATCGGCGCGACCGTGGTATCCGTGGCGACCACCCTGCCGGAGATACTGGTGTCGGTGATGGCGGCGCTCCGGGGTCAGGCGGATATGGCGGCGGGCAACGCGATCGGCTCCGTTACCGCAAATACCGCGCTGATCCTCGCGCTGTCGATCATCTTCCTTCCCCGTCCGATCGACCGCTCCCGCTTCCTGCCCAAAGCGCTCATCCTGATCGCCGCGATCCTCCTGCTGTGGCTGTCGGGACTGTCGGGGTGGCTCACGCCCATCGGCAGCATGGGGCTGTTTATCCTGTTCGTTGTTTTTGTTTATGAAAATATCCGTTCCGCCCGCGCGGAGCCGACCGGTACAGCGGATGAAATCAGTACGGATCGCAAAACGGTCGTCAAAAACATCCTTTGGTTTTTGATCGGCGCGGGAGAGATCGTCCTCGGCTCGCGTCTGCTGGTGGATAACGGAACGCTCATTGCCCGCGACGTTTTGCATATCGACGAGCGTATCGTATCCCTGACTATGGTAGCGGTGGGCACCTCTCTCCCCGAACTGGTGACAGCCGTCAGCGCCATCGTCAAGCGTCAGCCTGCGATCACGGCGGGCAATATCCTCGGCGCGAACACCATCGACATTCTCCTGATCCTGCCGCTGTGCGCGCTGACGCAGGGCGGCGTCCTGCCGCTGAGCCGCGGTACCTTGTGGCTGGATCTGCCGTTCTGTCTGCTCGCCGCGATCATAACGCTGGTTCCCGCCTTGGTCAAAAAGCGCTTTCTGCGCGTGCAGGGTGTGGCGGCGCTCTCCCTTTACCTTATCTATTTGGCGCTGCTTTTTGTTATCGGCTCATGATACTTGCCGGATTATCGGCTCAAAGTTTTGCCCGATATCAATTTGCAATAGAAATCAGACCGGTAAGAATGTCAGGTTTTTATTGAAAATCGGTATTCTCTCTTGTATTTTGTCCGATTATCGTGTATCATACAATCAGTGTACTTTTTAAGGTACCGAGTATGGTAACAGAGGTTTTGATGATGGGCAGACCCGACGGAAAAAAACTGAAGAACTTAGGCGTGGAATATCTGGTAGGCGCTCATGTGATGAAAGATCGCACCGACGCGATGAATATGATCACCATTGACCTGCCCGAGGCGCCGATGAAAGAATACCTGAACCGCAAGCGCAAGGAAGGCAAGCGCTATTCTCACCTGACGCTGATACTGACGGCGATGGTGCACGCCTTTGCGGAATACCCCCAGCTTAACCGATTTGTCGTCAACAAGCGGATCTATGCCCGCAACGAGATCTCAGTCGGCATGGTCGTGCTCAAGGGGGGCAAGATCGACGGCGAGGGCACCATCAGCAAGATGAAGTTCCCCAAAGACGCTACGATCGATCAGGTCAACGATATCATCGATACTTATATCAGGCAGAACCGCAGGGAGGAGGAAGTCAACTCCACCGATAAGCTCGCGAACTTCCTCTGCTCCGTTCCCGGGCTGCTGCGCGTTACGGCAAACCTGGTCAAATGGATGGATAAGCACAACCTGTGTCCCAAATCGATCATTGAAGCCAGCCCCTTCCACTGTTCGATCATCCTGACCGACCTTGCCAGCATCAAGACTAACTCCATCCATCATCATATCTATAACTTCGGCACCGTGTCCATCAGCCTCGCGATGGGCAACCTGCGCGAGGTCCCCGTCCGCAAAAAGGGCGAGGTCACCTTTGAGCGCTGTCTGCCGCTGGGTATCGTCACCGACGATCGTATCGTGTCCGGCAACATCCTCGGTCTCGCGTTCCGTAAGTTCGAAAAGTATCTGGAGCATCCCGAGGTGCTGGAGCTCCCGCCCGAAAAGATCGTTTCCGAAATATGATTGCAGGAAAATAACGGAAAGGCTGCCTTCGGCGGTCTTTCTTTTTGCGTTCAGGAAAAATCTTTCAAGGAGCAGAGAAAAAATCCGATTATTTTTTGTCGGATTCGTGCAGATTGGATAAGATATGTGAAAACGGTTACGAATTGTAATACCGGCGGCAGATATAGGGGCCGAAAAAACCGCCGACCACAAGATATCCGCATCTGTATGCGGTTTTTCGGCGCCTTTCTTTCATGAATATTCGCTGAAATAATTCTTTTTCATAACAATAATATTAAGCAAATACAACAATTTCCGGAGATTGCACCTAAAAATTACAAAATAGTTACAAAATAGTTACATAATATTACAAAAGAAGCAAAAAAGTTACAGTATTGTTGTTGGTAATAACTCTGCGCTTGAAATATAATGTAATTGCTTAGAATTGGCGAGAAGTATATTTTCGCACAAATTTTTAGGAGGAAAAGCGAATGATTAAGACAAGTAAACTCATTAGTTTGCTGCTTGTTGTTGCGATGCTGCTGTCCTTATTCTCAGTGGCGATCGTGTCAACAAGTGCTGAGTCTCTTCAGACCGTCACGATCAGCTATGACGGACAAGAGATCAAAGCCCATGTCGGCGATACCATCCGGTATAGGTCCTACATGGACGTCACCAACATTTCTACAGCGGCAGACGGCGTTGTAAATGTTGCTGACGGCGTAACTTATTACGATGACTCTATGCTGACGATTGTCGGTACACCTACTGCTCCGGGATATGAAGATCCCAGAAACGTCATGATCAACCCGGATACCCCCGGCGAAATCTGGTATAATGATCAGGACATCAACTATGGTTTTACCTTCAATGCGAACAGCGAGCCGATGCTTGACGTTACTTTCGAGATCACCGGCGCCGGTGAAAACGGCGTTGCTACCATAACCAGTATGCTCGAAACACTGACCAAAGCTGAAAACGGCAAATTAAAGTATTTCTACGTTGAAGGCTTTAATGTTCATAATCAGCCTAATATGTCGAGCACTCTCGACGTCACCTGCCCGCATCCGACAGAAGCGGACGAGCCCACTCAGCCCGCAGGCGACAAGGCGACCGTTACCATCTACGGTCTGGACGGCAAGTCCGAGACAAAGGAGTTCAATGTAGGCGATACCTTCACCGTATACACTACGCTGAACACCTCCGCGTATGAGAACGGCGCTATCGGTTCTTTGAACG
>JAFRBD010000028.1 GCA_017405065.1 Ruminococcus sp. | reverse complement strand
TTTGCAGCACGCGCGGATTCAGGTGGATCAGGCGGCCAGAGATCACCAACATCAACCGCGTCAAAAGACGGTCGGCGTAGAGCTATAAGAAAGGGGGAATTATTTGCAGGAAGAAATCGATCAGAGAACCGTATCGATCACTGTTCAGGCGGCAAAACTGTCGGGACGGGTATTGAAAGCGGCTATGACGGCGGCGTATCAGAAAATGCAGCAGCAGCGTCATTCACCAAAAGTCGGACGCAACAGTCTGAAAAAGCTCGCGGGACACGACGGCGGCTTGAACACGATAGAGGTCTCGGGGCGGCTGCGCTCCTTTGAGCGCTACGCCCGAAAATATCAGATAAGGTATCATATAGAAAAAGAGGTCGGCTCCAAGCCGCCTCGCTGGACGGTATATTTCAAGGCAAATCAGGCGGACGCTTTGACTGCCGCTTTTCAGGAATACACCAATAAGGACCTCAATCGTTCTAAGAAGCCTTCGCTTGTTGCCCAGCTTCGCAAGTTCAAGGAGCTTGTCAAGGCTCTCGGCAAGGATCGTGTTCGCAACAAGGAGCATGGAGGACCTGAACGCTGAGCAAGAACGATATTATCAAGAGATATGTTATACCGCATTTGCCGTATCTGATCTTTGTATGGATATTTGCAAAGCTCGGCGAGGCGATACGCCTCTCTCCCGGGGTTGACGCCTCGACAAAAATGCTGGGGCTCAGTCAGGGCTTTTCAGCCGCCTTCGATCACTTTCTGTTCTCTGCATGGATCGATCTTCTTATCGGTATCATCGGCGCAGCGGTAGTACGGCTTATCGTTTATATCAAAAGCAAGAACGCCAAGAAGTACCGGAAGAACGTCGAGTACGGCAGCGCCCGTTGGGGCAATAAGAAGGATATAGCGCCGTACATGTCCGCTGATCCGTGGGATAACATCATCCTGACCGCGACCGAGGGGCTGATGATGTCCGGCAGACCGAAGAATCCCGCCCATGCCAGAAACAAGAATGTGCTGGTCGTCGGCGGGTCGGGTTCCGGTAAGACGCGGTTTTTCATCAAGCCGAACCTTATGCAAATGCACAGTTCGTATGTCGTGACCGATCCAAAAGGAACGGTGCTGATCGAGTGCGGGAAAATGCTGCAAAAGGGACCGCCGAAGCGTGACAAACAGGGCAATATCATTCGGGATATGAGAGGTAAAATCGTCCATGAGCCGTATAAGATCAGGGTGTTCAATACGATCAACTTTTCAAAATCCATGCACTTCAATCCGTTTGCGTACATACACAGCGAAAAGGATATTTTGAAGATCGTCACTACCCTTATCGCCAATACAAAAGGCGAAGGTAAATCCGGCGACGATTTTTGGGTGAAAGCCGAAACGCTGCTCTATACCGCGCTAATCGGGTACATTTACTATGAAGCGCCGGTAGAGGAACAAAACTTCGCGACGCTGGTAGAAATGCTCAACGCTATGGAAGTGCGTGAGGACGACGAGAGCTTCAAAAACGCGGTTGACCTTCTGTTCGACGCTTTGGAGAAGAAAGATCCCGATCACTTTGCTCTGCGGCAGTATAAGAAGTACAAGCTCGCGGCGGGCAAAACGGCGAAGTCGATCCTGATTTCCTGCGCGTCGCGTCTGGCGCCCTTTGATATTCGAGAAGTCAGAGAGATCACCATGTACGACGAACTGGAATTAGACAAGCTCGGTGACGAGCGGACGGCGCTGTTTCTGATCATGTCGGATACCGACGGCACCTTTGCTTTTTTGATCAGCTTGATCTATTCGATCCTGTTCAACCGACTGTGCGAACGCGCCGACGACAAATACGGCGGCCGTCTGCCGGTTCATGTGCGCTGCCTTATAGACGAAGCGGCGAACATCGGTCAGATACCGAACCTCGAAAGGCTGATGGCGACGATCCGATCCAGAGAGATCTCCGCTTGCCTTGTGCTGCAGGCACAGTCGCAGTTAAAAGCGCTGTATAAGGATAACGCGGATACGATTATCGGCAACTGCGATTCAAGCCTGTTTCTCGGCGGTAAGGAAGAAACCACGCTGAAAAGCTGGAACTCGCTTTTAGGTAAGGAAACGATAGATCTGTACAACGAAACTGTCACTAAGGGTAATCAGGAGAGTCACGGACAGAACTATCAGAAGCTCGGCAAGGATCTGATGTCGATGGACGAGATCGCCGTGATGGACGGCGGCAAATGTCTATTGCAGATCAGGGGTGTGCGTCCCTTCTTATCTAAGAAGTACGACATCACCAAGCACCCCAACTACAAGTATTTATCTGACTACGATCAGAAAAATGCTTTTAACATAGAACAATTTTTATCAACACGCTTCAAGCCGGATAAGGATGAAGCGTTTATCAACTATGAGATCAGCGCCGATGAATTGGCGCGTTATTCAAGGTAAGGTTCAGGAGGTATATTTTACTATTTGAGGATCAGGGATTCTCCCTAAGTAAATAAAATAGAAACCCAATGCGCACCGCTGTTGACCAGACAGCGGCTTTCCTGTTTTCAGGAATACCTTTTGTCAATTTCCGCTCAATTTTCAGTCAATGACAATTATTCATGGCAAATTGCCGTTGTACGATCTAAGGGGTATTAACAGGTTATCAACAGGCGATTTAAGTGCAATATCGTGTTGCTTGCGGACAATGACAAATTTCAAAACAGAAATCAACATTTTTTAAGGGTTCTATTAGGGGGAATTAAATGTCATTCTTTTCGAGCGCTATCGACACTCTGAAAATTCTTGTTATCGCACTCGGCGCCGGTCTTGGCGCATGGGGCGTTGTCAATCTTCTCGAAGGCTACGGTAACGATAATCCCGGTGCGAAATCTCAGGGTATGAAGCAGCTCATGGCCGGCGGCGGTATCGCCGTCGTTGGCGCAACTCTCATTCCGCTTCTGTCAAGTCTGTTCAGCTAAGGATCGCCTATGCTGATTATCGACGCTCTATCAGACTGGATAAAGGAGGGCATGGTAGACGCGGTAGAGAGCCAGTATCAGGGGATTTTTGATTCTGTTAACAGTCAGGTCACCGACGTATCAACACAGGTCGGTCAGACGCCGCAGGGTTGGAACGGCAGCGTGTTCAGCATGATCAAAACGCTGTCGGAGAGCGTTGTCGTTCCGATCGCCGGCATGATACTTACTTTCGTGCTTGTATATGAACTGATCCAGATGATATTGGAAAAGAACAACATGCACGACTTTGATACATTCAACATATTCAAATGGATTTTCAAAACGTTCGTCGCGGCATATCTGCTGACGAACTGCTTTACGATCGTCATGGCGGTATTTGATCTCGCTCAATCTGTCATCACGCAGGGCGCGGGGATCATTAACAACAATCTTGACGTCAGTGCGTCAATGAGCGATCTGCGGACCAAGCTCGAAGCAATGGGAGTGTGGGAGCTGATCGGACTGTGGCTTGAAAGCAATATCATTCATTTGTGTATGTGGATTCTTTCTATCGTGATTTTCGTTATCGTTTACGGCAGAATGATCGAGATCTATCTGACCGTCAGCATGGCGCCGATCCCGTTCTCTACGATGGCGAACCGTGAATGGGGACAGATCGGTACCAACTATCTGCGTTCGTTATTCGCGCTGGCGTTTCAGGGCTTTCTCATTCTCGTATGCGTGGCGATCTACGCGGTGCTGGTTCAGACGATACCGTCGTCAGACAGTATTCACGGGGCGATTTGGGGTACGGCAGGCTATACCGTCCTTCTCGCCTTCGCTCTCTTTAAGACAGGCTCATTATCTAAATCAATATTCAATGCTCATTGATACATTAAGGGGGATTCTATGAGTAACAGCAAAGAAAACATCACGCCCGAA
>JAFRBD010000027.1 GCA_017405065.1 Ruminococcus sp. | reverse complement strand
CCGCAGGCATTGAAACAGCGAACCCCAAGCGGTAAAGTAGGTTTCTGGGATCGCGCCCATCTCTTTCCAAGACAACTCGCTCTCGACAGGGAAAACATGATGTATCGGGAGAAGAGCATACTCCGCGTAACTGCCGTTGAATGAGCGTCCCATACCGCCCATCAAAGCGACGACCTTTTGACCGACTGCAAGACCGCTGTCGGACGGGTCTGCGATCTCTCCGACGCACTCGATGCCTGGTATGATCGGCTTATTGATATAGTCGTTTTCTATCTCAAATTCTCTTAATATCTGCTCAGAATGATTCAGCCCGAACGCTTTGATCTTCACAAGCACCCAGCCTGATTTTACCTTTGGCACTTCCACATCCGACAAAACGATGTTCTCCGCCTTTGTCGGCTTTGTCAATACAACTGCTTTCATATTATTCACTCCTCAGTAACCCGTTTTCTTCATTTGCCCAGCACTGTGGATCATCGGCGTAAAAACCACCGTATGTTCCTTTTGCAACAGCGGGACAGCCTCTGCACCATGCGAGCAGTTTACATCTCGAACACTTGCTGAACTTAGTAAACTCCCGATAGCTCTCCATCGAAGTCAGCCACACATCGGCGAGCCTGTCATCAAATACGTTTCCGACCTTGCTGTCAGCTACTCTGCGGCAGGCGAAGATGTCGCCCGTCGGCAGGATCGTGATATGGCACGCGCCGCAGTTGCAGCCGCCGTAGATCATACCCTTTTCGGCGTTGTCGGGGATGGTGAATTCTCCTGTTTCGTATTCATAAAGAGTCCATAGGTGATCTTTTTTGTTGAAGTAGGTCTGGCAGCCTTCCGCTTCATACTCCTTGAACTTCTTGTCGCAGGCTGCGAGCAATCTGCGGTACTCCTGCGCCGTCATGCTCGCGTCAAGGTCGCCTCCGCTCGGTACATAGCGCGTGAACGCGAATACATTTGCGCCCGCTTCTACCACCGCATCGATGATACCCGTCACCTCGCTCATATTTGTCTTGGAAACCGTTGTCATGATCACGGAGCGGATACCGGCTTTGTTGATGCACTTGATCTTCTCCAATGTGCAGTCATAGGAGCCGGGCTTACGGAACCAGTCGTGCGTTTCACGCAGACCGTCGAGCGAGAGCTGATACTTCTCACAGCCGAACCACTTTAACTCTCTGCACACCTGATCGTTGAGGTGGAACGGATTGCCGAGGATCGTGAACTTGACGTCGTGGTCATGGAACAGTTCCAGCAAACGCCAGAAGTCTGGGTGCAGGATCGGATCACCGCCCGTCAAATAAAAGTACGGTGTGCGCCCGAACACCTCGCAAAAATCAAGGCAGTTGTAGAAGGTGTCCTGCATCTGCTCCCATGTCATGGATTTCAGACAGATGTGCTTGCCGTCCGAGAAGATATAGCAGTGCTTGCACCGCTGGTCGCATTCATCCGTGATATGCCATTGAAAAGAAAAATACGGTTTCATAATGATTACCTCGTATATTAACAACCTTAGTTGATGATTACATAAACGCCCTCCGAATACTCAGAGGGGATTACGGACAAGATCACTTGTCGCCGGAGCCGCAAGCTGAACCGCAGGCAGACATCTTATCCGATGTGCCGCAGGCAGAAGCCTTATCCGAGGTACCGCAAGCACAAGCCTTGTCGGATGTACCGCAAGCAGAACTCATG
>JAFRBD010000026.1 GCA_017405065.1 Ruminococcus sp. | reverse complement strand
GCATAGGTCGTATTCGTACCGCAGCCGTAGTTGGTATTGCCCAGCTTAGCTGAAGTCAAATCACGCGTTGACATCGTATCGACCAGACTCTGAACTTTACTGTTAGCCAACGAGGAAAAAGCAGACTGATTGGCGCTTGTGGCAGATTTGTTCTGGAACAGGATCACCACGCCGCATTCGTTTGTCTTGGGATCGAACTCACTGCCGGTATCCGCCTTATTGCGGAAGTTGACCAGCGTATCGTTATAGATCTTACCGTTGGAGGCATCCGTCAGCTCCTGCGTGACGACGTTCTTGTCGATACCCGCCTGCCAGCCGGTACCGCGAAGGGTCGCGACCTGATCGGCAGGAGCAAAGAACGGCTTGATGGACATATTCTGCGTGATGCTGTAGCCGAAGTTCGCCTGTGTAGACAGGATCGTCGGTGTAGCGGAATTATCATTGTAAGCGATCCATCCGACGAATACGTCGCTGCTTTGACCGGAAGGCTTGTTGGCGACATAGCCGACGCCGAGATCGATCTTGGAGCTCCAGATCTTGTTGCTGATCGTTTTCGTATTCTCAAGAACGCCGCTGTCGCTATAGCTGTAAACCGTCAGCGTATACTGCGCGTCTGTGGACGAGCCTTCGATCGTGATCTCATACGGATTGGAATTATCCATATGAGCAGTGTCGATCGTAAATGTAACATTATGATTGAACACATGGATCTTGTTCAGATAACTCACTTCGCCCGAAATTTCCGCAAGTCGCGTGGTTTTATCCAGAATACCGCCTGCAGACATTTCCGCAGCCGTCGCACCGGTAGTTGCCTTGACGGAATAAGTCACGATGCCGTTTCTGCCCGGATAGGTAAAGTAATAGGTCGCCTGCGCGGAGAACATCGCGAAGTAACGGCTGTCGGTAGCAAAGCTCGGGTTGAAGATCAGGCTGTCGCTAACCTTGGTGTACTCGTCCTTGGTTTCATCATAACTGTACCAGCCCTTGAATTCGCTGCTGTTCGCGGTCGCAGCGGTCAGGGTGACCGCGCCCTTGGTCGCGTCGGAAAGCTTCAGACTCGCCCAGTCAAGACCGTTGATCGTGCTCTTGGTCGCACCGGTAAGATCATTGGGATAGCTGATCGCGGAGGTACCGTAGCTCGCGCGGCTCTGCGGGTTCTCGGGAACGATCGCGTTGCCGTTTTCATCCATCATGCCGACGCCGGCGTATACGGTGACCTTCTCGTTGGTGGAGTTCGCATACCACTGACCGGAGAAGCGCGTCGCCGAGCCGCGGGTATTCGGCGCTTCGTAAGAGATCTTGATGGATTTCTCGCTCAGGGTACTGACGTCGCTGACAAGACCGCTGTTCATCAGCAGATCGGCGACATAAGGCTTGTCGCTGCCGGCGGCTTTCGCGTAGAGCGCGTCGGACAGGGTGTGCAGCAGGAAGACGCCGTTCGCGTCATAGATGTACCACTCGACCGAATACTGACCGTTGTAGGAGGAGTTCGGCGCGTAGGGTTTACCGTTGGGCGTGGTATCGGACTTATAGTCGACGTCGCCGACGCAGATGACATAGTAGCCTGCCGGAGCGGAGCCGACGGATTCGCCGAACATATTCAAACGGTTCTTGCCGTCCTTATCGGTCAGGTACTCAAAGGTGTAGGTGTCAAAAAGGGTCTGGTGCTCATCGAGTCCCTCGTCATAGTAATCGTATGCCTTACCGGGTACGCACTCGGTGTTATTGGTATTATGGACGTCGAGCTGCCAAACACTCTTGTTCTTTGCGGAGTCGGAGTTATAATACTCGCCGCGGTAGCCGTCGTTGTTCTGTTTCAGTGAGAAGGAGAGCAGATTCTCGGAACCGCGTTCCATCAGGGTGATCGGCTCGGCATAGTCGTAGGTCTGCGCCCAGTCGGGATAATTGAAGCGCTTACCGAACTTACCGAGGAAAGAATGCTCCACGTTATAGTTATTGAACAGAACGCCGCTAAGCTCCGCGCCTTCTTTCTGGTAGATAACGCCGGAGAAGGACTTACCGCTCGGGAGCATCAGCTGACCGGGCCATCCGCCGTTATTGTCGCGCGCTGTGCCGGTACCGCCGAAGACATACATGGCGACGAGGTCGCCCCATACGTTGCTGTCGATGTCCGCTGCATTGACGAACACCTCATACTTGCTGTAGCCGGCAGAAGAAGCGGCGCTCTCTGTCATCTCGTAGACAGGACAGATGAAGGTGTTGCTGCTGACGTTGGAGATCGAGCCGGAATAAACATTGCCCGCCTTTGTCGCCTTTGCGGTGGTCGCCTCGCCGGTATCCATGTTGTAGACGACGAAGCCGGATACCAGCGCATTGGCTGCGTCCGTACCGTTGATGGTGACCTGGAAGTTGACCGTTTCTAAGGTGCCGGTAAACTTCTTGTAGCTGTATCTGTCCTCCCATTTTGTACCGTCGGTCAGATGGCTGTTGCCGGTGCCGTCCTGACCGGGGGTGGTGATACTCTGGGTAGGCTCGCTGAGAGTCAGACCCAGCTTGCTCGCCAAACCGTCGATTCGACCGTTGGAGAGGTAGATCTCGTGATAGCTACTGTTATAGACCGGAATGATGTAGACCTCGTTGGTAGAGGGCTTGTAGTAGATGCGCACCTTGTTGGAGTCGGTATTCGACCCGTCGGTCAGGTGGAATTCACACTGACCGTTGCTGTTCAGCGTATGAGCAGTATCGATTGTGATATTGCCGTAATCGCCGTTATAGCTGATCGTCTTCGCGGCGTTGTACCATACCGCCTGATTCGTGGTGCCGGAGCTGTTGTTGTTGCCGGTGGCGGCAAGGTCAAAGATCTTGAAGTAATAGTGAGTGTTAACGGTCAAACCGTCCGTTTCGTGGTAGTAGACCTGATTTGCTTCATCATAGGTCATGCTCACCGCGTTGCTCCAGGAAACGCTGCTTCCCAGACCCTTGTTGCTACCTGCGCCGTCGCCGCCGAGGAAGATGTCACGGGTAGCGACGCCGTAAAGGAAGGATGACTTGGTCAGCGTGAACCGGTAAACCGTGCTGTTCACGGCGGCAGGATCGATATCGCCCGCGCCGAGGTTGGGACCGGACGAGAAACCGTCAAACCATCCGATGAACTGGTACTTATTGTTCAGGTCGTCGGTAACGAGCAGGAGCTCGCTGTTTTCAGGGAATTTGCCGATGAAGTCGCCGTCCTCATCCGCCTCGATCAGATAGAAGGTATCGCCGCCGTCGGTTCTGGTCTCGAGAGGCCAAACAACGCCCGCAGCTTCCGCCGCAGCTTCATCCACGGGAGCGGAATCAAGCTTGAGGTACACCTTGAGATCTGCGATAGTGACCGACTCTACCTCGCCGAGGGAGGTTGTGCTCTTCTTATTATAGGTGATGTACTTTGAGCTGACGTCGGACATGACCTTGGAGGTGATGTTGACGCTATAACTCGTCGTACAGGTAGGCGTGATGATGACGTTGCCGCCGATCTTGCCGGTGATGGTGACGGTGTTATCGGCAAATACGATATGCATCGTATGACCGTCAAAGGTCAGGTCTGCGCTGGTATTCGAGCTGTTCACGGTCACGTTGCTGCCGCCGACATACTTGACGTTCAGATCAGTCAGGATACTGGTACCGTAATAATCGTCGGAGCCTTTGACAGTAATAGAATGGACGTCTGCTCCGGTACTGTAGTAGCCGGAAGCGGAGATTCCATCGATATCGACCTTATCGGCGTTCTTGACCGTGATACGGCAGGTATAGGGCTTTAAGGTGATCTCGGTGATATGTACGTCGTGATCGGGCATATTGAAGGAAATATAATGACCGTGGTTGACATACTCGACGCTCTCTCCCGTATCGAAAGCAACGGTATCGATACCAAAGCCGGCGGAAAGGTTGTTGAAGGTCACGTTGACGTTGGTGCCATAGTAGATATCCTGCGGATTCGTCGTACTGCCGTTGATACCGGTGAAATACTCGCCCGCCGTTGTATCTGTTGTATTGACCTCAACGGAATTCTGTGTAACGTACTTTGCGGTCAGGGTAACGTTGTCTTCGGTAATCCCCGCTTCGCCGTCGGTCTTGACATAGATCGTCGCGGCGTCAGAACCGGCAGCATAAGCTGCGGTACAGGCCGCATCCGTATACAGGCGGACATGGGATGATTTATCGCCGGAGAGGACCCAGCCGCGGAAGACATAGGTTTTATCTGTATTAGCGGCAGGCTTGCTGACAGTCAGGGCAGATACGCCGCTGAAGTCGTCGGATTTCGAAGCGATGACGGTCGAAACGCCGTTCTCGGTCTTTTCGATCTTGATGTTGGCTGTATTGACGTTCCACTTGGCATAGTAAGTCTGCGCACCGGTGATCGCTGTAGTGAAATCGACCTTGGTAGAATCATTTTGCGTTGTCGCGCTGGTATACCAGCCGCCGAAGCTGTAGCCCGCGCGGGTCGGGGTAATGTTCTTCGCCTTGGCGCCGTAGGTGACGGCGAGCTGAGAAGTCGTATCCGAACTGCCGCCATAATTTGATTCATTGTTATTGTAGGTGATGACCTGCGGGAAGTAGACGCTGACATTATGGGTCGTCGCATCATAAACGAACTTGTAAGTATGCGAATCGGTGCTTCCCGTAATACGGATCGCTTCCAGTTCACAGTTGTTGCCATCCGAAGAATAGAAAGTATAATTCTCTGCGGTATTGGTCATTTTATTATTCAGACCGTACCAAGTGTTGTGATCAACGTCATAAACCTTAAAGCCGTTGCCGCCGGTCTCGTTGCGATAGAAATTACGGTTATCCGGCAGAGAAAGCTCGATATAATACTTGCCGGCATACGGGCCGGAGGGCATATAGGTCATGACGCGGTCGGGATTCAGCGTCGTGTTGTAGTTCCACGCATCACCCACGGAACCCGTCCACAGACCGAGCAGCATCATCGCCGGAGGCTCGTTGACTACGATAGTCGCGGACTTGGAGGAGCCGCCCATCGTCGCGGTGACGACATAGGTGCCCGGCGTTTCTGTGCGGAATGTTGCGGTATTGGTCGCCGCGGCGGTCTCGCGATCGCCCGCAGAGCCGCCGATCGTCAGGTAATCGGACGCGGTGACGGCGGTACCGTTCTTTGTGATCGTATAGACGATATTGCCGGTCTGGTTGGTGTTCGTCGCGGTCAGGGTGACCGAGTCGCCGATACTCACGCCGGTCGTACCTGCCGTAGCGGGAGAAGTCGTCAACGAATTCAGCACCGGATTACTGTTCTGTGCAAAGGTAACACTGATGTTTTGGATCGCATAGGCTGTATCCGTGCCGCCGACTACCGTAAAGGTATAGTCGCCGTTAGCATCGGGGCCGGAGAGCCCGACGCCGTCATAGGTCACGGTGCTGACGTCATAGCCCTCGTTCGGGGTAGGATGGAATTTGAAGGTCGTGGAACGCGACGCGTAGAAGGTGGTGTTGGAGCTTGCGCTGACCGTACCGGTCTGCGAAACCACACCGGAGGTACCGGCGGAGGTCGCCTTGTAGTATTCAACAGAAACCGAACCGTTCGCGCCGACGGTCACCTTCTGACCGCGGTTGAGGTAGTTGCCCTCATTGGTGCTTCTGTCGGCTGCATATACGCCTGAGCCGTCGATCGCGGTATCCTTGATCCACAGAAAATCAAGCGCGGATACGTTATCGCTGTTCTCACCTAAGCCGAAGCCGATAAAGGATTTATCCTGATTGTTGCCGTTGGCAAGATTATAGTAGCTGATATAGGTCGTCTTTTCGACAATGTCAGCCGTGCCGGCAGAGGTAGCAAGAGCAAAACCGAAGTAGGTATAATTGTTCCAACTGCCGCCGTTCAGATAATAGAGCTGATCGGTATTGGTCACCTTTGACATCTGGAGCATCGAGTAATTGCTGTTATTATCGCCGATGACGAAATACAGCTTATTGCTGCCGGAGATATTCCAGTTCGTGGAAGTATTATCGAAATAAATCTTTCCGTAGCCGGAATACGTTGCGGTCGAACGTCCGGGCGCGCTGAAGTTTCCGCTGCTGTAGGTGATCGAGTTATTCAGCACATCGGTGATCGGGATATAACCGGAATCGTTGCCGCCGATGACAAACCTGACGCAGTTATAATTGTAAGAAGCGTTCTCCGGTACGGCGGGAATCTCAGTATGATACACACCCGATGTACCGTACTGCTGCGCGTGAGTACCTTCGACAGAGTTCGCGCCTGACACGTCGGTCGCATAATAGACCGCAGGATCAAGACCGCTGCTCGCGTTGAGATATACGGTCATGCCCTCCATCGCTACTTCTTTCTCGAAGTTCGCGGTAACGGACTGACCGCTCGAGGAAGCGTTGAACTGCGTATGATATTGATTCGCGTTATTGGTTGTATCGAACGTGATACCGGACGTACCTGTCCAGCCGGTAAAGAAGTAGCCGGAATCCGCCTGTGCGTACGCGTTGCCCTTGGTGGCTACGCCGACGCCGGTGACGGTCTTTGCCGCAGCGGTATAGGTACTGCCGTCGATCGAAGTCTTACCGTGTCCGGCTGTGACAGCGGTAACGCTGACATTCTGAGCTGTTTCAGTCCAGTCAGCAATGAGAGTAATATCAGCGGTAACAGGTGTTGAAAAGCTATATGTGCTACCATTAAGTTTCCAACCATTAAAGGTGTATCCAACCGCAGAAGGAGCCGGAGAAGGCTCTGTAGCCGTAGTCCCGTTGAGTACGGTTTGAGTAGCGACCTGAGTACCATGTCCATTCATATCAAATGTAACATCTGAGCTAACTTTTGTGGCTGTAACAGTTAAGTCTGAATGATCGGTAACAGCAATTTTGCTTAAATCAAACGATACACTGATGTCATAGATACCGTCACTGGCAATAGTAAGAGTTTTATTGCCAGTACCGCCACGGTAATTGGAACCACCGTCAGGATAATAATCATATACTTTAAAGTTATATGTTCCAGCAGATAAAGTCTGAGTAGGATAAGTAGCAGTCATATGACCGTTACCATCATATGACAGATTTGTACCGTTTAATGCTGAAATATCTGAAAACAACTTAAAATATAAGGTTCCAAAGTTACCATCACCGTAAGTATCCCAAGAGGTTATTTTATAATAATTCTGACTGTTGGAAAATGTCAAATCACCAGTATCATTCCATTTGTTGCTCCAATCACCACTAGGACCAACAGTAGAACCGTTATTTCGAATAAACAGCATATTGGTATAGGTACCAGAAGGAACCTCACCATAATAAATGTTACCAACAAGGTTTGTCAATGTAACATAATCGTCATCTGATCCACCGTAAAAACGTGCTTCATAACCTTTAATTGTGCTTTCACTCCATTTACCGATATCAAGGAAAAATATATCGCCAGCGGATAAAGCACCCGTCTCAGCTAAATCCTCCACTACAGCCGCGAAGCCGGTGGTGACGGTGCCGAGCATGAGTAAAAGCGCTAACACCAGAGCGGTAGAAGCGCGAAGAATATGCGTGAGTTTCTTTGATTTCATTCTATCATTCCTCCAAATCTTATTCACTTAGATATGACGCGGGCTTTCACGCGCCGAAAATTATTCGGAAAAGAAGAGTTACCCGGATCTAACGCGCCCTGACCATGCGCGCCTCCTGTAGCTGTATCCGAATGATCGGGATGATTCGGAAAAAAGGGTATGCAGGATAGCTCATCATATGCAGTTCCTTCATATTTTAACAGTGCAACAAAAACAAGGAATCTACACCTATTTAGTTTATTATATAAAACATTTGAACAAAAATCAATAAGATTTTTAGAACTTTTGATAATAATTTTTACTGCATCTATCCTATCCCGCAAAAAAGCTCGCTAATCTATGCGGTATCAACATATTTTCTGCATGCAAAACAGCCGACAGGCTCTCACATTGAAAGCGCCGTCGGCTGTTGTCGTTCAATTGTTTATCTGTTCGGCTTGAGGATTTCATCCTCAAACCGATCGCCTTCCGGAGTTGAGGTGACGATCACATCTTCAGCATCAAAGACAGTGAGGGTCAGTGCGGTACGTTCATAATTCTCTTTCATCATCACGACCTCCCTCATTCGTTGAAAAAGACGTTTGCGGCTTGGTTATAGCGATAGACCGCCGCCGCGAGCTGCTTTGTGATACTCGAGCTGTACGGCGCATCGTCCAAACTATACGCAAGCGCGGAATAATCGAGTGCGGAATACTGATATTCATGACCGTTGAGCACAAACACATACTCTGTGTCGAGCTGTGAAGCAGCGATATTCGGCTTGTCGAAGTAGATCAAGCCGTTTTTGGTACCGTAGGTCACGTGTTCGCCGTTAAAGGTGACGCCGTTCTTGATCTCAGCGGTGAACTTTGAGGAATCCTTGATCTTATAATAATGACGGAGCGTTGTCTTGGAGAGATAGATGACCGAAGTGCCGTAATATTCCAGACCGCAGTCCTCGAGATACTCTTCCATATCGCTTGCACCGCTCGATATCGTTACTTCACCGGTATAGAAATCGGTGGTTCCGCCGTTGGCGAGATCATCGGTGTTGCAGTTAAAGCGGATCTGCGCCTTGGAGCCGTAGTCGAGCATCGTCTTGACAAGCGTCTGAAGCTGTATCAATCTCTGATCGCCGTTTCTGCCCTTGTTATTCTCGGATTCGACATAGGAGATCGCGAAATCGGTATCTGTCAGGATCTTATTCGCGTAGGTCACGGCGGAATAGGTATCGGGGAAGCTGCATACCGCATTGTCGACCAACACCTTCGCGGTCACGCCGCAGGTCATTTCCGCGATGGCAACGGGACACGCCGCCTTGTAGCCGATCGAAGTTTTATCATCGGGAGCCAGCGTATCGGAATGAGTATACTCAACACCGTCGACCGTCCAGGAGAAATCGACCTTTGCCCTGCCGCTGTTCACATATGCATCCGGAACATTGACATAGAAATTGATCACGATATCGCCGTTCAGGGAGATGGAATGTTTGGTGAAATAGACGTCCGCATCCAACAGAACAAAAGGAATATCCTTTTCGACAGCGTAGGTATGAGCTGCGGAACCGCTGTAACAGTAGATCGTCAGTGCGTCACAGCCGTAAAAGGCGTTGTCGGAGATATTCGTCACGGACGCGGGGATCAGCAGGCTTTGAAGCGACGAGCACTGATAGAACGCGTAGTTGCCGATCGAGGTACAGATATCGGGCAGCTGCAGATCACTGAGCCCGGAATTCGCAAAGCAGTAATCGGGGATCACTGTCACGGAGGAATCCTGCAGGTTGACGTCCGATAATGAGGAGCAGTTATAGAAGCAGCCCATCCCGACGGAGGTGGTCGAGGGATAGAAGACGACCTTCTGTAAGCCGGAGCAGCTGTGGAAGGCGTATTCATCGACGTTCTCCAATACGGAAGAGAGCGTCACGGAGGTGACGGAGGTCTTCTGGTAGAAGGCGTAGTCGGCGATCTCGGTGACATACTGCTTCGCGAAGGCATAAGGCAGCTCGACCGCGGGACCCTCACCGAGATATTTAACGATCTTATAGCCGTAATTCGTGAGAGGCTGATAAGACCAGTCGCCGGAGGTGATCACAACGCCGTCGCCGGTCTTTTCGATATCAACGGTAGCGGCACAAACACTGAAAGAGGTAACAAAAATCAACACGAACGCCAATAGAATAGTAAACAGTCGTTTCATCATACACGTTATCCTTTCACATTAAAAAACACAATATGCCGCAGCTGTTACACTGCGGCATATTTGCAATCACTTATCTGTGTAACAGACTTTAGAGTTCTTCAATCCCACTTGCACTGGGGTCAAATTCTCCGCCGCTGACCGGGATGTCGCTTTCGACAGGACTTGTCAGAATGACATCCCTAAAGGTATATTCCACGATCTCGATCTCAGGGGATACATATAAATTTTTCATTTTCATCAATCCTCCTTCAACAGATTAAACTTCAGGGAATTTTTGACCCGGAGTGAATGTGCCGGTCTTGATCGGGCTGTAGGTGTAGGAGCTACCGTCCTTGGTGTAGGAAACCACTAAGAACTTAGCGCCGGTGAACTGGGAGTAATCACAGCCCATGTAGAGGTCGGCACGGTTCAGGTCGGACAAGCTGCCAGTCTTGATGCGGTAAGCATACGCGTCGCCGACTCTGTGTGTTGAGCTGAGCTTCGCCGATCTGAAGCCATCGCCGGCATTGTCTGCACCGGAAGCCATAGACCGTACAAAGTTTTGAATCTGAGAGGTATTCGCCGCCAGAGTATCGAATGCAGTGCTGTAAGTCGCATCCTTTGTCGACTCGCCGGTCTGGAAGATGACCAGTAATCCGCTGTCGCCCTCATACTTCTCGCCGGTAGCTTCATTATTGCGGATGTTGATTAGCGTATCGGTATAGATCCTGCCGGTAGTGGAGCTGGTCAGTTCCTGTGTGACGCCGACCTTGTCGATGCCTGCCTGC
>JAFRBD010000025.1 GCA_017405065.1 Ruminococcus sp. | reverse complement strand
TGCTGAATGAGGAAGTCAACTCCGCTACCGCCAGCCTGGTAGTCGCTCAGCTGCTTTACCTTGAGGGACAGGATCCTCACAAGGACTTCTCCCTTTACATCAATTCCCCCGGCGGTGCTGTGACCGACGGTATGGCGATCTATGATACCATGCAGTACATCAAGTGCGACGTTTCCACCATCTGCATGGGCATGGCTGCCTCGATGGGCGCGTTCCTGCTCGCTGCAGGCACGAAGGGCAAGCGTTACGCGCTGCCCAACGCCGATATCATGATCCACCAGCCCTCCGGCGGCGCTCAGGGTCAGGCGACCGATATCGAGATCCATACCAAGCACATCCTGCACACCACGCAGAAGCTCAACGAGATCCTTGCCGCTAACACCGGTCAGCCGCTCGACGTCATCAAGCAGGATACCGAGCGCGACAACTTCATGACCGCTCAGCAGGCGCTGGAATACGGTCTGATCGATAAGGTGATCGAGCATCGCTGATTGAGAATTTCCAATCGTAGTGACAATTACGTTGACTGAATCAGCAGAGACGTTATCAAGCCTCCCTTTCCTAAGGGAGGTGCCCGACAGGGCGGAGGGTTGAAAAGCTTTTCCTACTAATACAGCTCTCCATAACATAAAACTGCATTTGGCAACCCTCAGTCGCTTCGCGCCAGCTCCCTTAGGAAAGGGAGCCTTGAAAAAAGACAGCTTTACCATAAAGCTGACTACAATTCTTTTATGCTTGCGGCAACCTTAATCAATCAGATGATGCGGGATATCAAGTAAGGAGTTTAGTATGGCAGGAAACAGAAATGACGACAGCGTGTTCTGCTCCTTCTGCGGCAAGCCGCAGGAGATGGTCGGACGCATGATCGCCGGCAACGGCGTATATATCTGCGACGCTTGTATCGATTTGTGCATGTCGATCCTCGAGGACGGTGAACCCGAGCCTTCTTCCAAAAAGGGCAGGGAGCTTTCCTCTGTCAAGGGCAAGCTGCTCAAGCCGGCTCAGATCAAAGAGATCCTGGACGAATATGTCATCGGTCAGGAGACGGCGAAAAAGACGCTGTCCGTCGCAGTCTACAACCACTATAAGCGCGTGTTCAACCGCGACGACAACGTGGAATTCTCCAAGTCCAACGTCCTGATGCTGGGCCCCACCGGCGTGGGCAAAACGCTGCTCGCCCAGACTTTGGCAAAGGCGCTGGACGTACCCTTCGCCATCGCCGACGCGACGACGCTCACCGAGGCGGGCTATGTCGGCGAGGACGTTGAAAACATCCTCTTGAAGCTGATCCAGGCGGCGGATTTCGATATCGAAAAGGCGGAGAGCGGCATCATCTATATCGACGAGATCGATAAGATCGCCCGCAAGTCCGAGAACCCCTCCATCACCCGCGACGTCAGCGGCGAGGGCGTGCAGCAGGCGCTTTTGAAGATCGTCGAGGGCACCGTCGCCAACGTGCCTCCTCAGGGCGGCAGAAAGCACCCGCAGCAGGAGTTTTTGCAGATCGATACGAAAAACATCCTCTTTATCTGCGCCGGCGCGTTCGACGGGTTGGATAAGGTCGTCAAAAAGCGCATGGGCTCCTCTGTACTCGGCTTTGAGGCGGACGTCATCGAAACCAATGAAAAGCTCGAAAACGAGTGGATGAAGCACGTGACGGGTCACGACCTGATCAAGTTCGGCATCATCCCCGAGCTGATCGGACGTCTGCCGGTCATCGCGGCGCTGTCGGATCTCTCCGAGGACGATATGGTGCGTGTGCTGACCGAGCCGAAGAATTCCATTGTCGCTCAGTATAAATATCTCTTCCAACTCGATCACGTCGAGCTGCTGTTTGAGAAAGAAGCGCTCTACGCCATCGCGAAAAAGGCGAAGGAGCAGAAGACGGGCGCGCGCGGACTGCGCGGCATCATCGAAGGTCTGCTGATGGATCTGATGTTTGAAACGCCCTCGGATACCACCGTCGAGCGGATCATCATTACCCGCGACGTCGTCGAGGACGGCGCCGAGCCGAAGATCATCCGCAACGATTCCGCGTTCCCGCTCAGGCATGAGTTTGACGAGGAGTCCGGTTCCGCGTCCTGATTTCAATTGCAGGGGAGGGGCTTGCTGCTCCCGTGATATGATGCTTTCTTTCGCAGAGAAAGTCTTATCAAACAAAACGATTCAAAGGCTGTGTGTTTTCGCATGCAGCCTTATGCTGATTATAATACAGATGTTATTGCAGATGATAAGAGCCTCCCTTTTCTAAGGGAGGTGCCCGATAGGGCGGAGGGTTGCTGCGCATAAAACTGATACATTAAATAAGTCATTTGATAAAAGACGTTTCAACCCTCAGTCACTTCGTGACAGCTCCCTTGGGAAAGGGAGCCTGAGAGAAGGAGAATTATGAAAGAGTTTAAAAACGGATTGAATCTTCCGGTTCTGCCGCTGCGGGGCGTCGTGATGTTCCCGAAGATGATGCTGAACTTTGACGTCAATCGCAAGCGTTCCAAGAGAGCCGTCGAAATGGCGGTCGAGGGCGATCAGCTGATTTTTCTGACCGCCCAGACGGACGCCGGCGTGAATGAGCCTGCGATCGACGATATCTACAAGGTCGGCGTCGTGTGCCGCGTCAAGCAGGTCGTCAAAGAAGACCGCAAGGCTACCCGCATCGTTGTCGAGGGCTTATGGCGCGGCGTGATCGTCGAAAGCAAGACGCTCGACAGCTGCCTTTTCGCGGCGGTAGAGCCTTACGGCGACCCCAAAACACAGGCGCTTACCACGCGCGATATCGCCCTGATGCGTTCGCTGAAAGCGACCTTCGAGCGCTATATGGAGGTGACTCCGAAGCTGCCTGCCGATATCCTGTTCCGGATCGGCACGGCTTCCGACCCCGGCGAGCTGGCGGATTATGTCGCGTCCAACGTGATGCTGGACGTTGAGATCAAGCAGATCATCCTGGAGACCGTCAATATCAGCGATCGTCTTGAGGTGCTGATCGACGCGCTGCAGAACGAGATCTTCATCATGAGCGTCGAGCAGGATATCATGGACAAGGCGAAGGCGCGCATCGACCAGAGCCAGCGCGATTACTATCTGCGCGAGCAGATGAACGTTATCCGCGAAGAGCTGGGGGAGAGCGGCGACTTCAACGATATCGACGAACTCAGAAAGAAGATCACCGATATGAAGCTGCCCGAAGAGGTTGAAAAGGCGCTGATGAAGGAATGTTCCCGACTCGAGCGCCTGCCTGTCGGCACGAATGAAAGCAGTGTGATCGAAACTTACATAGATACGGTATTAGAGCTGCCGTGGAACACCGTGACCGAGGAGAATATCGACCTGGAAGCGGTGCGTGAACAGCTCGACCGCGACCATTACGGTCTCACAAAGGTCAAGAAGCGCGTCCTCGAACAGCTCGCCGTCCGCAAGCTCAGCGATAAGGCAAAGGGACAGATCATCTGCCTCGTCGGACCTCCCGGCGTGGGCAAGACCTCGATCGCCATGTCTATCGGCGACGCCATCGGCAGAAAGAGCGGACGCGTCGCCTTAGGCGGCGTGCGGGATGAAGCGGAGATCCGCGGCCACCGACGCACCTATATCGCGTCCATGCCCGGCCGCATCATCAACGCGGTCAAAAAGTGCGGTACCCGCAACCCGCTGCTGATCCTCGACGAGGTGGATAAGCTCTCTTCCGACTACAAGGGCGACCCGTCCTCGGCGCTGCTCGAGGTGCTCGACAGCGAGCAGAATTACGCCTTTGTCGACCACTATATCGATCTGCCGTTCGATTTGTCCGACGTGATGTTCATTACCACCGCCAACGACGCCGACGCGATCCCCGCGCCCCTGCGCGACCGTATGGACGTGATCGAGCTGCCGTCGTATACGCGCGTGGAAAAGTTCAATATCGCGAAGAAGCACCTGCTCCCCAAGCAGATGGAGCTGTGCGGGATACGCCGCAAGAATTTCCGCATCACGGACAAGGCGATCTATGCGGTGATCGACTACTATACCCGCGAGGCGGGCGTGCGCAATCTCGAGCGTGAGCTGACCGCGATCCTGCGCAAGGCGGCGGTCGCGATCCTGTCCGATCCCGCTGCCGTCGTACGTGTCAGCGACAGGAATATCGAAGCCTATCTCGGCGTGAAGAAGTATCTCGACGACGTTTCGGCAAAGAAGGACGAGGTCGGTCTGGTGAACGGTCTGGCGTGGACGGCTGTCGGCGGTACGCTGCTGCCGCTCGAGTGCGTTGTGATGCCCGGTACGGGCAAGGTCGAGCTGACCGGCTCTCTCGGCGACGTGATGCAGGAGAGCGCTAAGGCGGCGATCACCGCGATCCGTACCCGCTGTGACAAATATCGCATCGATCCCGATTTCTATAAGAATTTTGATATCCACATCCATGCCCTCGAGGGGGCGATCCCGAAGGACGGGCCCTCCGCGGGCGTGACCATGGCGACCGCTTTGTATTCCTCGCTGACAGGGCAGCCTGTTCGCGCCGACGTCGCGATGACCGGCGAGATCAGCATATCCGGCAAAGTCCTGCCGATCGGCGGCTTGAAGGAAAAGAGCATGGCGGCGTATAAAGCAGGCGTAAAGCACGTGATCATCCCCAAGGAGAACGAGCGCGACCTGAGTGAGTTCGACGCGGAGCTGCTCGAGCATATCACCTATCATCCCGTTTCGAATATCGACGAGGTGATCGCCTTCGCGACGGTATCGAAGGATAAGCCTGCTGAAAAGCCCGCGAAATCGAGAAAGAAAGCTGTTAAAGCCGCGGAGAAGCGGATGGAAGCAGGAGCATAAAACAGCAGTCATTCCGAGGAAGCGATCAAGCGACCGCGGGAATCCCGCAAAGAGGAGTTGAACTTCTCTGAAAACGGTATTGACGACAAGGAGATTGCCACGCCCTAAAGGGCTCGCAATGACGATTTGTATATGGAGCTATTATGTTAAACGTAACATTCACCTACTCGGCGGGACTCAGCTCCCAGCTGCGCCCTGACGACCGCCCCGACGTCGTCTTTTCCGGGCGTTCCAACGTGGGCAAGTCCTCGCTGATCAATAAGCTGTGCAACCGCAAGGCGCTGGCGCGCGTCAGCTCCCGACCCGGCAAGACCGCGACGATCAATTTTTTTGACGCGGGGTCTTTCAACCTCGTCGACCTGCCCGGCTACGGCTACGCCAAGGTCAGCAAGGTCGAAAAACTCCGCTGGGCTGAGCTGGTCGAGGGCTATTTTGCCGCCGGCAGAAATATCGCGCTGGTGGTGCAGATCGTCGATATGCGCCGTCAGCCGACCGCCGAGGATATGGATATGATCAACTATCTGTATGATACCGGCGTCCCCTTCATCGTCGTGATGACCAAGTCGGACAAGCTCAATAAGAGCGAGTATGCCGCGCGGATGGAGGAGATGTCGAAGTTCATGTCAAAGTATCCGAACGTCGGCTTGTATCCCTTCTCCGCGCTCAGCGGCGAGGGTACAGAGGCGATCTTAGACGCGATCGGACAGTATTTACAGTGATAATATGTCATTCCGAGGAGTTGACCAACGGTCAACGACGTGGGAATCCCCTTCCTTTTGCAGCCGGTCGTAATGACAAGGGGATTGCCGCGCCCGGACACGCGTGTCAAGCTGACTGAGGGTTGCATCCTTGCTATCAGATCACTTTTAAAAAGGATATCATGTCATATACGGCGACCCTCCGGCACTTTGTGCCGCCTCCCTTAGGAAAGGGAGGCTTTGGCGTGAGACTGAAAGATTGAGTAATTTGGGGAGGTATGAGTTATGAAAAAAACACCGATTTTGACGACGGAACAGGCGCTGGATGTTATCAGGGATATCCCCACGCCGTTCCACATCTATGACGAAAAGGGCATCCGCGAGAACTGCCGCCGTCTGTACAAGGCGTTCGCATGGAACAAGGGCTTCAAGGAGTATTTCGCCGTCAAGGCGACCCCGAACCCCTACCTGCTGACGATCATGAAGGAGGAAGGCTGCGGCGTGGACTGCTCCTCGCTGACCGAGCTGGTCATGAGCGAGGCGTGCGGCTTCCGCGGAGAGGATATCATGTTCTCGTCCAACGTCACCCCCGAGGAGGATATGAAAAAGGCGTTCGAGCTGGGCGCTTACATCAACCTCGACGATATCAATTTCGTGCCCTTTATCGAGCGCGTGACCGGCGTACCCGAGACCGTCTGCTGCCGCTATAATCCCGGCGGAACCTTCGAGCTTGCCGCCTCCCGCACCGGCGTTCAGGTCATGGACAACCCCGGCGAGGCGAAGTATGGCATGAACGAGGAGCAGATGGCAGAGGCGTTCACCCGTCTGAAAGCAGACGGCGCGAAGCACTTCGGCATCCATGCGTTCTTAGCCTCCAACACCGTCTCCAACGATTACTACGCCGAATTGTCCGCGATCCTTTTCAGGCTCGCTGTCAGGCTCTCTAAGCGCTGCGGCGTTCATATCAGCTTCATCAATCTTTCCGGCGGCGTCGGCGTGGACTACCGTCCCGAGGAGCCGAGCGCGGATATCATGGAGATCGGCGATCTGGTTCGACAGAAGTATGAAGAGATCTTAGTGCCCGAGGGCATGGACGACGTCGCCATCTACTCGGAGCTGGGCAGATATATGATGGCGCCCTACGGCGCGCTGGTGGCGACCTGTCTGCACACCAAGCACATCTACAAGGACTACATCGGTCTGGACGCCTGTGCCGCGAACCTGATGCGCCCCGCGATGTACGGCTCCTATCACCACATCACCGTGCTGGGCAAGGAGAACGACCCCTGCACCTTCAAATACGACGTGACAGGCGGTCTGTGCGAGAACAACGATAAATTCGCGATCGACCGCATGCTGCCCGAGATCCTGCCCGATGACCTCGTCTATATCCACGACACCGGCGCTCACGGCTTCTCGATGGGCTACAACTATAACGGTAAGCTGCGGAGTGCGGAAGTCCTGCTCAAAGAGGACGGCTCCCATCAACTGATCCGCCGCGCGGAGACGATGGACGACTATTTCGCGACCTTCGACTTCTCGCCGTATCATTTCAATACAAAATAATCAAATATTCAAAATCAATGATCCCTCGCCTTTGATAGGGCGGGGGATCGCTTTGTCTGCTGTTATGCGTACACAAAAACGCCGCCACATTCCGTGACGGCGTTGCTTTATGTTGGATTGCTTTAATGATCGGGGAGCATTTTGGTTCCTTCTTTGTTGAATTCCTCCAGACCTCTGTACGCGTTGTTTCTGTCGACCACATAGGAGGTTGTGATGACGTCTTCTTCGCTGAATTGTGTGATCGTCAATACGGATCTTTCGTATCTTTCTCTCATATCCTTACCTCCTTGTTACGCTACGTCGTTATAGCTTGTATAGCAGCCGCCGATGGTGTTGGAGCTGCCGCGGTATTCGCTGTATGCGACGCGCTCCAAGCCGTTGGCGTCTGTATAGTGGATGTACGGTCTGGCGAGAACGTCTTTGTCATAGCCGGAGTCGTCGACATTCTCATAGGTGATGACCAGCGTGTAGAGCAGATAGCCGTCGTAGTTGCGGTGATCCTCATAGACGACGCCCTTGCTGCACATCTTCCTCGACGTACAGTTGACGTTTGTCGCAAAGTCGAAGTAGTTGTCAGCTGCCGCGGTGTCGGAGGTATCTATCCCGTTCGCGGTCTTGCTGATATACTGCAGCTTGTGAGCGTTGTTCTGATGATAGCCGATCCAGCCCTCGTTGGTCGCGGCGACATAGCCGTACTCGATGTTGTTGGGGCGTATGGCGTTGATCTGTTCGACAACGTCAGTGCTCAGCGAGGTCACAAAGCGCATACCGCCCGGCTTCCACGCGTAATCGAAGTTGGAGTCGACGACCTTCTTGCGGATCTGCACGCCCGCGAGGTCAAAGCCGCCGTATTTGGTTACGCCTTCGGCGGTAAAGCTGTTCTCATCTTCTTCGTCCTTCTCAACATCCTCCACCTTGATCCAGTGCGCGTAGATGTCTTTTCCTTTGATATACTTATCTGTTCCGAATTGTACGGGTCTGTCGTCGTCGTCATTTTCCGGATCGTAATACCAGCCCTTGAAGATGTACTCGGTATCATGCTGAGGAATCAGATAGAACGCTTCTATCGTATCGCCGATGCTGACCGTATGCGCTAAATCATTAACATATTCTGTAAACTCATCTACACCCTGATAGACGTCAGAAGAAGAGATATCTTCGTTGTTGATGTGATAGTCAACCGTTTCCTTGCGGTTGAGACGAACTTCGTCATCGGTTCCGCTTTCTGTAGTGATCTGAGCAGTTTTTGTTTCAGAGGATACGATTTCCAGCTTAGCGGCTACGTCTCCGTTTACATCATATTCATATAAAACATTTCCCGGAGGATCTGCGTTTACATAATTAACAGTATCTGTTGTATAATTTTCCGAAAAAGCGTAATTGCTGAGAGTTGTATCGCCGTTAGAAGTTATCTTTAGTACCAATTCTCCTGTGTTAGCATATGATGACTGGTCAGATGCAGTTGCAGTGTATTGAATAGTGCCGCCTCTTGGCTGTTTTGCGGAATATGTTAGTGTTAAATAATTGTTATAGGATGATTTTTGAAGAGTTACACTCGCTAACGCACTATCAGTATCTACGGGGTTGTACTTAATATATACATTACCGTTAGAATTTACATTCGTACCAATAGTATAATTGGAATTCTCAAAACGAAATCTTATTTCGCTGATGATTTGATCCAAGTTCAAAGGAGCACTGTTTTGTAAATCAGGGTTCTGAATATCTGAAATTACATATTGGTTAAGGTGACCTGCATACGCTTTTGTGTTTGGCGTCACGACAGGATACCTTCTAACCGTGTATTCTCGATAAGGATTTGAATTAGGATCATCAACCGTAGTAGTGGTTTTTGCACTCCTGTCCACATACCAAGTTTCGTGGTCGGAGGTAAAGTATTCGTTGGGGTGTTCGTCGGGGTTGTAAGTTCTGTAACCGCTTGTCAGGTGATCTGCAGATGCAGCATCGGGAGCTGTATCTTCGAGACCATCGTCCCAGAGGGTGGGGTCGGAGAGACCGATCTGTGAGCCGGTCAGAGCGCCATTGACGTAAACGGGCTTGGAAAGGCTCAATACATTCAGATTGTTGAGCTTGCCGTTATAGGTGTTGTTTTGGATGACATCCGCGCCGGAGATATTCAGTCTGGAGCTTGCGTCATAATAAACGCCCGCGCCTATTTCGCCGGAGGTGTTGCCGGTAACGGTGGAATTCTTCAGATTGGTATAGCCGTTGGAGCTGTTGGTGGTCAGCAGGATGCCGCCGCCGTTTGTTACAGCAGAATTACCGGTGATTGTACAGCCGTCGATATCCATCTGCGTCCAGTAACCGAAGTTCTCGATACCCGCGCCGTTATCAGCGGTGTTGTTTTTGATCTCGGCGTTGTGGATCTGAACCTTTGCCGCCGGACGAAGCATAGCGACAAGCACACCGCCGCCCATACCGGCAGCTTCGTTGGAGGAGATTTCGCCGCCGTTGATGAATAAACCGGGGTTAACCGAAACACCTGTGGGAAGAGTCCATCCGAAAGCGCCCGCGAAAGCGTAAAAATATCCTGACGCAAAAACGCCCGCGCCGCAGTCGGCTTCGTTGCCGGTGATCGTTCCGCCGTTGATAGTGACGTTGCTCTTCGGATTACCCATTCCATATGTTCTCCATTCACTGGGTCTGGAATTATAGGTGTCCGACATGACCATCGCTACACCGCCGCCGAAGTTGGTCGCTTCGCAGTTGCTGATGGTGCCGCCGTTCATGGTGAAGTTGGAGCCGGCAGTGACAAATACGCCTCCGCCCATGGCAGTAAAGCAACGGTTGGGATCGTAATCATCTATATAATCCGAATTCGCATAACATTCTGTGATGACGCCGCCATCCATAATGAAGTTGCCGTCGGCGAAGACGGCAACACCACCGCCGTAGCATACGGAACCGCCGTTGATGCCGCAGTTTTGTATCGTGCCGCCGTACATATGGAAGGTACCGCTTTGTACGGTTACACCGCCGCCGAAGTAGTTTTGCCCTTCGTTATCTCTGAGCGTAACTTTGTCATACATATTGCAGGTGGATGCGTTACCGTTGACGTACACCAGACCGGGGTAATCGTTGTTGACTCCGCCGATCAGCGTCAGATCTGTGCTGCCGTCGCCGAGGTTGACCGTCGCGCCGTTCCACGCCTGTACGTTTTGTCCCAAGGGACAGGTATAGGAATGACCGTTGCCGACGATCGTAACGACCGCACCGGGATTATCAAACGATATACCGCTCGTATCCGAGGTGATATCAGCTGTCAGCTCGATCACATACTCGCCGGCGCCCGCGTTGTTGATCGCAGCGGCGGCGTCCTGGATTTCCTGAGAGGTGCCGACCTGATAGACGGTTGCTGCCGATACCGTCAGGGGCAGCGCCGCAAGCAGCAGGAACACGCTCAGCAGGATACACAACAGTCTTTTGGAAATCGTTTTCATAAAAGTCGCTCCTTTGCATAGGTTTTGGAGTTTATAAGTATTAATCTTTTAGCATTTTTTACAAAATTTTGCAATAGTTTTAGTAAAAAAATAAATTATGATTTTTTGCATAAAAGAATTATATATCGACTCATTTATGCGCGGAACGGGTAATTATCTGAGAATACGCTGAAATATTCGTTTTTTCAGCGTAGAGGAGAGGGGAAACACATATTTTTTCTCTGCGTTTCATATCATAATACCGAGCCGGAAATAAGCGTAAAAAATCAGGGGTTTATCATCCTCCCTTAAGAAAGGGAGCCTTTATATAAGGAGGAAACATGTACAGAGATTATTTGAACACAGGGAAAAATCCCGATGAGATCTACGCATCGGAGCGAGTACTGCCCAAGGGTGAAACGCCCTTTCGCGACGAGTATGAGGAATACATCCGCGAATATCCCGGACGCGGGACGCTGAAGGTGCAGATCAGCGTGGCGCGCGGCGCGTTCCCGCTGAAAAATGTCCTCGTCGACGTATCCCAGATCTATCAGGGAGTGCGCTACAGCCTGTATAACGACGTCACCGATATCTCCGGCATCGTCGATAATATGGTGCTGCCCGCGCGCTCCTTTGAAAGCACGCTGAATTTCGATTCTGCGCAGATACCGGAGGCGCAGTATCTCGTGACGGTCTATCATCCCGATTTCAAGGAGCTGACCGACTGCGCGGTGGTCATCCACGATAAGACCGAGACCATCCTGCCCGTTTCGCTGACGCCGCTGACAGGGGAGAGAGCCGATGGCTGAGCTTCCTACGATCCCGTCCTATATCACCGTCCATCTCGGTTCGCCGAACAGCAGCGCGGAGAACGTCACGGTGCGCTTTACGGATTACATCAAAAACGTCGCGTCGTCCGAGATCTATCCGAACTGGCCGCCCGCGTCCCTGCGCGCGAACATCCTCGCCCAGATCTCCTATACCCTCAACCGCGTCTATACCGAGTATTACCCCAGCCGCGGCTACGACTTCGACATCACCAACGACACCCGCTATGACCACGCCTATACGCCCGACGGCGAGGTGTTCGATACGATCAGCCTGATCGTCGACGAGATCTTCAACAACTACATCCGCCGAAGCGGCGCCGTGGAGCCGCTTGCCGCCAAATTCTGCGACGGCAGGATCACGATGTGCGGCGGGCTGCTGCAGTGGGGGACGGTGGAGCTTGCCGAGCAGGGATACACGACCCTCGAAATACTCCGATACTACTACGGCGACGATATCGAGCTGGTCGAAAACGCCCCGCTGACCGACAAAACGCAGTCGTATCCCGGTACGGCGCTGGCGCGCGGCTCCTTCGGCGACGACGTCCGCACCATCAAAAACGAGCTCAACCGCATCCGACGCAACTATCCCGCCATCCCGAGCATCGACACGAACACCTCCGTCTACGACGGCGAGACCGAGGAGGCGGTGAAGGCGTTTCAGCGCATCTTCAACCTTACGCCCGACGGCGTTGTCGGCAAGGCGACATGGTACAAGATCAAGCAGATCTATGCCGCGGTGAAGCGCCTTTCAGAGCTGACCAGCGAAGGGCTGACCATCCCCGAGGTAGAGCGCGTGTTCCGCGCCGAGATCCGCATCGGCGACAGCGGTCCCGAGGTCGAGGCGGTGCAGTATTATCTGGCGTTTCTCGGTTATTTTTATCCGCAGCTCCCGCCAATCCCGATCACCGGCTTCTTCGATGAGCTGACCCGCGACGCAGTATTCACCTTTCAGAACGAGTATAACCTGCCCGTGACGGGCGTGGTGGATCTGAATACCTACTATACCATCGAGCGCGTCTACAAAAACGCGGTCGCCGACCTGCCCGCAAACTATCAGAGCGCGATCGGCGAGCCGTATCCCGGGCGCTTCTTGGTGGAGGGCGACAGGGGAGAGGAGGTGCGCGTGATCCAGCGCTACATCAGCCGGATCGGACGCACCGATCCCGCCGTGCCGGAGATCGCGGTCGACGGTATCTTCGGACCGCAGACCAAAGCCGCTGTGCAGGCGATCCAGGCGCAGCTCGGTGTGGAGCAGAACGGCGCCGTCGGTCCCGTGGAATGGGTGGAGATCATCACGCGGGGCAACAATGTTTAGCGGTATTGCAGGGGAGAGCTTGCTTTTCCCGTATCGGATAGTTATAGGGGAGGGGG
The DNA here is from genome assembly GCA_017405065.1 of Ruminococcus sp. Taxonomy (GTDB): domain Bacteria; phylum Bacillota; class Clostridia; order Oscillospirales; family Acutalibacteraceae; genus Ruminococcoides. Next base: position 15,858 of record JAFRBD010000025.1, on the reverse strand, counting down.
CTTGCTCCTCCCGTATAGGATAGTGGTTATTTGATAGCTGATAATTCTGAATAAGAAATATATCGTCCGAGATCGACACGGTTCAAATCAGTATCGGATTTCGGGCGATTCTTTCTTTTTTATTCGACAAAATATTACATATAATTCTAATTTAGAAACAAAGCCCCGCGAAAGCACAGTATAATGATTTTATATGTGTACTCATACAAAATATTGTGGGGATGAAACATGAGTTATTACAGTGATGAATTCTTCAAGGAATACGGTTTGACCGATTCCGATGAATATAAAGATGATTTTGAATATGAAGACGTTTACTCCGACTCTTCCCAAAATCAGGACAGCGGGTACGAGGACGTTTATTCCGACTCGCGCCGCAGCCGCGACAACACGCGGCAGAATAACCGCAGCGGCAGATCGCCCTACGACCGCCAGGGTGATTACCGCGACCGCCGCGACCGCAATACCAATCGCCGTACCGTGCGCGATTATGACCGCGACAGAGATCGTGATGACCGCCGCCCGAGCCGTCCGCAAAACGACTCGCGCCGTCCGCAGAACCGGCGCAGGCGCCGCAGGTCGCGCCTGTTCCGCCGCACGATGATCGTGCTGTCCTTTGCCGCCGTTCTTTTCGTGCTGATCGGCGTGATCGCGCTGATCGTGTCATCCTCCAGCGTGGGCGAGGTTCAGAAGCTCGCCGCTTCGGATGTGTCTGCGAATCAGATCGTGCTCAGCTGGGAAAAGGCTAAGAACGCAAGCGGCTACAAGGTGCTGATGTCCAAGGGCGGCGCCGATTTTGAGGAAATACAGACGATCGGCGATCCCGACACGCTGACGGCGACCATTCCCGATCTGGAACAGGCTTCGGCGTATTCCTTCAGCGTCGTCGCGCTCCGCGATAAAAAGGAAGGCAAGCCGGTGCTGACCGAAAGCATCACCACCCTGCCCCAAACGCCCGAGATCACTAACAGCTTCTCCGCAAAGCCGGGCGTCATGCATCTCGACTGGTCGGAAAATCCCAAGGCGAACGGTTATATCGTAGAGTATAAGAAGGACGGCGGCGAATATACCGCCGACATGACGCTGACGGTCTCCGATCCCGCCGAGTGTAAGGCGGATATCGAAAACCTCGAGGTCAATGCGACCTATGCCGCGCGTGTCTGCGCCTATGTGGACGCTGACAGTCAGCTCAAAAGCGCTCCCTCCGACGAAGTATCCGTCAAGATCGTGGATAAAGAGACCGAAGTGATGCCCAAGGCGAAGGATCAGAAGGTCGACGGCGCCCTTGATGTGAACAAGCCGATGATCGCCCTGACCTTTGACGACGGCCCCGCCGTCGATCAGGACTGCGGCGACAGGATCCTCGACGTTCTTGAAAAGTATAACGCGAAAGCCACCTTCTTCATGCTCGGCTGCAATGCCGGCGAAGAACCGGACAACCTCAAGCGCAAGGTCAGTCTGAAGATGGAGATCGGCAACCACACATGGAACCATACCCATTACGGCGGCGAAGTGACCGCCGAGGACGTCCGCATGGGCAGCAACGGCATCTATGACGCCTGCGGTCAGTTCCCGACCTGCTTCCGCTCTCCGGGCGGCATGACGACGGGCACCATCCTGACCGAGTGCGCGGCGGAGAATATGGCGGTCTACTACTGGTCGATCGATACCCAGGACTGGAGCTCCCGCGACGCCGACGCCGTATACCACGCGGTAGTGGATAACGTCAAGGACGGCGATATCGTCCTGATGCATGAGATCTACGGTTCTACCGCAGACGCTGTCGAGCGCATGGTGCCCGAGCTGATCGAAAAGGGCTATCAGCTGGTCACCTGTCACGACCTGATCGCCTTAAAGGGCGGCTCCGAGCCGACCCCCGGCGTCGAGTACGTCGATGCGTTCAGACAGATGGGACAAGAGTAAGATAAATGAAAGGCGCTCGCACCGGTGTTTCGGGGTGCTGCGCCTTTTCTTTTTTCATTCAAAGGCGTCGCGGACGGCAGAATGCCTGACGCGGCAAAAACAGATTTTCGGAGAGTATTATGTCAGATATTGTGATTATCGGCGGCGGCGTCGCCGGCTTGACCGCGGGCATATGCGCGCTTCTCAACGGCTTTGACGCGGTGATTTACGAAAAGCATCATATCGCGGGCGGAAACCTGACCGGCTGGGATCGCGGCGGTTATCATATCGACAACTGCGTCCACTGGCTGACCGGCACCAATCCCGTGACGACCCAGCACGAGCTGTGGGTCAGGACCGGCGCGCTGGGCGATACGGCGGTCTTTCAGGCGGAGTCGCTCTATACCTATGAGCATGGCGGTATGTCGCTGTCGCTGAGCCGTGACGTCAACCGCCTGCATGCGGATATGCTGGCGCTGTCGCCGCGGGACGATAGGGAGATCGCCTCATTTATCAAGGCGCTGAACGCCGCGAAAACGATCGTCGAGGTGTCGGGCAAAAACAATAACAAACGCTGCACGACGCCGGAACTGCTCGCGTCGCTGCCGATCCTCCTGCGCTATCATCGCATGACGACCCACGAGCTCGGTCAGCGCTTCGCCCACCCCGTGATACAGGGCTTCATGGAATGTCTGTTTCCCGCGAGCTTCGGCGCGCTGGGGCTGCTGGTTGCGGCGGCGACCTTCTGCGCCGACAACGGCGGTATCCCGCAGGGCGGTTCTCTCGCGATGGCGCAGCGCATGACGGAGCGGTTCCTTTCGCTGGGCGGCGTGCTGCACTGCGGCGTCTGTGCCACAGGGATACAGTTCAGCGGCTGCCGTGCCGTATCTGTCAGGACGGATCGCGGTGAAACGGTCAGGGCGGACGAGGTGATCCTCGCCGTCGATCCCGCCTATGCGTTCGGCAGATTGCTGGACAAAGACCGGATGCCGCTGCCGCTGAAAAAGCTCTATGAGCATCCAAAGGTCAGCCGCTTCTCGAGCTTTCACTGTGCGTTCGCGTGCGATCTTGCTGCACCGCCCTTTTGCGGTGATCGGATGATCGAATTTCCCGAACCGCTTCGTCAGAAGCTGCGCTCGCGCTATCTGATCCTGCGCGAATATTCGCACGAGGACGGTTTTGCGCCTGACGGTAAAAGTCTGATACAGGCCATGCATTACTGCACCGAGGAAGAGTGCCGCTTTTTTATCCGCATGAGGGAACGTCCCGCAGCGTACCGCGCGCTGAAGGAGGAGATCGCTGGAGAGATCGCCGCGCTGATCACAGCCCGCTTCCCGGAGCTGAGCGGCAGGCTGCGCTGTATCGATACCTGGACGCCCGCGACCTACAAGCGCTTTACGGGCGCTGACGTCGGCTCGTATATGGGCTTTGCCTTCCCGCCCAAGCTGAATCCCGTGTTCATGAACGGCAGGATCAAGGGACTGGAAAACGTCACGCTCGCGACACAGTGGCAGCAGGCGCCCGGCGGGCTGCCCGTCGCCGCGAAGGCGGGCGAGGCGGCGGTCAGGGAGATCATCAGGCGAAGGGGCGGAGGATAAGATGAAACGCATCATATTATTTTTCTTTATCAGCATTATAGTTCTTGCGTCGATCCCGTGCGCCGCGGCGCTGGGGGAGCTGCCCGCGGTCAACGAACAGGAGCGTCACATCGTCTGTACGCAACTGTCCGAACCGGCAAAAGAATACTACACCGGCGAGTATCGATATGATACCCTGAGCAGGCTTTCGGGCGCTGCCGACACGACCGACGGCTATGCCGCCATGCATGACAACGCGCTGTTTGAGGCGCTGCACACGCTGATGGCGTCTACGCATCAATACTATACCGCCTATTCCGGAAAGGACGCGGGATCGCTCGCGTATTTCTGGACGAGCACCGACGCGGTGGCGGGCGGCGATACCTACACGATGTTTTATGCCGACGTTCCGTCCGACGCGCCGAACGTCAAGCTCAACCGCGAGCATATCTGGCCGAAAAGCCGCGCCTCCTTCGGAGAACGAAAGGGAAACGGCGGCTCTGATCTGCATCACCTGCGTCCCGCCGTGGATTCTCTGAACAGGGCGAAAAGCGATCACCTGTTCGGCAACATCAACGGCGTCTATACCGAGGGGGTAAAGCAGGGAAGCGTCAACGGAGAGGTCTGCTACTGGGTGAATACCGCGCAAGATCTTTTCGAGTGCAAGGACGACGTCAAGGGCGACGTCGCGCGCATCCTGCTCTATGTTTACTGCCGCTGGGAACAGCCGAATCTCTATACCGATATCTCCGAAGAACGCCTGCCGCCGAACGACGCCGACAGCACCGATAACGGAAAGAAGGTCATCGAGAGTCTTGACACACTGCTCGACTGGTGCGAGGAGGATCCCGTCGATACCTGGGAGATGCGCCGCAACGACCTGACCGAAAGCGTGCAGGGCAACCGCAACGTCTTTATCGACTATCCCGAATTCGCGTGGCAGCTCTTCGACAGAGAAGTCCCCGAAAATATGCCGACCCCGAGCAGCAGCGGGGAGCGGTTCATCTTAGGCGACGCGGACGGCGACGGCGCGGTGACCTCGATCGACGTGACGGTGATACAGCGGCATATTGCGCAGCTTACCGTGACCGCGTTTGACGGAATCGCAGCAGATGTCGATGCCGACGAGAGAGTCACCATCCTCGACGCGTGCTATATTCAGCGCAGTCTTGCCGGGATGGAACAGCCCTATGCGATAGGGGGATAGCTGATCCACCCGCCTTCAAGTCACAGCAGTCTCCACTTTGCCGGTCGTGGTGGAGACTGCTTACGTTTGATCTGTCGGTGCCGGCTGCCTCGTCTTCGGATCGTCACCTCCGGACAGACCGCCTATCTGCGCTCTCCCTGCAAACAGTCCGCCGGACTGTTTGCACCCGCGATGTGCGCTGACGCTTACATCGCGGGCACGGTCGCCTTCAAGTCACAGCAGTCTCCACTTTGCTTGTATCAGTTGAAAGAAGAGGGAATACCTTTTGGGTACTCCCTCTTCTTTCAATGGTGGAGACTGCTGGACTTGAACCAGTGACCTCCTGCGTGTGAAGCAGGCGCTCTCACCAGCTGAGCTAAGCCTCCGTATTCGATTGCTCTACTATTGTACCCTTTCGGCGCTTCAATGTCAAGTGCGAAGACGGAAAAAATCACAGCAGAAGACGGAAAGACGGAAAAAATCACAGCATATCTTCCGAAGCTGTTCCCGATCTGCCGTTTTCTTGATCCTGAGAAGGGCTTTGTGTGCGCGGTTCGCAGGAAAATCGTGAGAAAACAGGACGATCAACTGCAAAATGAGCAAACTCGAGCAAGCCTTTATAATACGCCTTGTTTATTATCGCTAAAAACTCTCAACTTTTTTAATAATTATAAACAAATCGTTGTTTCTGTGATAGAAATTGACTGAATTTGCTTGACTTTGATTGCCTAAGTGGTATAATTCAATTAAAGAGGTGAGAGGTATGCTGACAGAGGAAAGATATCAACTGATTCTCCAGATTCTGAACGATCGCAAGGCCGTTACCGTAGCGGAGCTTTCCCAACAGCTCGATATCTCCGAGTCCACGATCCGACGCGATCTGAACGCCCTTGCCGAGATGGGCAAGCTCAATAAGGTGTTCGGCGGAGCGACGGCGCTGGATCAGAACTCCGGCATTTTTGAAACGAATGTCGCCAACCGCACCGACAGCATGAGCGAAGAAAAAACCGCTATCGCGCGCTATGCGGCGACGCTGATCGGCGACGACGATTTTGTTTTCATCGACGCGGGCACCACCACCCTGCGCCTGATCGATTTTATCGCCAACACCAAGGCGACCTATGTGACCAACGGCATCATCCACGGACAAAGACTGATCCAGAAGGGTCTTGTAGCCTATATCATCGGCGGCAGGATCAAGCCGCTGACCGAAGCGATCATCGGCACGATGGGGGTCAAGAGCCTCGAAAACATGAATTTTACCAAAGCCTTTATGGGTACCAACGGCATCGATCTGACTGCCGGCTTCACGACGCCGGATATCGATGAAGCAAGGCTCAAGGAGACGGCGATCAACCACAGCTACAGGATATTTGTCCTCGCCGATCACACCAAGTTCCGTCAGGTCTGCGCCGTCACCTTTGCACCGTTAAAGATCGGCAGCATCATCACAGACGTCTGCCCGGATAATAAATTCTTTGAGAAAACCAACATCAAGGAGGTCAAGAAATGATTTACACCGTAACCCTCAGCCCATCCATCGATTATATAGTTCGTATGTCGAGCGGTATGCGATTCAATGTGACGAACCGTACCGACAGTGAGGAATTCTATTTCGGCGGTAAAGGCATCAACGTGTCCCAGGTACTCGCGGAGCTGGATCTGGACAGCACCGCGCTCGGATTTATCGCGGGCTTTACCGGCGACGCGATCGAGAAGGGGATCCGCAACAGCCGTATTCGTACCGATTTCATTCGTCTGAACGAAGGCTTCACCCGTATCAATATCAAGATCAAAGCGGGCGGCGAGACAGAGATCAACGGTCAGGGTCCCGATATCCCCGAGGCAGCTCTCGAAGAGTTGATGAAGAAGCTCGACCGTATTCAGGACGGCGATACGCTGGTTCTCGCGGGCAGCATCCCCAAGACCTGTCCCGATGATATTTATGAAAGAATGCTCGAGCGTGTCAAGGGCAGGAATATCATGATCGCTGTCGACGCGACCAAGCAGCTGTTGGTCAACTCGCTCTCTATGCATCCTTTCCTGATCAAGCCCAACCGTCTGGAATTAGCGGAGATCTTCCATAAGGAAGTCGAGAATCAGGACGACGTTGTCAAGTACGCCGGAAAGCTGCAGGAGAAGGGCGCGCGCAATGTTATCGTGTCCCTCGGACGCAGGGGCGCGCTGCTCCTCGATGAGAACGGTGAAGTCCATACCTGCGGTACTCTCAAAGAGACCGTCGTCAATACGGTCGGCGCGGGCGACTCCATGGTAGCGGGCTTTATCGCGGGCTATCAGAAGACCGGCGACTACGGCTATGCCTTAAAGCTCGGCAGCGCCTGCGGCAACGCGACCTCCTTCCTGCCCGGTCTTGCCACCAGAGCAAAGATCGACGAGGTTTTCGCAAAGCTGAAATAGATCCATTGTCATCACTGAGACGCGGTTTCCCTTTCCTAAGGGAGGGTAATAGCGGCGGAGGCTTCCGGCAGCAAGCTCAACCGACTCCTTAGCTTGATGTCATCGCTGCCGGCGCCGGAGGATCATATTCAATCGTTCCGCGTTATGCGGACGTCAAAATTGTTATCAGTTTATGGCAGATACATAATAAAATATGAAAGGAGAGTATTTATGCGTATTACTGATTTGCTGAAGCTGCAGGCTATTCAGGTGAATGCCAAGGTTTCGACAAAAAGCGAAGCGATCGACACGCTGGTAGCGCTGCACGATAAGTGCGGCAACCTCAAGGACGTCGCCGCTTACAAAGCGGGCATCCTTAAGCGTGAAGAGGAAGGCACCACCGCGATCGGAATGGAGGTAGCCATTCCTCATGCGAAGAGCCCTGCCGTCAAGGCTCCCGCTCTTGCGGCGATCACCGTAGCGAACGGCGTAGACTACGGCTCGCCCGAGGGAGATCTGAGCAAGCTGATCTTTATGATCGCTGCTACCATGGACGGCGACGTCCATCTCGACGTGCTGGCGCGTCTGATGCAGATGCTCATGCACGAGGACTTTACCGATAAGCTCAAGGCGGCGAAAACGCCGAAGGAATTCCTGGATATCATCGACGCTCAGGAAACGGCGCAGTTCCCGGATGAGGTTGCTGCTCCCGCTCCCGCTGCGAAGAAGGACGGCTATCAGGTACTCGCGGTGACCGCCTGCCCGACCGGTATCGCTCATACCTACATGGCGGCGGAAGCGCTGCAGAAGGCGGGCGACAAGATGGGTATTTCCATCAAGGTCGAGACCAACGGCTCCGGCGGCGCGAAGAACGTCCTCACAGCGGACGAGATCGCGAACTGCGACGGCATCATCATCGCGGCTGACAAGAACGTAGACACTGCCCGCTTTGACGGCAAGCCTGTCTATTCCACCAAGGTTGCCGACGGCATCCATAAGCCCGAAGAACTGATCAACAAGATCGTCAACAAAGAAGCACCCGTATTCCACAGTGACAAGAAGGCGGATGCAAGCGCCGCTTCTACCGGCAACGAGAGCTTCGGCAGACAGCTGTACAAGCACCTGATGAACGGCGTATCCCATATGCTTCCGTTCGTTGTCGCAGGCGGTATCTTTATCGCGATCGCGTTTTTGATCGATACGATCGCCGGTAACGCAGGTTCCGGCAGTTTCGGCTCTGTACATCCGGTCGCCGCGTGGTTCAAGACGGTCGGCGGCTTAGCCTTCAACCTGATGGTTCCGATCCTCGCCGGCTTTATCGCGATGTCTATCGCGGATCGTCCCGGTCTGCTGGTCGGTCTTGTCGGTGGTTTTATGGCGACGTCCGGTGCGTTCTTTGCGAACATCGGCGCGCTGACAGGCGATGAAGCAGCCGCTGCCGGCGTTGCTTCGGCTGTTCCCTCCGGCTTCCTCGGCGGTCTGCTTGCAGGTTTCCTCGGCGGCTACATGATGCTCGGCATCGAGAAGCTCTGCTCTCATTTCCCGCGTTCTCTCGAGGGCATCAAGCCCGTCCTTGTTTATCCGCTCTTAGGTCTCGGCGGTATCGCGGTCATCATGTGTGCGATCAACCCGATCATGGGCTGGATCAACACCGGCATGAACAATGTTCTGATCGCGATGTCCGAGAAGGAAGGGCTCATGATCCCGCTGTGCGCACTGCTCGCAGGCATGATGGCGATCGATATGGGCGGTCCCTTCAACAAGGCTGCTTATGTATTCGCTACCGGTATGCTTTCGTTCCAGACTGACGCTGCTTACATGATCATGGCTGCCGTTATGATCGGCGGTATGGTTCCTCCGATCGCGATCGCTCTGTCCACCAACATCTTCAGAAGCAAGTGGACTGCAGAGGAGAGAAAGAACGCTCCCGTCAACTATATCATGGGTCTTTCGTTCATCACAGAGGGTGCGATCCCTTACGCGGCAGGTCATCCGTGGCCGGTCATCCCGTGCTGCATCGTCGGCTCAGCGACGGCAGGCGCACTGTCCGCGCTGTTCGGCTGTAAGCTGATGGCTCCTCACGGCGGCGTATTCGTATTCGCTACCATGGCGGGTACATGGTATCTCTACCTCGCGGCTCTGGCAATAGGCGCTGTTCTGGGCGCTATCCTGCTCGGCCTGCTGATGAAGAAACATCAGGAAGCATAATATCATATCATTTTTGCGGTCTTTGATCGCCAATTGCAAATAAAGGAGAAACACTATGGTATCTAAAAAAGTAACACTGGTCAATGCTCAGGGCTTCCATATGCGCCCGGCTGACGATTTTGTCAACGCTGTCAAGAAGTATCCCTGCAAGGTCACTTTGATGCACAACGGTAAATCCGTCAATCTGATGAATAAGATGTTCATTATCGCCTCCGCGATCAAGTGCGGTCAGGAGGTCGAGGTCATCTGCGACGGTCCCGAAGAAGATGCTGCGCTGGCTGAGCTCACCGGCATGATCGAGAACGGCTTCGGCGAATAAGTATTGATTTATCTTACGGTCGCTGTGGGGCTTCATATCTCCCACAGCGACTGTTCATTATAGCGACCGGTTGAATGGTCTGATTAACAAGAGGTGATAATTATGATGAAAGGTTTAGGCGCCTCCGAAGGCTACGGCATCGGCAGGGTCATGCTGATCAGCGAGAAGAATCTTGCGTATACGCCGAAAGAGATCGCTGATACGGAAGCTGAAATAGAGCGCTTTCGCAGTGCGGTAGATCAATTTGCCGCCGATACCCGCGCGCAGGCAGAGACGGTGCGCGCGACCGTCGGTCCCAAAGAAGCGGCGATCTTAGAGGGACACATCTCGCTTATCGACGATCCGTTCATGCGGGGCGAGATCGAGAATCTCATCAACGCCCACCAGTGCGCCGAGAGCGCGGTCGAGCAGATGTGCCAGATGTTTATCGATATGTTCATGGCTTCCGGCGACGAGCTGACGATGCAGCGTGCCGCCGACGTCAGAGATGTGCGCGACAGCATGCTGGCGATCCTGCTGGGCGTCAACGAGGTCAAGATCAGCGACGCTCCCGCAGGGACGGTTCTGGTAGTCGGAGAACTGACTCCCTCCATGACGGCGGGCATCAAAAAAGACAATATTGTCGGTATCATCACAGAGACCGGCTCCCAGACGTCTCATTCCGCCATCCTCGCGAGAGCGATGGAGATCCCTGCCGTACTGAGCGTACCGAACGCTCTGGCACAGCTCAGCACCGGCGAGCAGATCATCGTCGACGGCTTCAACGGCGACGTCATCACCGCTCCCACGCCCGAGCAGATCGACGAGTATACCGCGAAGCGCGACACCTTCCTCAGAGAGAAGCGCGAGCTGGAGCTTTACCGCGGAAAGCCGACCGTTTCCGCTTCCGGTGAAGTGTACGAGCTGTGCTGCAATATCGGCACGCCCAAGGACGCCGGCAAGGCGATGGAAAAGGACGGCGAGGGCGTAGGACTTTTCCGTACGGAATTCCTGTTCATGGATCGTGCGACCCTGCCTACCGAGGACGAGCAGTTCGACGCGTATAAGACCGCCGCTGTCGTCCTGAAGGGCAAGCCCCTGATCATCCGCACGCTGGATATCGGCGGCGACAAAGAGATCCCGTATCTCGGACTCGAGAAGGAAGAGAATCCCTTTATGGGCTTCCGTGCGATCCGTTATTGCCTGAAGAACCGCGAACTGTTCAAGTCGCAGATCAAGGCGATCCTGCGCGCGTCCGCGTTCGGCGACGTCCGCATCATGTTCCCGCTGATCACCGCCGTGGAAGAGCTGCGCGAGGGCAAGGCGCTGGTCGAGGAGGCAAAATCCGACCTGCGCGCGTCCGGTATCGATTTCAATGAAAACATCCCTGTCGGCGTGATGACCGAGACCTCCGCGTCCGGTATCATCGCGGATCTGCTGGCGAAGGAAGCCGACTTCTTCTCCATCGGCACCAACGACCTGACCGGTTATACGATGGCGTGCGACCGCGGCAACTCCAACGTCGGCTATCTGTACTCTCCGTTCCAGCCGTCTGTTCTGCGCCTGATCAAGAGCATTATCGAGAACGGCGTCAAAGCCGGCATCCCCGTCGGCATGTGCGGCGAGGCGGCGGCGAATCCGATGATGATCCCGCTGCTGATGAGCTTCGGTCTGACCGAGTTTTCCGTTTCGGCGGTATCCGTCCTCAAGGTGCGCAAGAATATCGCCAAGTGGACAAAGGCGGAGGCTGACGAGGTCGCCGCCAAGGTGATGGCGATGGCGACAGAGAAGGAGATCACGGATTATCTGAAATCTGTCATTTGATCGGATACAACAGAATGATGAAGGCGCGGGAGCGATCCCGCGTCTTATTTTTGCACAAAAAATCACCGATAAATTCTACCTGTTTTTTGAAAGAGACAATAGACTTTAGTCGGTGAATGTATTATACTTTGGATAGTCATACTATTGTAGGGGAGGGGCTTGCTCCTCCCGGCGGTTCAATAATGATTACGGTAAAACGATTGACTGCGATAAATTATCATCAGAAAGGATGATCCGGATGGCGGAAACCTATTATAAAGACGCGTTGAAACTCGGATTAAAAGAGGTTCAGACCCGCAAGGCGAACGGGGAACCGACCCTCCTGCCGGCGCTGGATGAGATCCTGCCTGCCGACAAAAGCACGACCGTAATGAATCTCGGTCTGGTCGCGATCCCCATCAAGCAGATCGTCGGCACCAAGACCGGCGGGCGTTCCTCGGCTTTTGCGGCGAACTTCATGCCGATCTTTGACGAGGATACGGAATTCGCCGTCAAGTGGAAGCACCTGTGCGAGGCGCATCTCACCGAGGGCATCCATGATCCGATCAAGGCGTTTGAATACATGAACCGCTTTTATGTCCTCGAGGGCAACAAACGCGTCAGCGTCCTGAAATTCTTCGGAGCGGATACGATCGAAGGCGTTGTGACCCGCATCATGCCCGAGCGCGACGGCAGCGAGGAAGTGGAGATCTACTACGAGTTTGTCGCGTTCTATCAATACAGCAAGATCAATTTCATCGAGTTTTCCAAGCGCGGCAGTTTTACCGAGCTGCAAATGCTTGTCGGAAAAGAAGTGGACGAGGAATGGACGATCGACGAACAGCGCACCTTTGCCGCCGCCTATCATAAGTTTGAGAAAGCGTATCTGCAAAGCGGCGGCGCAAAGCTGCAGTCCACCATCGGCGACGCGCTGCTCAGCTATCTGCAGATCTATGATTATCAGGAGCTGATCGAAGCCGATATCGCCGACGTCAAAAAGAACCTGAGCAAAATGTGGGAGGACGTCAAGCTCAACGACGCCGAGGAGCCGATCGAGCTGAAGACCGAGCCGCCGATGGAGAAGAAACCCGGCATGATTTCCCGCGTACTGTCAAACGCGTCGCACGCGCTGCAGGTCGCCTTTGTCTATGACGGGACGCCCGCCAAGTCCGGCTGGGTACACGAGCACGAGGAAGGACGTCTTTATGTCCAGAAAAAGTTTGATGACGCGATCGATACCCTGACCTATCCCAACGCGCTCGACGGCGATCCGTACGAGGTGATCGTCAAGGCGATCGAGGACGGCTGCAAGGTGATCTTCACCACCTCGCCGCGGCTGGTGCAGGCGAGCGTCAAGGCGGCGGTGGAGCATCCCGACGTCCTGATCCTCAACTGCTCGCTGAACCTGAGCCACCGTTATATCCTGACCTATTACGCCCGTATGTATGAGGCGAAATTCATTCTCGGCGCCGTTGCAGGCTCGCTGTCCGACAGCGGCAAGCTGGGCTATGTCTGCGACTATCCGATCTTCGGACAGATCGCGGGCGTCAACGCCTTTGCACTCGGCGCGCAGCTCACCAATCCCCGCGCCCATGTCTGTCTCGAATGGTCGTCCGTCAAGGGCGCCGACGAAGCCGCCAAGGCGCTTGCCGATCAGGGCATCCACTATATCTCGTCACAGGATACCGCAAAGTTTCTGGAGGACGACCGCGATACCTACGGGCTGTCTTATGTGGACGGCGAGCTGAAGAAGGTGCTGGTGGATTCTGTCTGGTGCTGGGGCAAGTATTATGAAGAGATCCTCAACCGTTATTTCGATAAATCTCTGCAGGCGGAGTATGATAAAAGCAATAAGGCGCTGAACTATTACTGGGGCATGTCCGCAGGCGCCGTCGACGTCTGGTGCAGCGATACGCTCAGCGCGCCCACGCGCAGGCTGATCGACTTCCTGAAGGAAAGCATCAAACAGAATATCTGTATCCCGTTTCTGACGCCGCTGACCACACAAGGCGGCAAGGTGATAGGGGAGGGTCAGAAGTCCCTGACGCTCGAGCAGATCATTACGATGGATTATCTGGTGGATAACGTGATCGGCGAGATCCCGAATTACGACGAGCTAAGTCCCATGGGAAAGGCGACGGTCGATACCGCCGGCGTGGAAAAAGCTCAGAACGATATTGCCAGGGAAGCGGAAAAGAAAGCCGGTGACGAGTCATGAGGATCTTAGCGGTCGCTGACGAGGAATCCAAGGCGCTGTACGATTATTACCGTCCCGGAAAGCTCGACGGCTTCGATCTGATCATCGCTGCCGGCGACCTGAGCGTCGAGTATCTGGAATTTCTTGTTACCATGGCGGACTGTCCGCTGGTCTATATCCACGGCAACCATGACGAGGTCCATAAGCGCGTACCCACCGGATGCATCTGTGTGGATGATAAGCTGGTCGAGGTCAACGGTCTGCGGATCCTCGGCTTCGGAGGCTCCTATAAGTATCGCGACGGAAAGTATATGTATACCGAAAAGCAGATGGAGAACCGTATCCGCAAAAAGTGGTTCTCCATCAAAAGGCACGGCGGTTTTGACGTCCTTGTCACTCATGCGCCCGCCCGCCATCTGAACGATCTGGAGACCGTCCCTCACAGGGGCTTTGAATGTTTCAACGAGCTGCTCGATAAATACAAGCCGCGGCTGTTTGTACACGGTCATGTTCACCTGTCCTACAATCACCGCATCCCGCAGGAATGTATGCGCGGCGAGACCACCGTCGTGAACGCGTATGATTATTATGTCATCGACCTTGATTGATGAATGATTTCACACAAAGAACGATGAATGTCTTCACAAAAAATTTTTCAGAAATATTTCGGAAATATTTCCGGACAGGCTCTTGACGAGTTGACGGTATTGTGTTATACTGTTAATTACCTCGTATAGGGGCTTGTTTTTTTGCGCCCCTTTCGGAACCTTGTTGTTTTCCGGTTCCGACCTTTGAGGGAGGCTATACGGATAGCCGATAACAGCGGATGATAAGGATCGTCGAGCCGGTATCGGATATCTGTGTCCATACCGGTTTTGTTGTGAGGACCGGTAAATTTATTCCGATATTACGGGAGGTGCCGAAATGAGAGTTAAGATCACAATGGCTTGCACTGAATGTAAACAGCGCAACTACAACACCATGAAAAACAAGAAGAACAGTCCCGACAGGCTGGAGATGAACAAGTACTGCCGCTTCTGCAAGAAGCATACTGTTCATAAGGAAACAAAGTAATCGGAGGTTATTATGGCTGATACTAAGAAAAAGAACATTTTCTCCAAAGCTGCCTCCTTTTTCCGTTCCTGCATCGGCGAGATCAAGAAGATCACATGGCCGACCCCCAAGACCACGACCAAGAACTTTTTCGTTGTTGTCGTTGTTATCGTGGTAGCCGGTCTGTTTATCTACGGACTGGACAGAGGTCTGTACGCGCTTTTGAACCTCGTCATGAGCACAGGTACTCAGTAAGTAGGGTTTAGGAGATTACTATGTCTGAAGAAGCAAAGTGGTATGTCATCCATACCTACTCAGGCTATGAAAACAAAGTTGCCTCTACCTTGATGACGACGGTCGAGAACCGCGGTCTGCAGGATATGATCCCCGACGTCAGGGTCCCTACCGAGATCGTCACCGAGATCAAGGAGGACGGCTCCTCGAAGGAAGTGGAGCGCAAGATCTATCCGGGCTATGTCTTTGTCAAGATGGTCTATACCGACGAGACATGGTATGTCGTGCGCAATATCCGCGGCTGTACCGGATTTGTCGGACCGAGCTCCAAGCCCGTTCCGCTGACCGAGTCTGAGGTTTATAAGATGGGCGTGGAGAGCCGTGTCGTAGAGGTTTCCTACGAGGTCGGCGATCAGGTTCGCATCATCGACGGCCCGCTGGAAGACTTCATCGGTATCGTCGAAGAGCTTGACACCGACAACAACTACGTCAAGGTCACCATTTCCATGTTCGGCAGAGAGACGCCGGTCGAGCTCGAGCTGAATCAAGCCGAGAAGTTAGAAGATTGACAGCTATTCCGTCAGCAGTCATTCCGAGGGAGCGACTGAGCGGCTGTGGGAATTCCACAAAGTGTCGCAGGGTGATTCTCCCTATACGGCTTCTCCGACAAGGGGATTGCCACGGCACATGCATGTGCCTCGCAATGATATGTATTACGGAAAGCTAAGAACACAGATTATAAAGCGATCGCTTTATATATGAGGGACGCGCGTCCCTTGTGGGAGGAGTAAATCTCATGCTCCGCCATCTACCACGAATATAGGAGGAAATAACCATGGCTCAGAAAGTAACAGGATTAATCAAGTTACAGATCCCTGCCGGAAAAGCGACTCCGGCTCCGCCTGTAGGCCCCGCGCTGGGTCAGCACGGCGTTAACATCGTTTACTTTACAAAGGAATTCAACGAGCGCACCAACAACGACATCTGACTGATCATCCCAGTT